>JBDTVG010000244.1:0-15783 GCA_040007395.1 Chloroflexota bacterium
GCCTGATACCGCCACAGGTAGCGCTTACCACCGATTTCCCTGAAGACCCAAAACGATTGGGCGGTTGCTGTCGTTGCAACTGCCACTGCTTCAGGTGATTTTTCCATTGCATTAGCGACTGTGTTTAGAATGTGCGGCAGAAAGGCTGGTTCATTGCGTCTATTGGCTGGTTGAGGACGTAAGTCTCTAGGAGTCAAAAATGGTGCGTCGGTTTCCAGCATAAGTCGATCAAGTGGAATACGCTGGACAAGCCCTCGTAAGTGCGTTCCACGTCTATCGTCACAGATCCAACCTGTAACGCCGATGTAGAAACCCATTGACAAATATTTGTCTAATTCCTCTGCCGTTCCAGTAAAGCAATGCACAACCACTTTATTAAGCGAGTTGGAATAGTTCGATAGAATTTCAATAAAGCGTTGATGTGCTTCTCGCTCGTGGAGAAAGAGTGGCATCTTTAGTTCACAGGCCAGTTGGATTTGCGCCTCGAACCAGCGATCTTGGATCGGGCGGGGCGAAAAATCGCGATTGTAATCCAAGCCACATTCGCCAATCGCGACAACTTCGGGGAGTTTTGCTAAATCGCGCAGAACCGTGATAGTTGCTGGCGTACAATGTTTCGAATCGTGCGGATGTACTCCAGCCGTAGCATACAATATGCCACCAGACTTTTGTGCAAAAGCTGCTGCTTCCTGACTACTTCGCTCCGATGTTCCTGTGATGATAAGCTTGACGACTCCAGCGGCTTGAGCACGAGCCAAAACCTCGCGGCGATCTACATTGAATGATTTGTGCATCAGGTTTATCCCGATGTCTACAAGTTGTGCTACCAAAGAATTATTCCTTTCAGGGCAAACTGATTTACGCATTCCATAATTTGACATAGTGCATTTACTCGCGACCTGTCGGTGGGTCGCGGGCTGAAGTATTGCCTAGCGGTTCGCGCCAAAGCGTTAGGCGGCGAAAGACGCGCCGGATAGGGCCAGTCAAGGGTTCTGTGCATACCGCCGTTAGCCCTAAGTCTCCGTCTGGCTCGTAGAAACGTGCCATCCGAATGCCTGCTAGGCTTGCCTGTTCAATGATGATTTGTAGATCAGGCAGGGTCGCAGCGCCCAATACAACGAGGTTGCAAGCGCCTTCCGACCACTCAAACTGTCGGCCTGCTTCAAGGCACGCATGTCCAACTTGCACGACTTGCTGCGCCAGCAGAATGTCAGTCCGAACCAGCACATAAGCATATGGAACCGTTACCTAATATTCAGGCATTGGGGTTCCAATCACTGATCATCGTTATCCAAAACCGATGCCGGCAGACTGTATGCCTCGAATGGGAAGCCGCGTGCCGTAAACTGATCGGCGCGATAACTGTAAGCGTTTTGGATGGGAACGATTTGGCGAATGTGTTGAAGCATAGTGAGAGTGGCAAGGCCATCGAAGGGTGCGAGAAGCTCTGCCTCAAATGACGGTTTATGCAGAGCCGCTACCGCTCGAAACAACGCCCATCCATAGAAGGCACCATTATCGAGTTTGCGGCAATTGGTAATACACGTAAAGCCTTTTCGCCAATCCCTACCCAATAGAATTGCGTAGAACAGGTGATGGGCAGCATGTAGCTCATGCTTGCGCGTTGAGGACATCAGATCACGCCAATGCCAACGTAGATTGTCGTACACAGTAGGGTCAACCAGAACTTTGGCTGTAATTGTTCGGGGAAGGGTATTCAAAGTCATATCTCCTAGTTAATGGAATACGGAAGTGTCCATTTAAACAAGGTGATACAACTGGAGGATCTCTTGAATGTGCGAAGCAAACCTAGAACATTGTCTATTTCCTCAGTGGGCCATGTGAGAATCGAACTCACTACGAGCGGGTTTAGGGGCCGCCGCCAATCCAACGAGCATATGACCCGTAGATTAGGTTGTGCTCATAATACTATAACTTCAGTTGAAAAACAATAGAAGTGCTAAAGATCGATGTTCCAGATTGCAGGCAGCTACAGTAGCGCAATCGGCATATCTACACATCCCTAACAACAGAAGTTATGTTAGTCAAAACGGTTGATATAGACATTTTATTCGATATTCCGAAACTCAACCTAACCAGATATAGCTACCAAGACGTATAGCCGCCGTCCACAATCAGATCAGTGCCTGTGGCAAAACTGGAAGCGTCAGAGGCGAGATAGAGTACCGCCAGTGCGATTTCTCGCGGCGTACCAACCCGCCCCATCGGAGTCATTTGTGTCCAGACACTGCCCCAATCGGCGGTATTCATGCCGCGCTTGGTCATTTCTGTACCAATATAGCCCGGCGAAACCGAATTCACCCGCACATTACGATCCGCCCATTCGGCGGCGAGCGATTTAGTCAGATGGATAACCGCCGCTTTAGAGGCGTTATAGGCTGCTTGGGGCTGTGGCTTATTGACAATGCTTCCTGACATTGAGGCGATGTTCACAATTGCGCCGGATTTACGCGCTAGCATATGATTACCAACCGCCCTGCACGCCCGAAACACGCCGTTTAGATTAATGTCAATAACACTCAGCCAGTCGTCATCAGTGGTCGTTTCGGCAGGCGTATTGATGCAGATTCCGGCATTGGCGACCAAAATATCAATCTTGCCAAAATGATTGATAGCCTGCTGAACCGCTGCGTTAACGCTCTCTGATTTGCGGACATCAGTCTGCACGGCAATCGCATCCCGCCCCGTTGTGCGAATCTCTTGTGCGGCGGCTTCTCCACTCGCCGGATCAAGTTCCGCGAGCACAATATTCGCTCCGGCTTGCGCCAACGTATCAGCGATTTCACGCCCGATTCCCCGTCCCGCGCCAGTAATCATCGCGACACGCCCAGAGAGGTCAAACATATTGTCCATCTATAAGTATCCTTAAGTTAGGCTAGAGTAAATTGAACTTTCATACGCTTGGGGTCATGTTCTGCGAAGTCAAGCCCCTCGCTAAATTGGCTAAGCGGCAGTCGGTGTGAGATTAACGGCTCAACGCGCACTGCGCCACTTTGGATCATCGCGATGCTTTCCTGAAAAGTACGGTTAACGGCAAAACTGCCGATGATGCTTAAATCTTTGCGGAATACGTCATAGGGAATAAAGCTGGCAGGCACCCCACGCGGCGTAACACCGAACACCCAGATTTTACCACGTGGTCGGGCATAGCCGAAAGTCTGTTCAAGCACCTTTGGGATTCCAGTTGCATCCGCGACGATACTATAGCCAGCGGGCATCAATGCGCGAAGCTGTTTTTCTTGCTGGTCGTTGGCAAGTACAGTCTCTGTCGCGCCGAGGGTCGCCGCCTGATCCAAGCGCCACTGTACCGGATCAGTGATCACGACGGTAGTCGCGCCACTGCTTCGCAAGGCTTGGAGTAACAGACATCCCATTGGGCCAGCCCCGAATATGAGGGCAGAATCGCCTGCTTGAACATTGACACGCTTCAAGCCCCACACCACACACGCCAGCGGTTCGATCAGGGCGGCTTGGGCAAACGAAAGCTCCCCAATCGAGAACACATTGCCTTCCGGCGCGACCACATATTCGGCAAATCCACCATCGCGGGTCACACCGATTGCTGCCAGATTCTCACATTGGTTTGGCTCATTGCGTTGGCACGCGAGGCAGCGGTTGCACGGAATATTAGGATCAGCAGTTACGCGATCTCCAACCTTGAAGCGGGTCACGTGTTCCCCGACGGCAACCACAGTTCCGCTGAACTCATGTCCGGGAATAAGTGGGTAGTTGGCCTCATATTCGCCATGCAGAATGTGTAGATCCGTCCCGCAGATTCCGGCGGCAGAGACTTTGATAAGCACATCATCTGGCCCCGCCGTCGGCTGCTGCGCCTCGATCACACGAGTTTGATTGGGCGCTTCAATTTGTGCAGCAAGCATTATAGAGCCTCCTCTATCTGGATCGTAGGTTATTTTACCGCGCCAGCGGTCAGGCCACGAACCAACTGTCGTTGGGCAACCCATCCAGCGACCACGACAGGCAGTGCAGTAATCGTCGCCGCAGCGGACATCTTCGCCCAGAACAGCCCTTCCGCCGTTTTAAAGGACACGATAAACACAGATAATGGTGCGGCTTTAGTGATCGTTAAGTTGAACGCGACAAAAAATTCGTTCCATGTAAAGATAAAGCACAGTAAAAGTGTCGCCACCAAACCGGGCGTGGCAAGTGGCAGAATCACGCGGGTGAACTCTTGCAATAAGGTTGCACCATCAATGCGTGCCGCTTCAATCACTTCGTAGGGCAGGTCCGCCAGAAATGACCGCATCATCCAGATCACCAATGGCACATTCATCGTGGTGTAGAGCAATATTAGGCCAGAATAGGTGTCAAACAAACTTAGATTTTTAAAAATAATATAGAGGGGGACAATGACCCCAACGGGCGGCAGCATCCGGGTAGACATGACCCACATCATCGTGAAGTTGCTGCGCTTACCCGGATAGTAAGCAAGACTATAGGCAGCGGGGATGCCAAGTATAAACGCAGCCAACGCAGCGAACCCAGTGATCACTATCGTGTTAGTCAAATAGTCAAAATAACGTGATTCCTGCAACGCTACTCTGTAATTGTCTAGCGTTGGCTGGAACATTAGCAGTGGTGGATCGGTATATGCGTCTGCCTCCGTTTTAAAGGACGTGAGCACCATCCACAGAATAGGAAAGAAGACTACAAAGGCAATCAGAAGGGTGAGCACAGATAGCCCATGCCCAACCAGTTTGCGCTGAACGCCAGTGGCAGTCATGCGGCCTCCTGTTGCGCGTTACCGCGAATAATCCGTAAGAAGAATAACGTAATAATGTTCGCAAAAATTACCGCAATAACACCGTATGCACTGGCACGCCCCACATTCCAACGCTTAAATGCTTCAAGGTAGATATTGAACGTCAGGGTCGTCGTATCCATTGCTGGTCCACCGCTTGTCGTGACGAAAATCTCGCCAAAGATATTTAACACAAACAGCACTTCGAGCAGCACGCCGATCTCAACATAGCGTCGGAGATGGGGCAGGATGACATAATAGAATGTTTGCAGCGGATTAGCCCCGTCGATCTGCGCTGCCTCAAGGTGCTCCTGTGCCAGCGATTGCAATCCCGCCAGCAGAATCAGCATCATAAAGGGTGTCCATTCCCACGTCACAATCGTCACAATCGAGGCCATCGGGAACTGGTTAATCCAGTCAACACGCGGCACACCCAGCGAGGTCACAAATGAGTTGATCAATCCGAATTGTGAGTTGAATAGCATGTTTTTCCACATCACTGCCGATACAGTAGGCATAATCAAGAAGGGCGTAATCAGCAGCGTGCGGGCTAAGCCTCGTCCAAAAAACTGACGATTCAAGAGCAACGCCAGTATCATTCCGAAGACCAGTGTCAGGATGACGACTGAAGTGGCAAAGGTCAGCGTGTTGCGAATAATGACCAGCGAATCGGAATCTTGAACGAAATCAAGATAGTTGGATAGTCCGATAAATTGGGTGCGTTCTGGCCTCAGAAAGTTCCAGTTGGACAAGCTGTAGTACAAGGTAAACAGCAGTGGCACCTGCGTCATCACGATCAGATAGCCTATCGCCGGACTCGCTAGTGAAAACATTGAGCCGCGCCGACCAGCAGACTTGGTGGTGGCGGCATTTGAAGCAAGTTGGGTACTTATTGTATTCGACATAACAAAATCACTTAATTTGATAATGGGCTTTTTAGATAAGGCACCAGCGACCACATTGCTAGTACTCACAAGAATAGGGTCGATGTTATAAATGTTCGCCGCTGAATTAAGGCCGATTGCAGATTTCTTGAGCTTGGTTCTCCTACTCTTTTTGAAGAGTTTGAAGAGTAGGAGAACCAGAGCGACTTATCGCTTGAACTTACTTGATGTAGCCCGCGTCTTTCATCGCTTTGGTAACGATGTCTTGTGATTTCGCTAAGGCATCGTCAACTGAAAGCTTGCCCGCGATTGCGGCAGAAATTTGTTGCGAAACGTCCGTACCAAATCCTTGGAACTCTGGGATACCTACAAATTGTACACCGACGTATGGCACTTTATCTTTAGTTGCGTCAGTCGGGTCGGCAGTTTCGATAGACTTGAGGGTGATGTCTGCGAAAGCGCCTGCGGCCTTGAGGTAATCGGGGTTCTTGTAAGTTGATTCACGGGTGCCGGGGGGAATTGTCTGCCAACCATAGGTCTTACCGACTAGATTGATATAGTCTGTGCTGGTTGACCAAGTTAGGAACTGAAGCGCTTCGGGCTGGTGCTTGCTGGTCGTGGGGATTGCATAGGCCCAGCTCCACAGCCAGTGATAACCCTTCTTGACTGGGCCATAGGGTGCCATAGCAAACCCGACATTATCGGTGATCTTGGATTGGCTGGGGTCGGTCAGGAAACCAGCGGCGACGGTGGCATCAACCCACATCGCGGCTTGACCTTGAGCAATTGCCGTAAGTGATTCCGAGAACCCGTTGTTCGCGGCTCCGGGAACGCCGCACTTCTGCTCCAGATCAACATAGAAGCTCACTGCGTCGTGGAATTCTTTGGAATTGAGCTGTGGCTGCCAGTTGTCGTCGAACCATTTGCCGCCATAGGTATTGATAACGGTATCCAGCGGAGCCAACACTTCGCCCCAACCGGGCAGACCGCGCAGCGCGATACCATATTGCTTCTGATCGGGCTTGTGGAGCTTGCAGGCAAATTCCTTGATCTGATCCCATGTTGGTTCCGCGGGCATGGTCAAGCCAGCGTCTGCAAACATCTTCTTGTTATAGAAGGTCATACTGGATTCGCCGTAGAATGGCAGTGCGTAGAGCTTGCCCTCGTATGACAAGCCGAGACGAATTGGCTTGAGAAGGTCATCGACATTGTAATTGGGTTGAACATTCTTGGGATTCACCGCCATCAGGTCATCGACGGACGCGAGCCACTTGTTCTTCGCAAATACGGGGGTATCGTAGGTGCCGACCTGAACAATGTCGAACGATCCTGCGCCTGTTGTCACATCAGTGGTAACGCGGTCACGCAGTTCATTTTCGGGCAGCATGACAAACGACAGATTGATATTAGGATAGGCTGCATGAAAACTATCAGACAGGGTCAGCAATTTGCGCTGATCGGGGTTGTTAACTACCGCAACGGTAATGGTGACGCTTGACTGCGCTTGGACAGGTAATTGTTGAAAGATTACTGCGCTGGTAGCGACCAGTAGAACTAAACAAATCGTAAAGAGCTTTTTCATCATTTTTCTCCTCTGACCCGGTTAAGACGTAAGTTTTGGAGTGCGCGAGTCTCGTTTATTGGTTGAGTCATTCCTCCTTTTGGCGTTGGTTTGTGCGGCGTAGGGTATCGTCCGTCGGAAGTCATGCTAAAATGGTAGATGACACCCAACTTACTTCTGACACCGCCCATTATGAATTACGATTAGGTGCAGTATAGCAACACAATATCAAGTGGTCTGCCAAAAATTTGACACGGTTTTGTCATACAGCAGACTATCATAAGTGGAGCCATTAGTTGCATAAGCATTCAGGGTCAGCAAAAATTAGTTTGTAGAGTTGTAGAGATTTATTGATTATGGCAAATACTATTCAATCCCCGCAGGCAGGCAAACAACTGTTCGAAGCGTTCGTTGAACAGGTGAAACAGGCGCTGGAACACCTTTACGATTTTGCTTATCTCCAACAGCATCCCTTAGCGCGTGTGTACGATGGTAAGGGAGATCTCTCTACACGGACGGGGGGGCGGCAGCTTCGTCAAGAATTGATCAGTGCCATCGAATCGTTCAAACCCAAAACTGACCTTAACTTCCGTGCGCCAGATGCACGGATCTACAATATCCTCCATCTGATCTACGTGGAAAATCTGGGTGTTCAGGAAGCGGCGGGGGAACTAGGGCTTTCGGAGCGCCAAGCCTACCGCGATCTGAAACGCGGTCAGGAGTTGATCGCAACAACGCTGTGGGACAACCGTTTGCCCTCTGCAACTCCTACTGCTGATGCCGATTTCTCCCCACAATCCGAGATCGAACGGCTAAAGCTCAATTTCAGCGCCGTTGACATCGTTGAGATGTTGCACCGCGCACAAGGTGCTGTAGAACGTTTGGCGGTTCAACATGGCGTGGAAATTATTGTCAGCACCCCTACCGAGCCGATTACATTGTCTACCGATCCGGCACTTGCCACCCAAATCATTGTGAGTATGTTGAGTTTTGTCATTCAGCAATCTGAACCCGGTGAGGTTTTTGCAAGTTTTGAGGCGGATGAAAGTTCAGTCATGTTAACGCTCCGCTACAACTCAAACCGACATATGGAACAAAAGCAACCACAAGAAACCGCGACAATCAATCCCGATTCCATTGTGATTCAAGTGGCGCGGCGGCTGCGCTGGACAATCGCCTATAACACTATCGCTACTGTCGTCAATCAACAGTTTGAAATTACCCTGCGAATGCCATCTGGCAGCGCAAAGATCCTCGTAATCGATGATAATGAAGGGTGGGCATCGCTGCTGGAAAGGTTCCTCGAAGGCTCAAATTGTATTGTCGTGCCGCTGCAAAATACATTTGAAAATCTTGATCAAATTGACGTGTTTGGCCTGAGCGCGATCATTTTGGATGTGATGATGCCAGAAAGAGATGGCTGGCAAATCTTGCAGAGCTTACGCGCCAATCCAACGACCAAACACATTCCAATCATTGTCTGCACCGTATTCAACGATCCACAGTTAGCGTATTCGTTGGGCGCGTCGGCGTTTCTCTCCAAGCCCACCACTGAACAAAAGTTTCTGGCGACTCTACGAGAAGTGGGTGTCGTTTAAGCGCCTCTGCTGGGGAGCATTTTGCAATGACACTTGCTAAAACAATCTCTGAAATTCATACCGAGTTTAACGAAAACGATAGTCTGGTTGAACTGCGACGACAACTTGCATCGCGTCTCGCCAACGTTATGGTTGGCTTTGGAATCCTGAGTGCGTGGTATTTCCTGCTCCGTCGGGATATTCCAATGACCGCCTCGTTACTGGCGTGTTTCCTGATCGTGATTGGACGCGGCGTTCAGCAAACGCTTGAAAAACGATCTACCCTCGCCTTTCATTTGCTGGTCGTAGGCAGCCTCAGCGATCTCATCATCGCGATGATCTTGTTTCCGAACCCGTATTTGCCATTTTTCGGCTTGCTGTTTGTCTTTGTCAGCGCGATGCTGGTGCGAGGCGGCGGTTTTGCGACGGCGTTGATCATTATTGGAACGGCGGCTTTGCTCAATGTAACCACCGCCAGCCAGTATCCTTTGTTTGAAATAGCCACATTATTGACCCTTGCCGCGATCTCAAGTTGGTTAAGCGCCAATACCCTCTTTACGGCAATCCATTGGTATCGGATTATGGAGCTTCGCAGCACGCAGCTTTTGGAAGTCACCCGTGACCACCGCGCCCAACTTAGCCAAACCCTCAAATCGCTTGAGATTGCCTACGAAACACAAAAACGCACCCAACTTGACCTCATTTGGGCGCGTAAACAAGCCGAAAATGCGCGACGACTTAAAGAACAATTTGCCGCCAATATCAGCCACGAACTGCGGACACCGCTAAATCTGATTCTGGGGTTCAGCGAGATTATGTATCGCTCGCCAGAAGTTTACGGGGATATGGCTTGGGCACCGACCCTGCGCCGCGATGTCCACCAGATTTATCGCAGCAGCCAACACTTGCTAGCCATGATCGAAGACATCCTCGATCTGTCGCGTTTTGAAATCGCAGACTTCAGCCTGAATTTTGAACAGGTCGATCTGGAACCGCTGCTGCACGAAACATTTGAGATCGCCCAAAACCTTGTGCGAGGTCGTCCCGTCTATCTCCAGATCAATGTTGCGCCAAACCTGCCCAAGGTTGACCTTGACTGCACCCGTATTCGTCAAGTGGTATTGAATCTATTGAACAATGCGTGTTCATTCACAGAGGTCGGTACCGTCGATCTCGTCGCACGGCAGTCTGGACGCGATGTGCTCATCAGCGTGATCGATACGGGCGCTGGCATCCCTAAAGATAAACTCGGTCTAGTGTTTGACGATTTCTACCAAGCTGATCATTCTCTACGGCGCAGCCATGGTGGGGCAGGGTTGGGACTCGCCATTAGCAAGCGCTTTGTCGAATCGCACCGCGGACGAATATGGGTCGAAAGTGAAGTAGGGGTTGGTTCGGCCTTCACCTTTTCGCTTCCGATCTCCGACCACGCCCTACTCAAAACGCAAGCCGACCCTACTCCCCTAGAAACCAATCCAGAACATGTCCGTCCAGCCTTGCTGGTGATCGAACGCAATGCAGCAGTTGTCGCTATGCTGCGCCGCCGTTTCCTCAATTGCGAAGTGATACAGGTGCGCGAAAGTGATTCTGTTGAGGAAATGATTCTACAATACAACCCCAAAGTGATCATTGACAGCACTAACGCTAACCCGATACCACAACGCTCTACAGTCGAGCGAAGCGTCCCAGTTATCTACTGTAGACTGCCAGAACCATCCCTAAATATGGAGAGTCTTGGTGTGGCGGGCTATCTGACAAAACCGGTGTGGGCACAGGAACTCTTAGATCAAATTGGTAGGCTAGACAACGTGCGTGACATTCTACTGGTGGACGATGATCGGGGTTTTGTGCTTCTCATGGAGCAGATTCTACTCACCTGCAAATGTGGGTACAGCGTGCGCCGTGCCTACGGTGGGCGTGAAGGCTTTGAGGCGATGAAGCGACAACTACCGGATCTGGTAGTGCTTGATGTGGCGCTGCCTGATCTGGATGGGATAAGCTTACTGGCTAAGATGCGGGATGATGCAACCCTAAACCCGATTCCAGTGCTGCTTCTTGCCTCGGAGGAGCATAGCGAAGACATCGAAACCCAAGAGCCGCTAGTCATTACGGGGTTGACACAGAGTGAAACCATTAAAGGATTGGTGTCGATAGTCAACGAGATCAGCGTGCGTTATCCAGATATAAGGGACGTTTACTCAGGATATATGTTGACGGCGAATCCCTCGAACGGTCAATAGACATCTGACTCAAAATAGTAGACCTTCGTTACTTACACGAGCACATTGGGATGGTGGGTCGGGCCACGCTTCTACCATTTAAAGATAAATTGTTAAATATGATTGAACAATAATCGCATTTAGTTGATTTGGCAACGATACGCAAAATCGATTGTGTGGTTGGTCAAAGAATACGCCATCGTAATTCTTGGAATAGCTATCTATTATTGACATTATTTGTTAGTAGAGAATATTGGTTTAGGCGTATTGCCAAGCGGTACTTTGATAGCACCCACTTATCAGCATCGGATCGCCGTTAACCCAGTGATTCAACATGGTGATTATATCTATAGTTTTGAGGGTGAGTACGCTCTCACCATCCGTAGTTCAGGGATGTACGGTATGATAGAAATGCACTTTTTGTTTAACATCACTTGACATTTTTAAGTTTTTCAGTGTATGATGTTCAATATTATTGAATATTTTGCTTGGCGCACAAAATAAATAGCGTTATCAAGAACTAGCAAGAAAATTGATTTTACAGTTACCGCGTATTGGTAACGGCACTTATTGACAGGGTATAGAATAAATGCTTGATTTTGACTTTGTTCTTTTGAAACTACTTGCAGACAAGCGACGTTAAGCGATGTTCAAGCGGCGTGTTTACTCCTCGTTCGCTACGTCCATCATTAGGCTACCACAGGTTACGATTCTGGCGGTGAGCCGGATCGCGAATCGCGTCGTCCCAATAGATTATCCAGCCCGCATTCAACCGACCATAACTTTCAGCCCGTCCTGCAATTACCAATGTGATAGGTGGTGTACAGTGCTTGCCCGTAGGCAGGTGCAGGATCTCAATGTGGGCGAAGTGATCTGGATCGACGTTGCCTGTATTCATCGCTTTGAAAATGTTTGGAATTGTCGGAAGCGAACCAGTGCGCTGGATTGAGTCAGGCGCTGCTGCCTGCAAAGAAAATAAGTCGTTTTGAAAGGGACTAGGCGCATTACCAAAAGAGGAGAGCCTCATGTCATCAAGACATATCGTCCGCACCGCTGATCAGGAAGATTTCAAGGTTCCGCCCACATTTGAAAAGATCAGCAGTGGGTTTCGCCGCTGGTGTATCGTGGACGGGTCGAACGGATCGGTACACCAAGAATTTAGCATTTGCGAACTTGACCCCGGCGGCACTATTGGGGCGCATGTCCATACCTTCGAAGAGCAAGTGTACATACTCGAAGGCGAGATCGTTTGCGAAACAGGTGATGGAACCTATACGCTCGAACCCGGCGATTATGGTGTAATCCATGTTTCTGCCGCGCACTCCTTCCGCAATGACAGCCAAGCGCGTGTGCGTTGGGCAGAGATGCTCGCCCCGCAACCCCGCCTAGATGGGGAGGGCGATGTTTATCCCGTCGCTGCCCTGCCGAAGGTGGAGCCAATCAAGGTTGATTCACGTGATCCGCGTACACGGTCATTCGGGCATATTGCGCCGGAGAACATGGAAGCAGGCCAACAAACGCAGGATAGGCTGGCTGTCTCGGCTAGTATGCGGACGGCGCTGCTTGTCTACAGCGGCATCACCGTCAAGATGATGGTGGATAGCGATCTTGGCGCACAACTTGCCACGATGTTCATGGTGCAATATGAACCAGCGGGCGTGGCGGGCGCACACGACCATCCATTGGAGGAAACCTATCTTATCCTCGAAGGCGAAGTCTATGGTTGGTTCGACGGTGTGAAATATCACCTCAAGCCGGGTGATTGCGCGTGGGCTGGTGTCGGTTGCGTCCACGAATTCCGCAACGCGACGGATGGCATCGTTCGCTGGCTAGAAACACAAGCGCCACAGCCGCCGCGCCGTCACTCGTATCGCTTCCGCCGTGACTGGAAATATCTCGAAGAGCAATTGAGCAAAGGAGATCACCATCATGACTAAAGGAACCATCGTCGTTGTTGGTGGGACTTGCGAACTGGGTAAACATCTCGCCAAACACTACACAGACAAGGGATACCACGTTGTGGTGACGAGCCGCGACTTGGAACGCGCACAAGCGGCAGCGAAGGAGATCGGCGGCGATTGTGTTGGAGTCGCTGTGGATTTATCCTCGCCACATGGCATCGCCTCTGCCCTTTCCGGCGTAGACGATGTGCTTCATCTTGCGTTAGTAGCGCTTCACCGCGACGAAAATAAAGTTCGTGAATATAACATTGACGAAGCAATCAAATTAGTGACATTAAAATTGGTCGGCTACACAGAATGTGTGCATGTGCTTTGCTCAAAAATGCAGGAGGATGCGTCCATCCTCATTTATGGCGGGCTGGCACGCAATCAACCCTATCCCGGTTCAACCACCATCACAACAGTCAACGGTGGAGTATCTTCGTTGAT
The DNA here is from genome assembly GCA_040007395.1 of Chloroflexota bacterium. Classification (GTDB taxonomy): domain Bacteria; phylum Chloroflexota; class Anaerolineae; order Aggregatilineales; family UBA2796; genus DATGFK01. Next base: position 13,415 of record JBDTVG010000244.1, read on the forward strand.
CAATTCGCTGGCAATTGAGCTTGCGCCGATCCGCGTCAATGCGATTCATCCCGGTCAGGTGGGTGACACGCCCACTTGGGAGGCCAAACCAAAGGAAGTCCTTGACAACTTGAGGGCGCGTACCGCCCTCGGCAGGTTGGTGACTATCGACGATGTAACCCATGCCGCTGCGTTCCTACTTGAAAACCGAGGCGTTACAGGTGTCAATCTGCGCGTTGACGGTGGGCGCATGATGAAATAGCAAATATCGAATGACAGCATGACAGAAAAAACGCTTATCAAGTGCTGAATTAGCGAGTATTGAATGGCAGAGAAAACTCTCATCCAGAAGGGCATTGTTCTCACCCTCGATAAAAAAGTCGGCAACTTCCATCGAGCCAGTGTGCTCATCGAAGGGACGAAAATTGCGGCGGTTGGCCCCGATCTCAACGCAGAAGATGCGGAGGTGATCGATGCGTCGGACATGATCGTCATGCCGGGTTTTGTGGATACGCATCGTCACGTCTGGCAGGGAATCCTTCGCAATATCGGCACAGATGTGCAGTTAGAAGGGAATGAGAGTTATCTGTCGTTCATTCTTACCAAGCTAGCGCCTCACTTTCGTCCCGAAGATGCCCATACCGGGGATCTGGTCGGTTTGTACGGCGCGATTGACGCAGGCATTACAACTATCCTCGATTGGTCAGAAATCCAAGCCACGCGAGAGCACGCTGACGCAGTTATCTCAGCCTTGCATGAATCTGGGATACGTGCGGTGTTTGCCTACGGCTATCCGCAGTGGAAAAAAGTGGACGACAAACAGGGTGACTGGTTTCGTGACATCGCCAAGCAATATTTCTCCTCGAAAGACCAGTTGCTGACGCTTGCCCTCGCCCCTGCTGGACCGGAGTTCACGCCGTTCGAGGTCGCGAAAGCGCAATGGCTCTTGGCGCGTGAAATCGGAGCGCGTATCACAGTGCATGTTGGGGTTGGCACAGCCGGTAAGCAAGGCAAACTGGCTGAGATGGGGAAAGCAGGGCTGCTCAGCAATGACACGACCTATGTCCACTGTACGACGTTGAGCGATGAGGAAATCGGAATGATTGTGGACACTGGCGGCACAATCTCGCTGTCTGTACCTACTGAAATGATGATGGGCTACGGTATGCCGCCTATTCAAAAGTTTTTGGATAGTGGTCTACGCCCCAGTCTCGGCGTGGATGTGGAAACCAATATGCCAAATGATATGTTTACACAAATGCGGACAGTCTACTCACTGCAAAGATCGATGATCTTTGAAAAGAAACTAGCACGCAAAGGCGGCTTGCCCGCAATGTTAACTGCACGCGATGTACTAGAGTTTGCCACTATTGAAGGCGCACGCGCCAATGGTTTACTGGATAAAACAGGCACGCTGACTCCGGGCAAAGAAGCAGACCTCATTATGCTTCGCGCCGACCTTCCGAACATTCTGCCAATCAATGATCCGATCAGCGCTGTCACATGGGGTATGAATACCAGCAATGTAGACTCGGTCTTCGTGGCAGGTAAAGCCCTCAAGCGCGATGGAAAACTCTTGAATGTGGATCTGGTCTGCTTAATGCAACAGGCACACGAGGCTCGTGACTACGTGATCGCCAAGTCCGGCTTCAAATTGCCTCCGATTGAGGGACACTCATGATAAAAAATAGGACTCAAAATCCGCTTCTCACGTCGATTGTCGTTTCATCGCGTTACCTTTCGGTGTGGGTTGCCATTGGGCTGTTGCTGATCACCTGCTTATGGATCGCACCCGAAACGTTGACGCGCACGTCATTTAGCTCCGTCTTGCCCTTAACTACATTTCTTGCCTTGGCAGCCTTTGGTCAAATGCTGGTGGTTATGACAGGCGGGATTGACCTATCTACCCCTTCCGTGATGACACTTGCCGCGCTCATGGTGGTGGGTGTCTCAAGCGGCGCTGATGACCGTATGCCTATTGCGCTTGCAGCAGCGCTGGGGGTTTCCCTGCTGATTGGCTTGATTTCGGGGCTGATGGTCGGTGTACTGAAGTTAAATGCACTTATCGTAACGTTGGCTGTGAACCAGATCGTCTATGGAGCGTATCTGGCGTATGCCGGAAATATGCCTCGCGAAGCATCTGTACCGGCAGGTTTTTCGGCGTGGGTTACTGCGCCGCTGTTGGGTTTGAATAACTTAGAGTGGACGGTAATTGCCGTCTCACTGCTATTGGTTTTATTGTTTCGATATTCCGAGTGGGGGCGCAAGTTTCAATCAGTCGGTGCCAACCCCACCGCCGCATGGATTCTTGGATTGCGAGTCAATGTATACGTAGTTGGCTCATGTTAAAGCAAGGTGCAAAAGGGTACACTGAAGGAATTGTAAAGGCG
>JBDTVG010000245.1:0-45528 GCA_040007395.1 Chloroflexota bacterium
TCTTTACACCCCTCGTCAACCTTTTTCGCTAAAATCGTGATCTACTGATTTTGGCTCTGGGCATCGTCTTTTGGGGGCTGCTTAGCGTCTGGCGCTCTGCGCCAACCTCTGTACGCTACTTCCTGTGGCTCTCCATGACGGTTAATGGGCTAATTTTTGCTGGATACCTGGCTATTCCAACTTTATTCGGCTATGGCGATTGGTTCGAATTTATTCAGGGACTAGTACCCGAAGGCTTGTGGCGAGAGGCAATTATTGTTATCGGCGTGATTCTCTATGTGGGAGTAGCTTTTCTTGCCGTTCATGAACTTGAATTCCTGCAAAGTCGTGTTGGGACGGAGCGGTGGCGGCGGGCCTGGATATTAAACCTGGTCCCCTATTTGAGTGGTGGTGTAGCCTACGTCCTGGCGGGACTGTTTAATCCGGTGGGGGTAAAGTTGATTCTAATTTCAGCGGTGGCAGCCTCATTTGGAGGCACATCGGCTTTCCTCTGGTTACCAACCTGGTCAGCTCGAAAAAGCGCAAATGACAACACACCACAACCTCCGAACGCGATGCCGCGAAATTGGATATGGATCACAGCAGGGGGATTAGCTTGATTATCCTTATTGTTGTGCTGGGTCCGGGAGTGAAATTCTAGCATTATCGCTAGTCTGGTAACTTGGCAGAAAGTCCGGCAGCTTTGCGCTCGTAATTGACTCGCCGCGTTATGGCGCTATTTGTTCCAGAACCTTCCATAACAAGGCAATCCTAGCTGTCCTGGCCGAAATCGTCATCCGTCCCAGATTCTGGCATAATTGCCTAAGGATCGGGCGAGACAAACGGTCAAAGGGAATAGGCGATGCGACGGGTCAAACGAGCGGCCATCAGTATAAAACCGAAACAACCCTATATCGATTGGGCCAACGGCTTGGATGAAGATGGCGTGAAAATAGGAGCAGAGTTCACGCTGGACGAGAACATTTACCTGGTCGATGATCTGCCCGAGGGGGGTCTGGATCCCGATGTTGTGTTGGAACCCTATTTCGAGGCCATCTTCGAGGAGGAGCTGAACGCCTGGCACCGCGTGGCAGAGGATTGGCCACCGCAACGCGATTTCGCACTGTTCAATGCCTGGTTCGAGATCGAGATACACAGCCAGGTGCTGGACCTGAAAGGGGGCTGGTTGTGGACGGAGCGCTATGACCGGTACTAAAAACGCGCGGCTTAGGCGACGCGCCGTTGGTAGTCGTGGTGCAACCCGTGCAAGACAGGCCAAGCGATAATCTCAGCGTCAAGGTGAGCAGGGGTTGGCGATGCGATCGGGATCGGAATAGCCTGCGCAATGCCCTGGTGCGGTCGGGCGTGATTGTAGTACTGGACATAGTCCCCGACAGTGTGGAGAAGATGTCGTTCGCTCAGGATAAACAGGCAGTCCAGGCACTCGCGACGCAAGCTGCCCATAAACCGCTCGCAAACCGCATTGGCGCGAGGAGCAGCAATGGGCGTGTGCAGCACCTTAATCCCGGCGCCTACCGCGACCCTGTCGAAAGCCGTGCCATACTTGCTGTCATTGTCGCGGATGAGATAGCGTGGTCCTTCACCGAAGGGTGTGGCTTCCCGCAGTTGCTGAGCGACCCAGACCTCACTCGGATGCCGTGTGACTGCCACGTGCACCACCCGCCGGGATGACAATTCGATAATGACGAAGACAAAAATGTCACGGAACCCGATATCGTGGGTTTGCAGAAAATCGCACGTCCAGATCGCCTCAGCATGGTGGTGCAAGAAGGTACGCCAGGTCTGGCTGCCGGGTCCCGCCGCGCGGCGTCCTTTGAGGTAGTGTTGAATGGTACTCTTGGCGACTGGCCAGCCGAGCTTCAAGAGCTCGCCTCGGATGCGTTCGGTGCCCCAAGTCAGATTGTCTTTCGCCATACGCCGAATGAGGGCGACCCGCTCCCTGGGTAGCCGCGGACGTCCGACCGTCTTCGGCTGAGACCGGCGTCGCCACACCCAGCGGAAGACATCCCGATGCCAGCGCAGCACCGTCTCGGGCTTCACGATCAACAGCACATCCTTCCAGGTCGCCAAATGACTGGCAAGAACGACGACCACCGCGCGGTCGCGCCAGCAGAGTTTGGGCCGTTTCACTTGGCGTTTCAAGACGATGAGCTGTTGCCGCAGCAAGGCGTTCTCGACGAGCAGATCCCGTCGACTGCGGGTGACATCGACGATCGTTCCGACGAGTGGTGTCGCCGTGATCGGCTTTGTCCAAGTACGGAGGTGTCCAATCAGGAACGGGCCTAATCGGATGACGTGACGGGTGATGAACTCTGGGAACAGCACGGATGACCTTTCGTGGAATGCGTTTGGATAGACCGCATTCTACCTCATCCTTGCACGTCAAACACGGTCGGATGAACTTTTCGGCAAGGACAGGTTTAGTGTTGGACAAAGCATCCAAAATGCGCCATGTGCGTGAATTCAATCTCGATGAATTACGTTTTTCGGAAGAACATGCGGTCATGCCACTCGACCTGCTATACGAGGTTGCAAAGGTGCAGTATGAGCGCTCTGGACAACCTAAAGATCACGGTGTCAACAGAGCAGTACGTATTTATGCCCTGAACGGCATGACCTACTGCGCTCATTGTGAGCAACTCGCAGCGCAGCATAATAATCCGAAGCTGCGCAGTCGTCTCAGTGGCGACAAAATGCGCTATCGCCACAAGAATGGTGTCCTGTGTGGCTGCACGAACAAAAGTGTGCCTGGTGTGCAGTACGAAGCAGACTTTGGACGCTTGATTAAACTACTGACGATAAAACCAGAGGCGCTTGATCTGATGACTGAACTAGCAATTCAGGCAGATAAGCTGCGGACTCCCAGCGGCGAGGATACTGATCCTGAAGCGGAAAAACGCGAAGCAATTGCGCTGTGCAAGCGTCGAATTGAAGCGGCAGTGAATCTTTATGGAGACGGGAGAATTAGTCGGGAAGAGTATCTACGTCGTGTTGAACAAAATGAGCGCGAAATTGCTTATTGGGAAACGCGAACTTCCGACTCTGAAAAAGCTGCTCTTGAACTGACCATGTGCATGGACGCACTAGATAAGTTGTCAAGGCTCTGGGATGTAGGTGAGCCAGAAGACCGACAAGGGATGGCGCGGAGCTTATTGAGTTACATCGTTTACGATCTGGATAAACGGCGTATTGTGGATTTTCGCCTTAAACCCTGGGCAGATCGCTTTCTGGTTTTGAGGGCTGCCCTATACGAGGACGAAAGTGGCTCCGATCCAGCTTCAAACCGCACTACATCTGGATCGGAACTCCAGGCGGAGGATGTGCTCCCGGAGGGATTCGAACCCACCAGAGTACCCTGCCGTGCTGCTTGATCCTCACACCTGTGCCCACACGCTTCTTCGCCATTTGTATGCGACTTTGCCTTCAACCCTCCCAATCGATAGAAACCTCCGAGATGCCGAAGTCTACCAACGCCACACCAATGGCGAAACGACAGCCGAGTTGGCAAAGGCTTTCGGTCTGAGTGTACAACGCATTCGCGGTATTATCCGGCAGATGGTCGGCAAAAATTGAGGGTAGCGCCAATTTGAGTTTTCCAGAACCAGCAGACCCTTATCGACAGTTGGGTCACGAGTCAGGAAGGTATCGGTTGCGAGGTCTAGATAGAGAACGTTCAGGTACACCAGACTATTCTGCTTGGTCTGCGTCTAGCCTTATCTCGATGATCTGTGAATATGGTGCTAGTTCACCAACAACACCATTGACCGGATTCCCATTAGCATAAGTGCATAGATTGCTCCATCCGAATTTGCCAACAGCATTATGAATCGCGTTGCCAGCGGCAAACGTAGCTCCAATGCCAATGGCGGCACACACGACAAACGATAACGGATCGAAGCATTTGCCGCTGCGGTCCGTGCGATTAATCGGGTTGCCGCCCGTATAGCTGTACGGGTTGCGCGACATGGCGCTCTCTGCCCTGCCCTCGAAGGGGTCACGGCTTAGGAAGATGCCAGTTGCTGGGTCGAGGTAGCGGGCGTTGAGGTATACCAAGCCATTTGAGTCGGTCGGTGCGCCGGTATAGCCCAGCGTCGTTGTGGGCAGGCAACCCAAAAATCTGATTACAGATTAAGAATTTGAGACTTGATTGTTACCTTTATATTCGCAGCCTGCTTTAGATATTAAAGTAAGCCCCAACCATACATATCGTCTGGCTCATCTTGTATCAAGGTAACTGACTCGAATATTTTCGAGCGGATGTTGACTTTCCCCCAAATATAATTCTGGCAAATAGGGCAGTTACCTAAACCATATGTCCAAAAATCTATAGTGTGATCATTAGGCCCATCACCAAAGATCGGTGGATTAACTTCGGCAGGAATATCGATAACTTGATCGCCCGGTATAAAATCTATGAGATCAAGAGCACCAATACTTGCCTGAAATCGGACTTTCACTTTGTTTCCACAATGTGGACACTCAATAGGAACTACAAACAAATTAAACCGACTCATGATCATCTCTCTTTGCGATTATACATCTTACCATTATTTAAAATTGAGATAATGGAAGATATTGTAGGTATTCTTATGGTCTTGGCCAGCTAAGAACCGGATAAATGTACTATCCTCTGTTACAAATGGAATTCCTAATTCCTCAGCATAGGCTAAACTCATAATGTCATTATAATGAGTATGTGTCCTTCCTCCTAGAACTACGGGGTCCCCGAGACCCGCTGAAGAGCGATTAGCTATTGCGCGTAACCTTTCAGATATTTTCTGAAAAGTCTCTCCATTTTGTAATTGTTGTGCTTCACTGGCAGAAATCACATCCAGATTCGGTAAATCATTCAAAAACTGCTGAAGATCAGATGAGCCAGATGGAACATGCGTAAACTCGTCATATACTTCCGGCGTAACCTTCCATTGGTAATCTGAATTTTGCAAAAGCTGTAAGGCTTCGGCATCTCCTGGTCGTACTTTACTACCGATATACGCTCGATACGCTCTAATTAAGACATTGTTATCGACAACAGGGTCAATGGCCTCCGAGCCAATACCGCCTAGCTCAAATTCTGGGATGACTTCCGTGAAGGGATTAGTGCCCGTTAACGCGCCAAACACGCTGGTCCCAACGATAGCACCTATCGCATCCAGCGCTAGGTCGCCGGGCTTGCCCAGGCCCTCCAGGATTGGCCTACCCAGCCCGATATTGTTTGTCGCCCTGACCGCTTGACCGCTAAGGGCACCCGATATGCCAATCGCCGCTGCCCCGACAAACGGAGCCGATCCTTCGCCGAGTGCCGTGACGAAGAATGCGGCTGCGGGACCGAGCGCTCCTAAAGTGGCGGTTCCAACCGCCCAACCGACCGCCAGCGCAGCCAAGCCAATCAGTATTCTCCTGTTGGTGTCGTCACGGCGACCGAGGATCATGACCTTGGTTCGCAGCCCATCGGCAGTCAGCGTCTGTCCATTGGGTGAGATCATGTTGACTGGGTTGCCGCCCGTATAGCTGTACGGGTTGCGCGACATGGCGTTGTCGACCATGCCCTCGAACGGGTCACGGGTCAGGAAGGTGCCCGTCGCCGGGTCGAGGTAGCGGGCGTTCAGGTACACTAAGCCATTTGAGTCGGTCTGCGCTCCGGTGTAGCCGGTACTGTATCAATGAGTTCTGACCCGTGGCTGGTGTCGAGAGTTACTGGCATGATAGGTACAGAGGCCGTATCGCTACCCGATGCTAACCTGCTGGCAAGAGCGTTGAAAGCCGCCGCAAAGCTAACAGCCTGAGAGGTTATAAATGTCAGAATGAGAAGTATCGCACCAAATCGGGAAGCTGTTAGCCACCTTATACAGCGGTTTTCGAGTTGGTTGACCTATTAGCGGCGGGCACATAGGGTCGCCCCTACGCAAGACTTTGTAGGGGCGACCCTATGTGGTCGTCCACACGGCTCAATCTCGTTGAGAACTGCTGTAGGTAGAGGTGTAATACACTACAAATACATAAGTGATTTCTAGGTCGGCGCTTGACACCCTACCAATTCTAGGTGGTTTGACACTGTGTAAAATTGATGGCCTAAAAACCACTTATATTTTTTCGGGTTATTTGAGTTGGACTTCCCCCTCTTGGCAACCTATTCCAGTAAATACCACAAAATGCTGGATTTAGCTCACAAATTAAATGATGCTACCACGGGAAATAATCCAACTGAAGAAAGGGGTGCAACCAGTATCATACGCAAGCTATTCCTCATACAAACGAAGTTCTTTTATATCATCGGCAAAGTCGCTTTTTGCTAAAAGATCATAAAGTTCATATGTCAGGAAGATCGCCCAGTGATCATTACCGCCATCCCTCGAAAAGATACGTTCTTTCGAGCCTGCTTCCCTTAGAAGTTTATTAATGACCGCAAACAACCTTTTTGTTATGGTGTGTTTTATCCTCCATGGTGATTGGTTGAGTTCCTCACCTGAACATAAAATATACTCTTCGCCATTTATTAATAGCTTTTGAGCATCAGGTGTTGGCATTTCTTCAATACTAGTAAATACAACACCGTTAGCGTTAAGTACGTACTTTATATCCGATAAAAATTCCTTAGCGCCGCCCTCCCCAATATCTTCTTCATCAGCAGGATAGTCTCTGTACTCCGTAACACCAAATATGTAATTTGTCGACCTAATTTTTGTTAGAAGGCGTGGAATGGTTTTTTCCTTGCCAGGTTTCAGGTAACGAAAGAAACCTAACTCAACTAAAGATTTCGAAAATTGATTCCAGTCCATTCAAAGCTCCTTACAGTTGCAATTTCACAGAATCTATGGTCTGTGAAGAGTCTTTGACCAGCTAATTCTTATATGGAATATTAACCCTATATCCTCGCAAAATCTATGCTTAAAGCAGGCAATGTAGAAAGAAGACCTATTTCCAATATATCCCACGCGCTATTTCTCCCAACCATATGTTGCTATGCTTACACCTACAGGTATGGGGTTTCTCTCTGTTTGGAGGGCTGCATAATCCACAAAACGCGCCAAGATTTTCATCTGTCTTTCATAGATGTTTCCTGATCCTGGAGGGACAAGTACCAGCATTTCTCGGGTTTCGATATCTGTGTTATAAAGTCTTGTCACGCGATCTGGAAGAAGATCACTGTCAAAGGACGCTATTTTATCGATATACTTACGTAGAGTCCTAGTGATGTCTCCAGGTCTTTTTATATAGGTTGGTGAATTTAGATCAATCGATTTCATACTAGTCGCAGTTTTTGTTTCGGCGTCCCACTTATCATAAGTTTTAAACCCACCCAGATTATCTCCACCCCTAGTTATGCCATCTTCCCCAATGTCTAGATTTGCTCCAAACTGCGGCTCGTAAATCTCCGCACGCCCATCCGCGGTAAGGGACCAGACCTCCGATGGCTGTGGACACTTATTATGTACCAACCATTGACCATTACCGACGAAGAAGGTGTGGACCTTATCGACAGTGAGGTTGTACATAACTTGTTGGCGCTGCTCACGCTCAACCTTTTCGACTGAGCCGTAAGAGCCGTCTGCCTTGCGAATATGCTCCCCAACCTTGAGATCACCTGCCGCAACCCAGCCGCGTTCACGGGTGAAGAAAGGATGCTCCGGGGTTGTCTCGATGTGTTCACCGTCCAGTGTCAGATGAACTAACACCTTATCGATGTGCTTTAATACGGCTCTGACCGTATGATCACCCGTCGTTCCAGTAGATTGGTCGTAGGCGAGAACCTGATCCCCAACTTTCAGATCACTAATCGGTTCTTCACCATGATCCGTCGCCACTTCTGTATCGGCGCTGAAACTGCACATTCCCGAAGTGGCAGATCTTGGGATGACATCCGTGAAGGGATCAGTGCCCGTTAACTCGCCAAACACGGCGGCCCCGCCAATAGCAAATGCCGCATCTAGCGCTATGTCGCCGGGCTTGCCCAGGCCCTCCAGGATTGGCCTACCCAGCCCGATATTGTTTGTCGCCCTGACCGCTTGACCGCTAAGGGCACCCGATATGCCAAGCGCCGCTGCCCCGACAAAAGGAGCTGATCCTTCGCCGAGTGCCGCGACAAAGAATCCGGCTGCGGGACCGAGCGCTCCGAAAGTGGCGGCTCCAACCACCACACCGACCCCCAGCGCAGCCAAGCCAATCAATAGTCTCCTGTTGGTGTCGTCACTGTCACGGTGACCGATGATGGTCACCTTGGTTCGCAGCCCATCGGCAGTCAGCGTCTGTCCGTTGGGTGAGAGCAGGTTGACCGGGTCGCCGCCCGTATAGCTGTACGGGTTGCGCGACATGGCGCTCTCTGCCATACCCTCGAAGGGATCGCGGGTCAGGAAGGTGCCAGATGCTGGGTCGAGGTAGCGGGCGTTGAGGTACAGCAAGCCATTTGAGTCATTCGGTGCGCCGGTGTAGCCGAGAGCCGGCCTCAAGTTCGAAGATGCGTGAACATGGGGGTCAGTTTGCCAAAAGAAGTCAGATGTTAAACGGCGTTTAGATTAACATGCAACGAATAGATTTTTGGGGTAGGTTCATGACAACTACAACGATGGATACCATCTAGGGGTTCGGTGTTTCTTCGGGAAGCCGGATTTTCAAAAACTATTGGCTTGGGCAGGGAGTTCTGACTCCTGACGAGTTCGCAATCTCTTATGTCTGAGAAAGTTAACAACACTGGAAAATCATAGATCGTAGATCAGAGGGATCAGGGTCAAACTTCAATCAAAATAGACAGATACCACTAGCCGGAAACCAATGCTAAATTCGGATCGGTAACCGGGAAGGCTAAGGAAACGATACTTGGAGCGTGCATTGACCCGATGGCTACGCCAACAACCACCGCGTAATACCCGGGATGACTCGCCAACAACATCTATATCAAGAGGACTTTCATACTTGTTCAGGCACCACTCCCACACATTGCCAACCATATCCATTACTCCAAAAGGCGACGCGCCGTCAAGGTACTTGTCAACAGGTGTAGTTTGTCCGATACCACTTTCTTTTGTATTGCAGCGTGCAGCGTCAAAATTCTCGCCCCAAGGGTATTGATGCCCGTCACTGCCCTGTGCAGCCCATTGCCACTGCGACTCAGTTGGCAAGGTTACAGTCAGCCTTAGTTTACTCGATAACCAGCGGCAGAAAGCCAGTGCCTCATACCAAGTAACATTTTCACGCGGATGTTTATCGATCTTCCACATCGGTGCCCCAGGCGTTTTATCACGCTTGGCTAAGCCTACCCACCATTGATCATTCTGATAACCGTCAGATGCATCGACGAACGCCTCAAACTGGACATAGGTCACCGGGTACTTACTGATGTGGAATGGAGCAACTTGATAGATTCCAAGTGGATACCGGCTGTACATCTCTATCTCATCATCTAACCCTTTTTCAAGCGTCACATTTCCTGCTGGAATGGTGATCCATTTCAGCAATGGTAGGGTAAAGTGGGATTCAGGCAATGACATTTTTGACACCTACATTTTTGTAAATCTCCTCACGGGGTCGCTTGGAAAAATTATTTTGCACTATACTGGCGTATTTAGAGTAATCAGTTAAGAGCATGTTTGAAAATTAGGGTTGATGCGTGAATCAGCACTGAGGCTTGATACCAATATGTCAACATAAACAATAGCGATGTCCGTAAAATGGCTAATGGTTCTATGTTTTCGAAGCGCAATTATCTTTGATCCTTAATATTCAAACACACTCTAGCCTAAGTTTGCCAGATAGATACCATTTTCAAAAGCATCTACGATTTAATTTCACCCTGCACCTGCCCATTCGGATAAAGATCATAACAAATTCCCGTAAAGGGCTTTCCTTGTCACTCATAGTAATTTCCCGATTCATCGATCATCAGAGTTTACACATCATATTTACCTACCTATATCAAGAGCTCGCATTCTAGCAATAATTATATCCCTGAATTCACCGTAACGCTCATATTCTGCCTCCATTACGGCATTCGTTACAGGAATATCATAGGACAGGGCAAGACACTTCAAACAGCGAGGTACGGCTTCGCCGATGGTAGTTGGTAACATTCCTTCAGCATGAAGGAGTACATCATCAGGAAAGTCAGGTGGTATTGCCAAACCTTCCGGATCATATTCCATTAAATGAGTATTAATCGCATAGATTTCTCCGTGGTACCCAGTAGGGCCTGCCCTCACCAGACCCATTTCTGGTGGAACGCCTTCGTATAATACATCTGCATTATCTTGAACTATGCGGATACGCCTCTCAATCAATGAATGAGCTGGATCAGGTCGCAATTTCGCGGGCTTAGGAGCATTTTCTGCTTCTATAATTTCCGGAGTTTCATCGTCAAACCCGGCTAATACAGGATGATCTTTCCGTTGGTTACTTGACCGCGATTCATATAATTCTGCGGCTCGTGTTCGTAGCCTATCGATTAAATTCTGTTCACGATCATTACTCGATTCGTTGGGAATATCAGCTTCGGAGTTTCCTCCACCTGCCTGACCAAAACCCTCATCGAAAATCTCTGGATTATCTTCGTAAAACGCTAATGCGCTAGCTCCACCACCAGAGCTAAGTGCTGCGCCACTCCCAACCCCCGGTAGCGAAAGCTCAAGTGCTCCACCTAGGCCGACATTGCCGACAACACTCGCTGCTTCGGCAATCGCACCCGCGATTTCCAAACCGCCTAAGGCAAGGAACCCGACTCCTAAGGTTACCCCTGCTGCCTGTACGCCGGAGCCGACAACACTCCCCCAATCTTTGACATGACCATAAGTTCGAACCTGATGAATCGCGTTGCCAGCCGCGAACGCAGCTCCAATACCAATGGCTGCACAAAATACAAGCGATACCGGATCGAAGCATTTGCCGCTGCGGTCCGTGCGATTGACCGGATTGCCGCCCGTATAGCTGTACGGGTTGCGCGACATCGAATTGTCTGCCATGCCCTCGAAGGGATCACGGGTCAGGAAGGTGCCTGTCGCCGGGTCCATATAGCGGGCGTTCAGGTAAACCAACCCATTTTTGTCGGTCTGCGCGCCGGTGTAGCCTAGCGTTGTCGTGGGGAACGCAATCGGTACGCCATACGGATCGTACTCCGCGCTCATCGTGATATTCTGTGCTGGGTCGATCATCTGGCGGACAGACCCCAGTCCATCCTGCCCGAAGTAGTTCCATGCCGCGCCAGTCTGCTGCTGGGCGACCACATCAAGGCCATTCAGGTACCACGTCGATGCGGTTCCCGTCGATTCGCTGAGTAGCTGGGGCAGCCCTGCGTTGATGTCATATAGGTAGGTCGTGGGTACGCCATTCACGGTCTGCTGAGAGCGATGATCCAGCCCGTCATATTGGTATTCGGTGTACATACTGTTACCAATATTGCTAAACTGCCTTAAGCGGTTGGCAGGGTCATAGCCATAGGTGTTAGGCCCATCACTTTTCAGGTTCCCCGCATTGTCGTAGGCGTAGGAGAGTGGCGTACCCCCATTCAGCGTTCGCGTTTTGATCTGGTTGGCTTCGTTGTAGTCAAAATGGTCAGTGAACGGATTTTGACCGGGCAGGGTCAAGTTGGCATCGGTGCGGTTCATCAGGTCGTAAGTGTAGTCGTACTGCCGGGTTTGCGTTCCGACGCTGTTCTCGTACTTGGCCTGGGTCAGGCGGTAGAGTTTGTCATAGGAGTAACGGATAGTCTGATTGGTGGAATAGCCGTATATCTGGACTTTGTGGAGTCTAATATATCCCGTGGGGTTATAACCGTTAACTCCAGCCCTATCGCCTTGCATATGGAATGCCAGCACGGATTGCCTACTGTGGATGTCAACCGATTGCTGGATACTAGGTCCTGGAGTAAGAGTAGTAGTCCCTGCACTGTTTCCAAGTTCGGCTTGACTGACACAGTCATTAGGGGCGGGGCAGCTATAATCATAAGTGATAATGATGTGGTCTATATAACCCGTGAAGACACTCTCTGGTATCGAAACGGTTATATCTAGCGAGTGCCCCACCCGGCAATTCTGGGCAGAATCAAAAGTATAGATTTCTTTAGCCGACCAGCCAGTTCCCGACGACCAACTCCCTCCTGGGCTTAACAGATTATCACAAGTGCCAAAAGCCGCAGGCATAGCATTATAACTGTTCGTATCAAAATCCAGGGTAGCCGTAAACGCACTTTGTGCCACCGTCTGTGCGGTGTGCTTATTGTCTATCGGGCGGTCTTGCGGGATCGGGGCAAGGGTTGGCGGTACAAATCGAATCTTCAGTAGCGCACTTTGGTTCGGCACAAAGGTCGGTGCAAGTTGTGGGGTGTTAGTTGGCGTGGCCGCAATGATCGCAGTGCGTGTCCAACTTGGCGACCCGTTCTCACCGTGAGGTGCGGTCAGGTTGTGGGCCGCGCTGCCATCGGCATTCATAACGTAGATGTCCAAGTGGTCGCCACGTTTGGTACTAAAGGCAATTTGTGTGCCGTCAGGCGACCATACCGCCTGCTGCTCGGCAGTCGGGCTGTTCGTCAGGTTTTGGTTGTTGGCGCTGTTGGCAGCATCCATCACATAGACATCGAAGTTGCCGCCACGATTGGAACTGTACAGCAAGCGCCGACCATCGGCTGACCACGCGGGCTGCTGATTGGTGTGAAAGTCGTTCGTCAGTCGTCGTGTGGCTGAACCATCGACAGCCATCACATACAAGTCGGTATCCGCGCCGTGCCCAGAGGTATAGGCAATCTCTTTGCCATCGGGCGACCAGGCGGGCTGCTGATTCGAGTCGCCATTGTTGGTCAAGCGCTTCACCTGAGACCCATCAACGTTCATGGTGTACAGGTCCAGGTGCTCGCTTGACCCGGAGGCAAAGACGATCTGCTTGCCATCGGGCGACCACGCGGGCTGTTCGTCAACAACGTTGTTATGCGTGATCCGCTGGACATAGCTGCCATCGGCGTTCATCACATAGATTTCCCAGTTCCCGTCACGAGCCGAGAAAAAGGCAATCAGTGTTCCATCGGGCGACCAGGCAGGCTGTCCATCGACTGCCGGGTCGCTCGTTAGGCGCTGGACATCGGTGCCATCGCCGTTCATGCTGTAGATATCCCAATTGCCGCCATCCCGATCCGAGGCGAAGACAATCCTGCCGTTGTGGTCAACGGGTGTCGTAGTAGCGCTGGTGGTTTGTGTCGCCGTTGGGGTCAAGGTGACAGGCACAGCAGTCGTCGGCTCTGCGAGGGTTGGGGAGGCTATCGCCGTTGCTGTGTTGATCGGCATGACGATAGTCGGCTCAACCGGGGTATCGGTGAGGGTCGCCGTTAAGCTAGGTGTGACGGTTGCGGTAGGCGGTACCACACTCGTTTTACCCGGCGTGAACGTTGGAGTCGGCGTATCCATCGGGGTGACGGTGAGGGTCGTGGTGGATTTTTGGATCGCCGTCGCTGTATCGGCAGGCGTAGCACTTGCTGGAGAAGTCACGGTTGCGACCAGCGTAGCAGTATCTTTTGGTGTCGGGCTGGTACTGGGGGTAAAGCTGGGTGTTGGGGTACAAGCCGGAACGGTACTAGCTTGAGCAGCCTGCAATACACCATTGACGTACAGTTGCACAACGGCGTTAGCTGGTTCAGGCAGCGTCATAAACGTCATGGTGCCACCAGCAGGCACGATGCCTTTGCCACTCTGCCCCTGTGTGGAATTCAGGATCGTCCACACAAACTTCACCGGCTGCATGTTGGGATTCTGTACTGTCCATGCTCGTGGCTGGTTGGGCAGTGTACATAGATTATTCGTCGAGAGGGTTAGTGCTTGGCTAGGTAAGCCGCCACCTGCCCAGTGCCCAGCGACAGGCTTATCACCATTTGAGCCATAAGTGAAACTCAGATCGCTACTCGATACGGTCGGATTATTCCGCAAAGTCATTAGTCCGGCGGTGCTGAATACACCAATTCCGCTGAAGCCATCGCCATTCCAGTCCCCGCTTAATGGCAAGTCAGATGCCCCACCCAAGACTGTAGTAGCGTCAGCGGTAGTGACACTACAGTTACAGACCTGATTAGTCAAATAGAAAGTGCCATTGGAAGGGCGATAAACGCCAGGGCTATCCGCACGGTTGTTATTCCAATCGCCTGCGATGGGTAGATCACCGGGATTACCAAACGTTATAGTGTAGTCAGCAAAACCAGATGATAAAGTGTTCCTCAAATAGAACGTACCAGTGGAAGGCCGGAATACACCGATACCATCTTTGCCATTGCCTAGGACGATACCGTTGGTATTGGCATTCCAGTTACCTGCGATTGGAATGTCACCTGGCGCACCAAATGTAAAGTCATAAGTTGGTGCGCCAGCACTGTTGCTGTCACGTAGGACAAACTCACCTGTGCTGGGCAGAAAGTAGCCAATGGTATCGATGCCATCGCCGTTCCAGTCGCCTGTGACTGGCACTTCTGCGCTATTCATACCAAATGTTGCCGAAATATCGGCGTTTCCGGTGGTATTCGAATTACGCAATAGAAAAGTTAAACTTGGGGAGTTTACTGGTCGAAAAACCCCAATGGTATCCCCAACACCGGGTACAGGTGTTGATGTAAAAGTAGGAGTTCGCGTAGGCGTGGCGGTGGCTGTTGCTGTGTTAGTCGGTGTGCGCGTTGCCGTATTCGTACGTGTCGCTGTGTTCGTCGGAGTCCGGGTAGCGGTATTGGTCGGCGTATTGCTGGACGTAAACGTCGCAGTTGGTGTATTGGTAGCAGTGGCGCTAGCCGTAGGCGTACTGGTTGGAGTACTACTCGCCGTCGCAGTATTAGTAACAGTAGCGCTCGGCGTAGGCGTTTCGGTTGGGGTATTACTCGCCGTCGCCGTCGAGGTACTCGTCGGCGTTTCGGTAGATGTTGGGGTAGCGGTGGGAGTATCCGTCGGTACTACAGTCGCTGTCTCGATTGGACAGGGTTCAGATGTTTCGTCAAGTGCAGGCGCATTCTGCGCTGTAGGGGTTGGCCCAAAATATTCGTGGGTGATACAGCGATTACCGACTTTATCGAGAACATATTGATAAGCCGATAACACTGCTCCCGAAGTATGATCATCAGGTGAATATTGCTGGTATTGCAGCGACTTTAGCCGATTGTCCTCGTAATAATCGTAGGTTACGTGGACATGATTACCCAGTATCGCTGTCTTCAGATTCCCAGCGACATCATAGTCATAGGTTGCTTGCGATTGGGTATTCCCATCACTTCCAGAGATATAAACCTTTTGTAGGGGACCATAAGGAAAATATTCATAGTGAACCTTGCGACTATCGGGTAAATCAAGTTCCTTTCGGCTACCGTCAACATTATATTGATAGCCTACAGTTTTATTGAAGGGATCTTGGACGGAAGTAAGCCGATCCATCCCATCATGCAGGAAATTGGTATCGCCTAATGCATCATGCATGTTAGACAACCGACCTGCCGGGTCATACTTAAGGACAGTGTCCAATGTTGCCATCGGAGTGAAATTATTATCGGTATGCGTGGTTATCTGCACTTGACCCAGCAGGTTGTATTGTGTGGTATGGACTTTGTTGCTCGGATCATTCTCCTCAATTTTGAGCAGTTTTAATGCAGGCCCACCCTGATAGTAGGTGTGTGTGTCATCGACATAGACCTTTGAGTAGGTGGTCGTCCATTTATCTGTATCTCCAGTCAATGGCCCATCTACCATAAACCGCCGATTTAGATCGTCATACTCATAGGTAATAACGCCGCCATTGGGCAGCGTCATTTTTTTCAGGTTGCCAAGTTTGTCGTATTCATAGGCGGTACGTACATTCCGATCTGGATGAGCTGGGTTGTTAGCGGTAGGGGAAGCACTGTCTGTACTTAAATACTCGCATCCATCAGACTGAGAAGGGTTGTCTGATCCTTGATAGTTCTCCCAAACAAAGCTTAAACGTCCCATGCCATCATAGTCTAGGCGAGTAACGACGTTATTCGCATCAATTCGGCGAATAATCTGCCCTAATTTGTTATAGATAAGCTTGGTTTGTGACTGTCGTGCGTCCTTAACTGAGCACTGACGGTTCAGTCCATCGTACTCAACACTGGTATTGTTACCCAATGCATTGGTTTGTGTAATGAGATTGCCCAAGCCATTATATGTATAGTCCGATTTGTTACCAGTCCAAGACTTGTTACTAGCTTCGAACAAGCGATCCATTCCATCGTAAAAATAGAAAATATATCGCCCTTGAGGATCAACCTGATGCCTCATCAATTGTGTAGCGTCGTATTGAATTGCGGTGGTTACATTTTTATCAGGATCATTGCCAGCAACGCCTGTCTTATAATTTTGAGTCGTTCTTACAGTCATACCACCATCAAAGTAATCGATTTGCGTCTGCCGACATGGATTCGGAGCGTTCAGATTGGCGCACGTTGATGTTGTAAAGGCTGTTATCGATTGGGTAAGCGCAGGTGATGCTGTATAAATGCCCATTATCCGACCAAGCGTATCATACTCAGTTTGTTCTAGTACATTTTGGTCCGGGATGTTCGGATTAAAACTACTATTCTGACTACCCTGATAGTTAGCAATTTTTAATTTAGGACGATCTAACCCATCATATGCAAAGTGTGTTACACGCTTTAGCGGATCAGTTGTATCTAAAGCGAGACCCAACGTATTATCATAGGTAGTGGTGCTAACAAGATCCTTGTCTGGAGACGGATTTTCGACGTAAGTAGCTAAACAAGGGTCAATGGCTGGCGCGGGTGGGTGAGTTTCATCAATAGTATTTGTGATATTGGCGACATTAACAATTTGACGATTGGGTCGGTTGAGTCCGTCATAACATTGCCACGTAACGCTATTCTTTGGGTCAACAGAACTCTGAATTTGCCCTACTGTATTATAAAATGTATAGGCGGTTACGTTTTGGTCGTCTGCTGCTCCGCCAGAAATTGCATTTTTAACGATTGCTTTTTGACGGTTTAGTTCGTCGTATTTGAATTGGGTAACGAGATCAGGATGGGTCGAATCGTTAACATTCGTTGTTTCGACCAGATTGCCAACCGCATCATAATCCATCAGCGTTGTTACATCTTCATCTGATTGAGGAGACGGTGTGCCTTCAAACGCACAGGTCGTGGAATCTATAACGTGCTTTATATTCTTTATATTTTCTATGGGGCGATTCAATTTGTCGTAGCAGGTCTGATCTTTTTGGTTTAGCACATTCGTTGTGCTAATAATATTTCCTGCTCCATCATAAGCGTATCTAGTACTAATATTTACATCTGAATAGGTAGGATCGAAAGCATAAGGATCTGATTCTGGTGATGTAGTGAGGGGAAAAGCATCACGGATAATACGAGTTAGTTGATCCGCTTTATCATACTCGAAACGTGTATAACGCTTTGTTCGATCCTGAGTAGGATATGTCGGCAATGGGAGTGCTGACACATCTGGGCCTTTCCTCGCTAGCGTCTCATACATCAGCTCCGGTCGACCCGCATCGTCATACTGCTCACATGTGATAATGTCGTTACCCGGTCTCGTTTGATCCCAAATACCGTTATAAAAATTCTTATCACTGACAACCAATTGATCTGCGGCGTTAGAGCCACTAAGATTAGTTCGACCTGTAGCATCGGTGACAGTAACTAACCGCCCGCGATGAGGATGCGTTTCATCGGATTCCCACCATTGACAAAACTGGGGTAGTACATCGGCCGTTGCTGGGCGACGGATAGCTGGAGTATTTGGTAGAGACAAAATATCAGACATATCCCAATTTTCGTTATAGGAATACTTCGTGGGGACATTTTTGTCTGAGGTTTTTAGTGGATCACTTTGGTAATTCTGAACCACCATAACAGTGCGCTTGTAGGGATCGATATGGTCATAGGTGTATACGGTCTTTTTGCCCGCAGCATCGATAACCTGTCCGAGGGTTCCGCGGGTTGTAGGGGTAAAGCTCGTGCAGGTGCTTAGTGTCCCACCATTTGGTGAAGACTCTTTGATTGCGGTAACGAACATCGGGAAGGCATTACTGCCCGGATTATGACAATCTGCCCCATAACTGTACTCAGTAATTTTTCCTAAAGCATCGGTAACCTTTATCAGGTTATCGTACCCGATACCATTAGCGTCAGTATCGTAGTCGTAGAGCGTCGTCGTCTGATTCGGCGTATTCAGCGCGTTTGTAATCGACTTCAGGTTATGCCCGTTCGCACTCCACTCTAGGAAAGTGGCATTATTGTTACCATCTTTGCGGTAGACAGGGCGATAATTTTCGTTGTAGCGTATTTCGGTTTGTACCGTAATGGGTGTGGTTGATCCCGGAGGTGTAAAGGGATACTCGATCCCTGCAAAACTGTTCATCGTATTGTA
This sequence comes from Chloroflexota bacterium, assembly GCA_040007395.1. Taxonomy (GTDB): domain Bacteria; phylum Chloroflexota; class Anaerolineae; order Aggregatilineales; family UBA2796; genus DATGFK01. Next base: position 18,357 of record JBDTVG010000245.1, read on the forward strand.
AAAATAAGTTTGTGAGTTTCCTCGACCATCTGTAACGGGGACACGCAGATTAATAGTGGTCTGAGGAGGTAAGTTGACAATAGCTTCGTTATTACCGTTAAATTGTTGTTCCAATCGCCCATTTGTAGCGTTATAGGTTTGGCTCTCTATCGAAAGTAATTCTTCTGGGTTATTGGGGTTTTCTAATGGGCTAAATATTTTGGTCAGATATGGCTTATCTGCGATGGTTTGTCCGTACCCATACCGCCAATACTGTCCTTGGGCATCCCCAGCCGCTGTCAAATTACCTGTACTATTAAGATGGTCCGAATAGAAATAATTCACTTTTGCGCGAACGATATTTGTACTGCTAGTCTCTGGGCAATCGTTCCAGTAGTCTGGCGCAGTTGAGTCCGGCAACTGAGTGTCGATCACCGAGTTCAACCGCCCGCTATCGTAATAGCAAAATCTTAGATAGCGCTCTGGTTGTGTGCCATTTTCGTTGCGAAAATTGTCAAATTTAATCCATGCCAAGCGCTTTTCAACGCTAGAGGCAGTTGCGGGGAGATTAGTGTAATAGGAAAAATTTAAAACGTTCCACTCAGTCTTCAGACCGGGTACACGTGTGATTTGAGTGAGTTGCCCCTGAGCATTGAACAAGTATGTAGTCTGATTACGCAGTTTGACGACATAATTGGTAATCGAGTTCGATGTTATTGCCGTTAAGCTTGCCAGCAGCCCTGGCTCTGGCTCATAACTACCTCCAATCAGGTTGAAACGCTGCCGGGCACCGTTGCAGGATTGAAGTGTGACCACATCTGGCCCACTGAAAAGAAGGCGTATATCGAAATTGTGGGTCCAGCCCGGACCAAGCATATCATCATTATCGTTAACGTAACCGAGCCGATGCGTCGAGTAGATGCGTCGAAAGCTGATCGGATCGCCTTCGCTGTGGATGGTCAGATCGGTGGTCGAATAGGCATAATTTCCGGTGAGCGGGTTAATATTTGGCGAATGGCCTACAAAGGCCTGCGCCTGATGCGCTGAATTGGAATCCAAGCAGGTACTATCCAAGTTGTCGCCAGAGATAGCATCGAGATTCAGCGGTAACAGACCTGTGACATAGATGTCGCTCAACCCGCGAAATGGCGGCTCTGGGGTAGTGAGAGCTACTAATTCACGGTAGTTCTGAAAAGAAAATGCGGCATGATGCCCATCATCAGAAATTGTGACTGGATTTCTATAATTAAAATCTACTTGGATAAAATGACCATCATAGCTAATATTCAAAATGTCTGTTCTGTGTGCTTGGATATCATATTTATAATAATTCTGTGACAAACCATTACTTTGATAACCTTGCACTAAGTTTGTTGCCTGACTAGCAAAGGCTATATACCTCCCATTTGGTGAAATATAAGGTAAACTTGACCCATGATCGGTATAAGATCCATCATAGCCATGCGTAATTAACTCTATGTTAGCTGTGGGAACAGCGGCTGTTGGCATAGTATAGAGAAAAAGATCGCCTTGGTTAGAATGAAGACCTACCAAATTGCTTGCGTCAGAGCGAAAAACAATATAGTCCCCATTTGCCGAAATAGATGGGCTATCGCTATTGTAATTGGCCTCATCTCCGTGAATATCTGTAGAGATACGGGTCGTTACCCCAGTTTTCATATTGTGGATAAAAACGTCAGAATAATTATTGTTATCAGGCTGAACTAATTGTGGGTTATTTGAGGAAAACGTCACAATCGGCCCATCTAGAGGAGTCGTTGTGTTGGATATATAGATGGGCGTGGAAATGGAGATGGATGACATCGCTATCGCATTGCCATCTACTTCTAAACCGTTACTTGGCACTGATACACGAGTTGTAGTATTAGTTACCATATCACGGACAAAAGCATCTACGTCTTGATTGGTGTCGCCCGGTACAAGATTAGAAGCTGCGGAAAGAAACGCTACGTAACGTCCATCTGCCGATATCGATGCACCATAAGAGTAACTATTTGCCGACCCACCAGTAGTGCTAACCGACACTTGTTTAATTTTGGATGTTCCCGGCTCATCTCGATCATAAACAAAAATCTCGTCAAAGCCAGTTGTACCGCCGCTTACAAAAGCAACGTACCGTCCATCGTATGAAATGGCAGGTTTTTCTGAATCATCATGATAGCTACGATAACCAATTAATGTACCTGCACACGTTTTTAAGTCCGTCTGATAAAGGTAAATAGTTCCAGTTAGTCCATCTACTCCTACTTCTCTGTACTCCCAATAAGCAATATGTTGCCCATCTCCTGAAATTGCGGAGTCTATAGCATGACCAGCCGCAGCATAGCTGCCACTCACACGTTGTATACCAAAATTATGGTTGCAATAATTACTAGTGATAGATGACACACTGGCTACAGGTGTGATAGTAGGTATCGATGCGGATATGGCTGCTCTAGTAGCAGGTTCTTCTTGGACGGAATTCGACTCAGCGGGTGCCGAAGGCGGAACGGCGGCTGTGATAGCAGGTTGTTCTTGGGCAACTACCTTCGCGTTTTCGAGCGAGGCTCTCAAAATGATAATCGGTGTCAGCGGGTTGATCCCGAGGCCGAGGATAAGGACAAGATTCAACGAACGGCGCAGCGACGTGATCCACCGATAGGTCATGAGTAGCCTTCTCAAGGTAAGTGTTCAGAATTAGATGAAAAAGCAACTTTGACTAGTAGGGGAACTAGCAGCGCCTGAGGAACATAATAGCTCAAGCCCTTTCCCGTGTATAACAGAGAAGCTTTTTTGAATGGGAAATGTCTTTGTTTAGGGGATAATAACGAGGCGCTCACAAGTTGTCAAGCAGTTTGGTGAAATCTTAGTGTATCTATTTGTACGAAAATTACGTTTAACAATAGGATAATACTCCTATAATCAAGCGCGCCAGATTGGTGTGTGGGGCAAGTATGTCGCCGCAGGCTTTGAAGATCTAACCGCTGAATAGCAAAATGTTTTGTTGGATACGCTTGAAGGTTTAGAGACAGCCAACGGCATACCTCATTATCGCCAGGAAATTCGCAAATGGCGGAAGCAGGCCCGAGAATTGCGCGGCACCCATTCACTGTCGTTCGCCAAGCCTGCCCAACCACTTACACGACTCTTGGGCGGAATTTCTGAATCTGCGATGCTACGCAGCATTGAATATCATTTGGACATCTTGCTGCCAGAAGCATCACCCACCAGCGATGACATTTTATATGTCACCCAACATCCGGTCGGAAAAGCGATTTTGGGTGAGATATTGCCCGAAAAAGATGTGCCAACGGCTTTGAGCCGCCTGTACTATCTGAGCCATTTCAATGAAGACAGAACCGTCAAGTCAGAAGTCAAAGCAGCTATTTTGGCTATCTGGCAATTGCTTATTAAGGCCACAGGTTTACGAAGTTACAGCGAGACTTAGCGAAAAATCTACGCTTCTAAACTTCAATCTTCAAGATAACCTCACATATCCAACTATCGACCATGGAATAGTGGTTCGAATCCCCGTGGGGGCCCCCGAAATTTGCGTTAACGAATTTCCAGCGTAGCGGGATCGTTTGAGTTTTCTAGTCGACATTTTATTATTCCTCTCCCCTTCGTAAGTTCCTGCGGCTCCCCGTTATTCCTGCTATCTTCTCGTCCTGAATAGGGCAACGGCTTGATGAATATTGCATTTATCACTATTGCTTGCTAACGGCATAAGGTCCTTTAAGCCAATGTGCTAACGAATAGTACTGACTCACCTTATGCAAAGTCCATTTGCCTCACCGCGTCGCTCCGCAGGAGCACAGTCCCCTCTCCGAATTCGGAGAGAGGTAACCGGACGGCACTGCGACAGGGTATTAGAGCCTCTTTCCAGTTGGAGAGAGGTTGGGTGAGGTGCTGCGTAAGGTGAGTTACTGCTCTGGGTGCCATGCTTCCCGTTTACAGCGGAGTGGGTATTGATCGGCTCGAAACGCGGTTAACTCATCGCCTTCAAGTACTGTCCATACTATTTCGGCGGAGTCCACCTGTGTTGAAGCATTCCACTCCCAAAATTCTTTGGGATGGGCAAGCTTGGCCACCATCCGCTTCTCCGTTCGCAGAAGGTTTAGAAGTGTCTGCTTGGCACTGAAGGCCTCTCCTTTATCAGCGCAATGCCTTAGGATGAGGAGTTCTGCTTGTGGAGTGTCCACACGCGCTTGTTTATCGACTGTGCTAGCAGGGACATTCTCAATCATCACACATACTGCCCATCCTAACGGGTCGTTATCTGGCGCAACGACTGGTCGAACGTAGAGTTCTCCGAGCACTTGGCTTGAAACGTGGGTGCGGTTCATCTTTCTTTCTCCATATGCTGATGCCGATGTGCGTATTGTAGAAGGGCAGTTCTCAATTTTGCACACCGCTATGGTTCAGCCACGGTTCAGATTGGGTTCAGAAATTTCTAAAAATCGCTGGTCGAGATCTTAGCGAATACTTGGCGTTGGATAGAAATATATCTATTAATATTAAATCCAAGTAACGAGATATGCATTCAGAATAAAAGGTGCTTTACCCAGCGCTTTCGCTGCCAAGGCCAACTGCTGCGGCATTGATTCTCCCTTTATCGCTGCTCGTTTTTGCCCATTTCCTAGCGAACTCAAGACGGTCGGCAAAAGTCGATAGAGGCCTGACCTAAATCTGAACCTTCGCTGAACTAATCCTTTTCGCTCAACCACTTATTACAAGGCAGACTTGCCTTCACGCTATTAGACGATTTGTTCAGCGAGGGAGAATGCGATGCATTGCTCAGGAACCAACCATAGAACGACGAAATGGACGTGGCACCGCTCGGCAACGCCGTGGGGACACTCAACCCACGTTGGATGTCGCTGCTGCACTGCAAATAAAGCGGAGGTGAATGGTCCAGCACGTCCACAAGTGCTGACAAAACGCGCAAGGGTAATCCATCTCCCATGGAGAAAAGATTTTACAGAGTTTGTGTTAAGTGGTGGGAATATACAGCAATGGCTAAACGAAAATCAGCGGTAGCACCAGTAGAAAAAGCGTCACCAGAATCCTCAGGTGCTACACCTCGATATGCGCATGAGGATAGGCAATCGGTTGAAGCGGGTGTCATCCCCTCAGAAATTCAACGTGAGCTAGCAGACTTTATCAAGGTGATCGCTGCGATACACGCAAAGAAACATGCTGGGCCTACTCATGAACTTGACAATGATAAAGGCTAAGGTTAAGCTGTGTGCATGGTGAATACAGCAGTGCTAGAAACACTGCTGTATTCTAAGCCAATGCACTATCGTAGCTAGCGCACCAACCTCCGGCAGACTCTATCCTGTCGGTAGCGTCCGCGCTACCGTATTCATTAAAGGAGTCTGTTATGTCCTCGAAGAAACAAATCGATTTTGTGCCACGTTCCACGGCCCTCTGTTATGTACGTTTGTCATCTACACGAGACGAAAGTGACCTTATTAGCCCAGAGCGTCAACGGGCTAATATTCTAGCCGAATGCGGACGGCACGGTTGGCTTCCTGAATGGTATGAAGACGTTGATGGACACAAATCGGGTACCAAAGAGGATAATCGACCCGGTTGGTTGGCTCTTAAAACTAGGCTTGCCGATCCTGATGTGGTCGCGGTGGTTGCCAATGATCTCTCCAGATTGCATCGTAAGGGATGGCGTGTCGGCAATTTGCTCGACCTGCTCGAACAGCATGGGGTAGGGCTTGTCCTCGCAGCACCCGGACGGAACCTCGATTTATCCGGGCCAGCGGGAAAGATCACGACGATGATCATCGCTCTGATGGACGAATACTATGCAACGGATCTCTCTGAAAAACAAAAGGACAGCGTTCGTCATCGCCGAACCAAAGGACAGGTTGTCGGTCCTTTGCCATTTGGTACCATACGGGGTAAAGACAAATATTTACAGCGCTCCTCTGAAGGGATCTGGCTCTCAGTTGATGGAAAGTTAGTTGAGGGAAAACAAGACCAACCCAGTCCCGATGAAAATGCACTCTGGCGTGGATTTGCTGAAGCAGCCTATCGCTGCTTGGATCTTTATTCGGAAAATCGACGCGGGCGGCGTAAGATAGCAGAAATCCTGAATCGCGAAGGCTTTCGGTTTCGCGATTCGGACGGAAAGATAGTGCCATTTAACGCGGATGATGTGCGGCGCATCACCGCGAATTGGGTGGAATATGGCGGTGCCGTCGTTCCTGGCAAGGCTAAGAATCGTCGTGCCAAAGACGTAACCCCAGACAATATTGCGTTAAATCCCGCACGGGCAGTCTTTGAGGTTGACTTATGCAATCGCGTTGGCGAAGTCCGTAAAAAACGCACACGAGACATGAAACGTAGTGCAGATTATGCCGTGCGTCTCGATGCCACAATCTATCCATTATCCAAACTCGTTTACTGTGCCTATTGTGAGCAACTTGCGCAGGAAGCGGATAATGTCGCACTGCGCAGCTACCTGACGGGGAAAACAGGGAATAAGCATGAGTCACGACGTTATCGCCATGATACTGACCGTCACTGCCCCTCTAAAATTCGCTCAGTAAACGCGGATCTGCTTGAGCGGGATTTTCTCTTTATTCTGGAAAACTTGACGGTTAAACCAGAAGCAGTACCACTGCTGGCCAAAGCCGTTGAACATTTCAACCGAGAGAATCAACAAGAGGACAAACGCACCAAGATTCAGGCAGAAATAGCGCACTGGCGACAACGTGCTCAAAATGCTGATAAGCTGTTCAAAAATGTAAGAATCAGCGAGGAAGACTGGCGCAACACACTGGAAACGACTGAGCATGAAATAGCCCGGTTGCAGTCACAAATCGTGCAGCACAATGAGGCAGAGATCGCCCTCAACCTCACTATGAATATGGTGGCTGATCTGGTGCAGAACTGGACTGAGGCCAACCACGAAATGCGGCGTGCATTAGCTAGTGGTCTGTTTCAATATCTGGTTTATGATCTCGACAAGCAGCAGATCGTGGATTTCAAACTGAAGCCCTGGATAGAGCTGTTAATGCAACTTAAGGTTACATTGCAAGATAATGATTCCGATTCAACCCCTGATTCTGGCTCTGGCACTGATGGGAAACAAGGGGTACTGGAATGCTCCCGGAGGGACTCGAACCCCCGACGCCAGGTTCCGAAGACCTGCGCTCTATCCCCTGAGCTACGGGAGCAAGTTAACGAATGTTAGTCTACTCTGATCTGAGAGTGTGTCAAGGTGCATTTGGGAGTTGAGGCAAAAGATTACGGGCGACCCAATATAGTTAGTGGGTCACCCGTAAAGCAGATTGTCGTCGTCACCGACTTTTGTGGTCGGATCGCTTTAGGCTAGAGTTTGATGTTTTCTCCAATAAGGCTGGCAGCTTCGAGTGCCTCCTCAACGGCATCGGCAAGGGCTTCGTCGCCCTGTTCATCTGCACGTTCCATGACTTCTTCGAGAAGATTGCGTGCTTCGTCGCCGCCGATCTCACCAAGTGCCCACACTGCCATTTCCATGACTTCGCGATCCTCTTCGAGGACAATATCCGATAGTGTATTGATAGCTTGCTTTAGTTCAAGTTCACCAGCTGCACGAGCCGCCTCATAACGTAACGCAGGATCGTCGCTGACCAGTTCATGTAGTACTGTCGAAGCCCATTTTTTGGGGTCGCACGAACGTCCCATCGCGAATACGGCACTCACGCGGAAACGTGGATCGTCGGCCTGATAGGCATCCTCAATCATTTCGCTAATGCCGTCGCGGGTGCAGTTGGAAACTGCCTCTAGCGCACGGCGACGGACTTCCAGATCCTCAGCTTCGTCGTTGAACAGCTTAAGCGCGATATTCTGAGCACGGCGGGTCAGACCGGGATCGAATTTACCTAGTTCACCTAGCAAAATGAAGCGTCCTAACGCGCTGGCTGCTGCTGCCCGTACTTCGGCGGCAATATCACCGGAAGCCATTGCAATTAGCCGCGTCGCCATATCGGGCGATTCATCGTTCCAAGCTGCATCAATGGCAAGCTGTCGTACTTCATTGTCCAGATCGGTCAGTGCTAATCGCGTGATCGCACCATACTCCATTTCGAAGTTTGTTTCAGTGATCTCGCTTAGTCGCCCAATCAGGATGCGGCGGCGTTCGACGGGAATCGCGCCCCAGACGGACTGAATCTGCTTCAGATCGTCCGCGTTGAGATCAGACAATCGATAGAGCGTTCCCGCCGAAATGATCTGATCGGGATCGCTGATTTCTTGCAGGATAGTGTCGAAAGACTTCAACGCTGCCTGATTTGTTGCCTCATTCATAGAACTAGCTCTCCAATCTGCTTACGGTCATCAACCAAATACGATTACCGAATACCTCTCCCAACCTTGCAGGTATTCGTCCCGATCTGCATAGTCTAATCTTGCAAAATCATCGATAGTCAGCAGATCCGTATTTACGGCGCGAATATCAATAACCTTGACCATTATCACTGGTTCATTAACCAATGATTTGACCAGAATCTTATCTATGCGAATTGTATTGTGCGGTAAATCCTGAGCACTTTGCCAATGTGAGTTATTGACTTTGTAGGTATCGACACGGGTCAATGATGCCGCTATAGCAGTCTTACCATATAGAACTTACTCATACTGCTTATAAAGACGGATTTCACGCCCCATTCCTTACTTGTTGTTACCTCAACCCCGATAGATTAATTGGGTTGATCAAATCGTTGACGATCAAAACTGCTGACAGTCCTAACAGGATGACCAACCCCACCAGATGCACCATACCTTCACGTTCTGGTGGAAGCGGCTTACCCCGCAAGATCTCGATCAGCACAAATAGGATGCGCCCGCCATCCAAAGCTGGGATTGGCAGTAAATTGGTGATCCCTAACGCGATGCTGATGACTGCGGCAAAGCCAAGGATTGGGTACGCTTCACGAGTATCGATGCTCTTCTGAACCACTTGCCCACTCATCTGGGCAATGCCAACAGCGCTAACCGGACGCGCCTCCTGTGGCGAAAGCGTACCGCGCAGAATCTCGATAGGGGCACCAGCAACTTGTACCATCAACGCGCTAAATTGATCCCACGCCAATCCAATCGCTTCGCCGAACGAAGCTCGCTCAGTTTTGACCACGGGGTTGATTTGTTCAACTTGGACCCCAAGCGCCCCCTGGCCTGCTGGTGGGTTTTTGCGGGGCACAATATCAGCAGTACCTTGTTGACCGGCGCGTTCATAAATGAGTACGACCTTCTCGCCAGCGTGGGTTTTTATGTAATCGACGAGCATATTACTTGACGTGATGGCTAGATCGTCAGCCTTCAGGATATGGTCGCCAGCCATGAGCACAGCCGCGGCTGGCGAATCCGGTGAAATCGCCTGAACGTTTACGGTCGAACTTTCCACCACTGGATGACCGACCATGGAGGCTATCGTAAGCAGAACAAACGCACCCACAAAGTTCATGAGCGCCCCAGCTACCATGAAGAAGATCCGTTGTAGTGGGCTAGCTTCCATCAGACTCTTGGGTTTGACAGCGGCTTTACCGACAGTTTCCAGTTCCGCTTGATGTTCCTCAAACGCTTTACGCTCTTGGTCAGTGGCTTCCTCACCGATAGGTTTTACAAAGTCTTCACCGAGGGGTCGGACAAACCCACCGATAGGCAGCCAGTTGAGCGTGAACTTGGTTCCGCCTTGTTCAAAGAGTGTAACCGCACGCGGCGGGAACCCGATCCCGAACTCAAGCACAGTAATTCCGACTAGCCGCGCCGCAATAAAATGTCCCAGTTCGTGGATCAGAATCAGCGGCCCCAGCACGATCAGGAACGAGAAAGCCGCTAGGAGAAAACCGCTCATATTTACCTCAATATCCTACACGGATGAAAATAGGCGTTAGTACGCCTGTGAATTTGGGTGGCAGAATGATGTAGCTTCTATGGGATATTATACTGATCGCAGCACTTCCCAGCAATTGCCGCCGCCAATTTCTGATAGGATATTAATGCAAGTACGATGTTTAGTGGCTTATACAACCGTAAAAATGGGGCATACCCGTTCTGTGTGAGGCATGGTATCCTTTTCGCTGCTACAACTATAGACGTACTGAGAAGGTGAAATTTTACTTGACAAATATTCGTGTAACGGTTTGGGGCGAATTCCGCCATGAAAAAGAAAATCCACAGGTCGCTGCTGTGTACCCCGATGGCATCCATATGGTTATCGCTGGGGCGCTGTGCCAGCAATCAGATTTCAGCGTGCGGACGGCGACACTTGACGAACCAGAACATGGCCTGACCGACAGCGTTTTGCAGCAAACTGATGTGCTGACATGGTGGGGTCACAAAGCGCATGGTGAGGTATCCGACGCAGTGGTGGAGAATGTGCGGCAGCGGGTGCTTGAAGGCATGGGCTTAATTGTGCTGCATTCTGGTCACTTTTCCAAGATTTTTAAGAAATTGATGGGGACTTCATGCGATCTGAAATGGCGTGAGGCAGGCGAAAAAGAACGGATCTGGGTCGTTGAGCCGGGACATCCTATTGCGGAGGGCTTGGGCGAAACGATTGAGATTGAACATGAGGAAATGTACGGCGAACGCTTCGATATTCCCACGCCCGAAACGTTGGTTTTTTTAAGTTGGTTTCAGGGTGGCGAAGTGTTCCGCAGTGGGTGTTGCTACACACGCGGCAAGGGGCGTATTTTCTACTTTCGACCCGGTCATGAAACCTTCCCAACCTACTACCATCCCGACGTGCAGCGTGTGATCGCTAATGCGGCGCGCTGGGCAGCACAGCCAGCTTCACCCAAAGTCATCTTTGGTAACGCGCAACCTCGTGAAGCGCTCAACGTGGCGAACCCTTAACACACTATGGAACAACCAACAGTCACTATCTACACCGATGGCGGCGCGAGTCCAAATCCGGGCGCGGGCGGTTGGGGCGCGGTGCTGATCTTCGAGAAAGACGGCAAAGACCATGTCCGTGAACTGAACGGCGGTGCGCTTGACACCACGAACAATCGGATGGAGCTTACCGCCGCGCTGGAAGCTTTGAAAGCACTTAAGCAGCCGTGCTATGTCGAGTTCTACACAGATTCGCAGTATCTCAAAAAAGGGATCAATGAGTGGTTAGAAGGCTGGAAAGTCACCCATTTCAAGAATGGTAAGATCCAGAATGTAGATTTGTGGAAAGCATTAGATAGCGAAGTCGAACGGCATGACATCCGTTGGCATTGGGTCAAAGGTCATGCGGGCAATTTTTATAACGAGCGTGTGGACAAGCTGGCAACGGCGGGCCGTCCCGCCGTAGAAGATCCAATGGCTGCCGCCGACGAGTCTGCCAACGGCGAAACCTCTGCACATGCTTACCTCGCGATCTCGTGTCTGGGCGCACCCGGCCCCGGCGCATGGGCGATCCTATTTGACCAGAACGGTGAACAGCGCGTCATGACAGGCGGACACCCACGTACCAACGCGGCGCGACTCGATCTGCTGGCAGCCATTGCCGCCCTTGAAGCAGTTTCCGAAGGCGAAGCGGTGCGTATTTTCACAGTTAGCAGCTATTTGCGCGACGGAATTACCCAATGGGTCAATGGTTGGAAGAAAAGTGGTTGGATAAAAAAGACAGGCGGCGAGGTGCAGTATCGCAATCTGTGGCAATATCTGGATCGGCTCGCGGCGGCACGCAAAGTACAATGGACATTGGTTAAATCTACCAATCGCCCCACCCCAATGGCAGCGCTTGATTCAGCCTTGCAAGAGGCGGTAAACACCGCAAAAGGCATGTCACCGCCGCCAGACGAACCAGCCTTTGAAGGGTAGCAGTCAGGGTATTGTACAGACCGAATCTACTATTTTATACAGTGTTGGAAAATGTCTTCAATATCTGATTAATGCCCGTGGGGTGCGCCAATTGTATACATGGAGCAGAAAGTACAGGGGTGGAGCTAAGCAAGTCAGTCGCTGGGTCAGCCGATATTGGATAAACTGATCAGCCTAACTTCATAGCTATCGTTGAGGCGCTGATGATATGGTCAATCCTCGCTCAGCTATTTTGGCTGGGCTTAGATGTCGTGGGTGTTCTCAGACAATCGGCACAAGACGCTATGCTCCTCTTCAAGCCAGCAACCGTCTTGAAGTGACATCGTGATCTGGTCTGAAGGAAGTGGACTTTCCAGCACACGCAGCGGTATGCGGGGAATGCCGCCCCTGAGCGCGGTCGCAACAGCAGGTGCGGGCGCACCTTTCTCAAAAACCATCAAGCGCAGGTGCTGGCGACCGACTTTTTCACCCTAGAAACGGTCTGGCTCCAGACGGTCTATATGCTGTTTTTCATAGAACGGAACACGCATCAAGTCCATCTGACCATAACGAAGGCAGGGTCTATCTCGCTTCTATTCAGCGTTTCCTGAAACATCGCTCCTGCTTAATTCCCAAAACCGCTCTACACTCGGAATATCTGCTAATCTGGTGTCTCTTTTTCAGGTAAGGTGCTAGATTTGTTTTTCTATATCTGCAACTGGCTCAACGTTTAAGCGATAGCCCACGCCAGCTTCCGTCAAAATATACGTTGGGTTACTTAAATCTTCGCCCAGTTTGTTGCGAAGCTGCATCACCAGAGCACGAACTTTGCTCCGCTCGAACGATTTTTCGTCTTTCCAAATCGTGGTCAATAATTGTTCGTAAGTAACCAATCGACCTTGAGCATCAGCAAGATACCTGAGCAACGTAAACTCCTTGCGAGTGAGATGAATGGGTTTATCGTGTACTTTGACTTGCCGATCATCAAAGTCAACGACCAAATCGCCAAGTATCAAAAGGGGTGTCTCCGCTCCCACTTTTTGACCTACTCGCCGTTGAACAGCTCGGATACGGGCTAGCAGTTCGCTAATGCCAAACGGTTTGGTCAGATAGTCATCTGCGCCTGCATCGAGCACTGCTACTTTGCTGGTCTCGTCGTCCACAACAGAGAGAATCACCACCGGAATTGATGCCCAAGTACGTAGATTGCGGCAGACATCTAATCCGTTTGTACCCGTATTAAACATCATATCTAGCAATATAACATCTGGTCGTTGAATGACAATCGTCGCTGCTAATGAGTCGGGATCAGCAAGACCAGTCGCTCGATAGCCCTGATTCTTCAGTGCCTTGAGAAGTGTATCTCTAAAGGCAGCGTCATCATCAACGACCAGAATGTGGTTCGTTGTCATGGTCGTCATTACCCCGATAAGTCACTAATGGTAAACTAAAGGTAAAGCGGGTTTTCTGGGGGCCAAAGTCTGCCCACAATCGCCCGCCATGTACCTCGATCAATCCCTTGCAGACGGCGAGGCCAAGTCCTAATCCACCAGAACTACCAGACAAAAACTGCTGAAACAGCTTTGAGCGGTCGGCAACTGGAACCCCGTTACCTGCGTCTTGTACAGAAGTTTGGACCCTGTCCTCTAGTACCTCGACCTTGACATGGATAGGGGCTTCACCATGGCGAAAAGCATTTTCGATTAGGTTTGTCAAAACCCCTTCGATCAAGACAAAATCAAATTGGATGAGTGGAAGATCACGTGGGATAGAAGCCTTGAGCGTCTGCGCGGCGATTTCTTTGGGCCAATGCGAAAATACAGTGCTGATCACCTCATCCAAGCCATTCCAATCTTTATGTAACTGAACGGCGTTAGAATCGAGCCGTGAAAGTTGCAGTACATTACCTATCAACCGATTAAGCCGATCACATTCTTGCTCTGCTACGGATAGCATTTCCAATGATGGTGTTAGAGGTGAGTTCACAAGCGTTGAGAGCACAGTTTTGATAGTTGCTAAAGGGGTACGTAGATTATGTGAGACTAATTGCAGCAATGTCGTTCTAAATTGGCTGGCTTGTTGGTAAGTCGCTTTTTCCACAGCATATTGACGTGAGCGCTCTGCTAACGCACTCGTCACTAACGCAACCACAAAGAATGCGAGTGGGTCTAACAACTTGACAGGCGAATGTGGCACTATATCAAATATTGGTGGTATTAGAAAAAAGTCGTAACAAAAAAAACTGATAGCGCCACAAAAGATTGTGACACTAGGGCGGGCAGTAGTTGCTGAGAACAATACAATAAGTAAATAAAGGAGGGAAATATTGGTGTCACCTAGATAGGATCGCAGATTAAACAGGATAAAAGTTGCGGTCAGGACAGCCACCAAAGCCGCAATATACTGCCACACCAAGCTTTTACTTACTGACGTTGTACTTGGCAAGATACCCAGCACATTTACTTTATTCATTGACCAATGTGCCTAATTTTATCACGTTAACTTGAGTATAACATAAGCCCTGTAGAGGCACAGCAGACTATGTCTCTACAGGGCTTGCTAAATGTGGAGTGAGATTAGTCGCCTGCGCTAGGCATTGGGTTACCTTTGACCACTACTTCGCCTGAGGCGGTTAGGGCCACTGGAGGACGAATATCGGGCATAATCGTCTGAGCATGTTCAAAATCATCGATGAAGACAGTGACATCATCAACAATCTTGCTCACATGCAGGCGACCAACAGCCTTCAATATACCGAACATTATGAATGCGAACACTGCTGTGAAAGCAATCGATGCAAGCGATCCGATGAACTGAACACCCAGTAGTGTTGCGCCACCACCGAGGAGAAGTCCGGCGCGGGTCGCGACATCAACGCCTGCTGGTGCAAACGTCAGGCCGGGTTGACCGAACAACCCAATGGCCAACGTACCCCAGATACCGCACGCGGCATGTACCGCGAATGCACCCACCGGGTCATCGATACGAACACGGTCAATTGCATCAACCGCCAGAAGCACAACGATGCCTGCTACCAAACCAATCACCAGAGCGGCCCATGGGGCGACAAACGCGCAACCCGCCGTGATGGCGACCAGACCTGCCAATGAACCGTTCAAGGCTGCTGTCAGATCCCACTTCTTGGTGCGGAAGAACTGGAAGATGCTGCACGCTAGCGAACCACCCGCTGCGCCCAATGTCGTATTCAACACAACCAACCCAACCAGTCCGGTGTTGCCCATGGTCAGTGTTGAGCCGGGATTGAAGCCGTACCAACCGAACCACAGGATCATCGTGCCAATGGTTGCCAAACCTAGATTATGGGCAGGCGGGAGTGGTAGCCATTTGCCATCCTTGCCAATACGGAGTTTGCGTGGGCCAAGCATGTAGGCACCGACGATGGCGGTAACACCACCAACCGTATGCACCACTGTGCTGCCAGCGAAGTCATGGAAGCCCATCTGAGCCAACCAACCACCGCCCCATACCCAGTGAACGATTACTGGATAGCTGATTGCACCCATAATGGCGCTGTAGATCAGGTCGCCAACATAATCGGTACGCTCAGCCATTGCACCAGTGGTGATGGTGCTGGCAGTTGCCGCAAAGGCAAACTGGAAGAAGAAGAACGATACCGTATCGATGGTGCCAGTCTGTGAATAGGCGACTACACCACCAGTAAATTTGACAGCATCACTGAGGAAAAAGTTCGACGTACCGATTACCCCCGCGGTGTCTGTCCCAAACGCGATTCCGAACCCTACTGCCCAAAAGGCGACAGCCGTGATGCCAGCGTCAATGAAGTTTTCAAGCAACGCATTGACGGCGCTCGTTTGGCGAATGAGACCCGTTTCCAACATAGCGAACCCGCACTGCATGAAAAACACGAGGAAGCCAGTCGCTAGTACCCATGTTGTATCGACAGCCGCTTGGGTAGCCATCACAGGTGCAGCGCCTTGGGCGTGTGCCGTTTTACCGAATACGGCGAGTATCAGTGCCGCAACAGCGATTGCTAGAGTGCGCTGCCACAAACGATTACGTTTTCTCAGTCTCATCAGGTATCCCCCTATACTTATTCAGTCGTTGGACTTATCACTAAAGAATAAAAAATTGTAATGATCAACGATACGTTGTATCTACCTGAAATTTCTCACAAGGTTTTCAGCTGTATTAGACTACAGTGAGTATCTATCTGATAAAATACTATGACTATTACTGAACTATATAGAATTATTGGTTGCGGTGTTTTTGTTCGTTATGCCCTATTTATCTGTTAGAAATCTGTTATGTATTGCCCAGATAACCTCTAAGTGAGCCATAAGTTGTGAAGTTTGTGCGAAAATAATGCACAACAGAAACCTAACACCCTCAACGAAGGGTGTCATAGTGCCGCTCGAAGCGACATTTGCAAGTTGTAAACCAAGTTAGGTGAAGACGGGTTAGCGACTAAAGGTCTGATGAGTAACTATCGCGGTAATGCCCACCCATGTCGTCGCGCACTGAGCGCTGCATCGGTACGCCGAGGCGGTAGGCCGCCAGAGCAATGGCATGGGTCGAAATGGGCGAGGAAATCACTGTGAAGATCGCCAATGCAACCGCTTTCGCGGTTAGGGTCGGCATCAGAAACACAGCGCCCAATAATAGGCCACACAAGCCCAATGTCGAGACTTTACCGGACGCATGAAGACGGCAATACACATCGGGGAAGCGAATCAACCCCAAAACACCAAGTGCTGAAAAAATGATGCCTATCCAGAGCAGAATTAGGCCAATAACATTGATCACCGTTTGCATTAGAACACCTTCCCCTCTGCCAGATAACGAGCGACTGCCAATGTACCGACAAAGCCGAGTGCGGCAAGGGCAATACCAACATCGACTAACGCGGGCGTTCCTTGCACAACAGCTAGCACAATGATAATGCCGATCAATAGCGTAGAGGAAGCATCAGCCGCTTGTAGCCGATCAGCGGGACTAGGGCCGCGCCAGATGCGATAGGTGCTGATCACGTAAAGGACCACCAATACAACTAGCCCAAGCTGAACCCCCATATTGATGAGTGGATCGCTCATAGGAAGATTCTCCGCAAAAATACTAGCCGTTTGGCCTGATTGGACTCAGCCACGGCCGACGATGCAACAACATCCAGACAATGGACATACATCACCTGATTGCCGTCAAAATCTACAACAAGTTCACCGGGCGTAATAGTAATCCCGTGAGCGCTGATGGCAGCAATTGTGTCCGCGGTTGCTTCGCCGTCACTACCTGTCGGGGTATATTGCGTTGAGACGGCAATAATACCCGAGTTGAGTGGCATCGCTGGATCAATCACGCGCTTGGCTACATCGATGGAAGAAAGGTAAATATCACGGAATAGGATCAATGTATACATCGTGGCAGCAAGGAGTTGTTGCGGCAATTGACGCAACGTTAGTGTAGATGATTTCTGATTACTAGAGATCAGTGTCAAAATTGCAAAGCTCAAGATTGCGCCAACAATGAAGTTGCCAAGTGATACACCCAACGTGAGTGACATCCACGCTAACCCCATGAACAAAGCGAGTACGAGTCGCTGCACCAAAATGTTACCCTCCTAATACAGCATGGATATAGATTTGGGCATTGCTGATCTGCGCTACGGTTGCGGTGGCGGCTTCGACCAGCGGTTGAGCAAACAATCCCAAAGCAACACACAAGCTAATCAGGACAATCGGAGCCAGTAAACTGTCGCCACTTGGCTTCAAGTGCAGATCCGGATCAGGTGACTGCTGAAAGATCAACTGCCAAGTACGCATCATATAGAGCAGCGTGATCAAGCCTGCCGCCACCGCTAGCCCCAAAACAATCCAACTCTGAGCTTCAATGCCACCCCGCACCAGCGCTACTTTACTGATAAAGCCATTCATGGGTGGAATGCCTGCCAATGCCAACCCGCCCAACAGATACAATCGACTATGCAACCCTAAACTTTTGCCAACGCCGCCAATATCTTTTAGCTTGGCGCTCTTGTTGGGCATTCGGCTCGAAACGGCTCCTGTGATCATGAGCAACGAGGATTTGATCAGCGCGTGGTTAAACGCATAGACAATTGCGCCGACCAAGGCCAACGGCGTTCCCCATCCGATACCTACCAGAATAAAGCCGATCTGTCCAAAGGTGGAATAAGCAAGCATTCGCTTGGCATCGTATGTTTTCAGCGCAGCCAAACTACCAAAAAAGATACCGATTAATCCCAGAATCAAAAGCAATGCGCGGATTAGCGGCGCTTCAACGGTGAACAACAGCGTCGTTATACGGATCAACCCGTATACACCAACCTTCACCACGACCGATGACAATACCGCGTGAACCGGAGTAGGAGCCGTTGTGTGAAAATCGGGCTGCCAAAAGTGAAACGGGAACACAGCACTTTTGAGCAGGAACGCACACATGAGCATGACCGCGGCAGCTTGCGCTAGCAATGGTCGATCTCCAGTAGATAGCTTTTGAGCCACATCTGCCAGAGTCAACGTGCCGAATGTTGCATAAATGGCAGCAATGCCTATCAGCAAAAACAACGATCCCATGCCGCTGATGAGCAAATATTTGATCGCCGCCTCAACTCCCAGTTGGTTATCCGAGATGGCGACCAGAATAACCGATGAGATGACCATCAGTTCGACGAAGACAAACAGGGTAAAAATATCGCCTGTGTACATCGCACCGTTTAGGCCAGCCGTCATGCACAGAAACAGCGGCAAAAACGCAGGATAGCTGACACATTTATCTTTGCAACCAAGTGCATAGAGAATCCCTGCACTGGCGACGGTGCTAGCCATCACATCGAACAGCGCCGAGAGCATATCTGGGGCAAGGACGATACCGTAGGGTGTAGGCCACCCCCCAATCCGGTAAACCTGCGGACCGACATGCCAGTTAAAATAAAGCACTCCTAGGCTACACAACCAAGCAAGAGCGCTGGTCAGCATAGCAACGATCTGCTGTGCGGTGCGGTAGCGAACCAAAATAGCACATAGCGCTGCGCCAGCCAACGGGAGGAATATGGGGCCGAGAACCAGTGGATTGTTGAAAGTAACCATGCTAGCCTTGCAGCTTATCTACTAGATCGGAGTCTACAGTTTCATAGCGGCGGGATGACACACTAATCAGCGCCAGCAGGAACGCATATGAGCCAAAGCTGATGACAATCGCCGTCAAGAGCAGCGCTTGCACCAGTGGATCGCTTGGCTGGGTGTGTTCTGGAACTGGGGTAACTGGCGGAACATTGCCATTGAAAGCGCCTACAGCAAGGAATAGTAAATTGATCGCGGTGAACAGGATATAAAACCCCATCGCGGATTTGATTAGGTCGCGGCGCAGCAGTTGAAAGACTCCCATGCCAAACATTGTGCCGGTGGCGATAGCAAATAAGATGTTCAAAGGGTGTCAACCTCCTGCGGATGGGCGATAGTTTCGAGCACAACACTGCTTCCGCCGAGAACACTCAGGAAGATACCTGTCTCAAACAGCAGCGTCGAAGACAAGTGAATATCGCCGGGTAGATGAATCTGACTCAGGACAGTAGTGACGAGGAACGGCTGACCAAAAAGTAGTGGTAGCGCCGCATTCAAGATCGCTAACCCCACGCCGACCCCAATCAAAGGTGCAGGGCGCAGCCAGCGCAGCCGTTGTTTGGCCTCTTCGTAACCAAAAACAACATACCATAGGGCAATGCCCAGCCCACTTACGACCCCCGCCGTAAAACCATCGCCAGTGCCGAAACCGCTGTACAACAGATGGGAAAGCGCTACTAGCAGCGCAAAGGGCAGCATCAATGAGGCGGCGCGGCGTGTCAACGGCGTGGAAAGGCTGGGTGGAGCCTGCCGCGCTCGTAATGCATCTACCTCTTTCTGAATAGCCGGATCTTTCGCTTCGCGGTCTGCCGCGTAGATAGTTTCAGGGGCAATCAGGCCACGTTCGCGCAGTTGGCGCAAAACGCGTATGGCTGAAAATTGCCACGTTCTACCCGGTTCTGGCGTGGAAAGCAAAGTCAACACACCAAGCGAAGCCATCCCGAATACAGTGATCTCAATGATGGTATCCATCCCTCTGAAATCGGTAACAATTGCGGCGACTGCATCAGGTTGCCCGGTTCTGAGTAGCGCATTGTCGAGATGCCAAGTGGTGATAGTTGTCCGTTCAGGACGGTTAAGGACAGCCGCTAACGAAAATAACCCCACCCCTGTGCCAATGACTATCGCAATGAGAGCATCACGAAAAATACTCTTGCGCGAATGATCCCACAGGCTAGAGATCACCAACTGGCGTTCGCGTGAGCTGATACGCCCTAACATCGTTATAACCAGCACTGTGCCCAACGTTTCAACAAGGAATTGTACCATTGCCACATCGGGGGCGGGTTCTAGCAAGAATAAGCCGCCAACGCTATATCCGGCAATACCCAGTGACAGCGCGGCGAGTAGATGTCGTTTGAGTAAGATACTACCCATCGTCGCGACGAGTGAGAGCGCCAGCAGGACGACTTTAAGGACATCGGCGCTACTTCTTAACTGAATCGAAAATGGGTGAGCGCCCAAATTCGTTAATCCGGCAGTTGCCATCAGTGCAATCATGCTACCTAGAATGGCTATCAAGTAATAACGAAGTTTGCCGCCCTGAGAACGCAGCACCAGATTTGCAACAGACTCGACTGTACCAACTGCCCTTTGGTACAAATCACGACCCCGTGGCAGTGCAGGCAATTGCCAGTTCAACCAGATCCCACGAGCCTGAAACAGCCCAAACCCACTTACCAGTGCGGTCAGGCTTAAGGCGAAGGACGTGGTAAGTCCCGAAAATAGGCTCAGATGAACTGGTCCGCTTTCATGGGCAATGACTGGGGTAATGATTGGCAGCACTAGCAAATTCAAATTAAGTCCAGCCAGCAGCGATCCTGTTGCTAGCACGCCGGGGCCAAATAACATGCCATGCGGTAGCTGGTGGACATGCAGGGGATGTTCTGTATCATGGGCGTGACTCGGTTGCGGCGACTTGAAAAACACATCCCAAACGAGAATGAGCGCCATTGTGACCGTGAGCGCCGCACTAACCAGCACGATTGCCAATGTCAGCAAGGGGAGTGGCCCTTCTAACAGCGTTTCCAGCAGAGTCTCTTTAGCAACAAAACCTAGCAGCGGCGGCAAGCCTGCCATCGATAAGCCCGCCAAGACTGCAATCACCGTTAACACTGGCATTCGTCGCGATAAACCGCCTAACTTATCCAGTTGACGAGTTCCCGTCGCATGATCGATTGTTCCGGCAACTAGGAATAGTGTGGCTTTATAGAGGGCATGAGCTAACACGCCCACTAGTGCGGCTTTGATCCCGTCGCCATTGGGTTGTCCAATCAGCGCGACAATTGCCCCTAATTGACTGATGGTCGAATAAGCCAAACAGGCTTTCAAATCTCGCTTTTGCAGCGCAAAGACAGCCCCTACTAACATCGTCGTGAGGCCAATAGCGGTCAGCCCAATTTGCCATAAGGCCGTGTTGCCGAGAACTGGATATAGTCGCAGCAGCAAGTAAATTCCGGCCTTGACCATGGTTGCCGAATGCAGATAGGCACTGGCGGGAGTCGGTGCAGTCATTGCATCGGGCAACCAGAAGTGAAAAGGCCATTGGGCACTTTTTGTAAAGCACCCTAGAAAAATAAGCAGCGTGATGGCTGTGTAGTATGGATGCTGGCGCAGAGTTTCGCCGCTGGCAAGCACCTGCGACAACTCCATCGATCCCGCTGCTGTACCAAGCAATATCAGCCCGACCAAGAGCGCGAGTCCGCCACCTGCCGTTACGATGAGCGCTTGCAATGCCCCTCGGCGGGCTTGTGCATCGCTGCCATGAAAACTGATTAGAAAGAAAGAGGTAACGCTGGTGATTTCCCAAGAGATAAACAGCGTGAGCAGATTGCCAGCTAGGATAATACCGAGCATCCCACCCGTAAAAGTCAAGAGTAGGCGGTAAAACCGAACCAACTCACCCAAGTTATCGAAGTAGTAGCCAGCATAGATGACGATTAATGCCCCGATACCAGTCACCAACAGGCCAAAAATCAGGGAAAGTCCATCCAGATAAAGCGCAAAGGTCAGGCCCAATTCAGGAACCCAAGGAAGGCTGATCTGGACGACACCACCTTGCTGAATTGTTGGAAGATGCCCTAAGAGGATGGCAAACAGCACAGCCATCGTTGCCCCTAATAGCCACGCGAGAATAGTTCTGTGTAGTCGCTTGCTGAAGGTCGGCATCAGTAGAGCCAATGCGAACGGAATTGCGCCGATGACAGCAACATCCATAGAGGGGCACCCAAATACTAGAGATCGCTTACGCTAGAAAGCAGTATAGCCTTGGAAAGGGTTGCAAAAAATTGGACAATTTGCACCAAGTTGCTGTTAAGTTTCTGTTGAAAATTTATATTATGACTGTATAGGTAAATATGTCCACACATAAATTTTTACATGGGAGTCAGCGGCTTGCGGTCAGCAGACCATCGGGATTATACTTCGGGCGATGAGCAAGTTAGCTTGGAAACGGACAAGTCGCCTCACCCTATCGGTAACGCACATCCCCTTGAGTTACGCGAACGCCAGCAAATTTGTCTGACCGTCAAACGGTAACTATAATCGCCGAGAATTGTAGTTGTATCGTATTCGCCTAGAAGAATTGGCTTGCAGTGCCTAAACGTCGCCACATACTTGTCTGCCTGATAATCCTTGTTGTCTCCGCTTGCACCGCCCGACCCGGTGCGAGTCCATTCGTGCAAAGCACCCCTAGCCAACCTACCACCCGGCTTAGTATGGATGATGCCCAACGCCTTGCTGCCGACTTTCTGAACGCTTGGAAACTGGATCGCTATGACGCGATGTACACTATGTTGACGCTCAACAGTCGAGATGCAATCGCCTTCAAGGACTTCGAGCAGATCTACACCGACGCTGAACAAACCATGACTCTGCTGCCTAATGGAAAATCCTACGCGCTGACCAACGCGATCCAGCAAGATACCAGCGTCGAAATCGCCTATGACATGACCTTCGATACCAAGTTAGTCGGTAAGTTCAGCGATATGGGGCGCACCCTACGTTTGGCGAGTACCTCGGATGGCTGGCGTGTGGCTTGGTCAAAAGGCGACGTATTTGCTGAGATGAAGGATGGCGGTGCGCTTGATGTGGTCGAAACCAGTCCTAACCGCGCCAACATCTATGACCGCGACGGCGAGGTTATCGCGGATCAGAATGGCACTTCGATCACGGTTAAGCTACTAACCAAATCATATCCGACGGGCAATCCCGATGAATGCTATGCCGAATTAGCCCGCGTCTTCAAGGTGCGTACCGCTGATGCAATGAAAAACCTCTACGGAGATCGCACCGGGCGCGACTTCGCGTTCGAGATCGGTGATCTGAGTCAAGAACGTTTTGCTACCGAAAAGGCGGCGCTGGAACGGGTGTGTACGCTCGACTATACAACCCGTCCTACGCGGCGTTATGTGGCAGGCGGTCTTGCCCCGCACATTGTCGGCTATGTGGGGCGCATCCCCGCCGAAACAGTAGACGACTGGATAGCGCGTGGCTACTCTCAGGATGCACTAGTCGGCATTGATGGGATCGAGCGCAACTGGGAAGACACATTAGCCGGTAAAGGCCCTGCTCAATTGATAATCCGTTTGCGGGATGGGACAGTTCGCAAATTGGCGGAACGTCCCGGCATCCCTAGCCAGAGCGTGTACCTAACGCTGGATCGCAAACTACAAGAGAATGTTCAGAACACCCTCAAGGATACTTTCGCGGCTGCCCCGTGGGGCAAGTGGGCGACTGGCGCAGCAGCGATTGTGATGGATGTCCATACGGGCGAAATTCTGGCAATTGCCAGTTACCCCGATTTCAATGTCGATGCGTTCAATCCCAACACATCGCTCAAGGACGCTCAAACCTTAATCGACCAATGGTCGAAAGATCCTAGAAAGCCGACCTTTAACCGAGCGACTCTGGGCATCTACCCACCCGGATCGGTTTTTAAGATTGTGTCAATGGCTGCTGCCGCCGACAGCGGTAAGTTCAAGGTGAACACGCCTTACACCTGCACCGGATTATGGAATGGCACACCGTTGGGCGACAGAACCCGCTATGACTGGATCTACCATACCCAAGCAGGTCAACATGGCACGATCACACTGCAACAGGCACTCACAGGCTCATGCGACGTATATTTCTGGCATGTTGGCTGGACGCTCAATCAGGCCGATCCACATATTCTGTTGAACTATGCCCGTCGGATGGGTTTCGGCGCGAAAACTGGAATCAAGGACGTGTCCGAGGACGCTGGCAACCTGCCCGATCCTGATACCTACGAAACGATTGATGGCACAAAATGGCGCGGCAGTGATGCATTAAATATCGCTATTGGGCAGGGCGACATTCAGGTTACGCCATTACAAGTTGTGCGGATGGTCGCGGCAATCGCCAATGGTGGGACACTCTACCAACCGCTGCTTGTTCAGAAGGTAGGCATTCTCGGTGATCCGCCGTCTTATGTTGCCAAGCCGGTAGCAAACGGCAAATTGGGACTTAAGCCCGAAGTGATTAAGGGCATTCAACGGGCCATGTGCGATGTCACAACTAACCAGACACTTGGTACGGCAACCTTCATTTTTCAGGGATTAAAAGGTGCAGTCGTGTGCGGCAAGACAGGTACGGCAGAAACCGTCGGTGAGCCGCACGCTTGGTTTGCCGCCTATGCCGGGAAGACTGCTGATACACCAGATATTGCGATTGTGGTAGTGGTTGAACACAGCAACGAAGGATCGTATGTGGCTGCGCCGTTAGTACGGCACATTGTCGAGATGTACTACGGACTAGATCTCACGCCAAGTTGGTTTCAGGGAGCACTGCCCACTTTGATCAGCGGCGATTAAGTGTTTCACTATTTATCCAGCGTCTCCTGACTTATTACTAGTCACCCGACACTTACCAACCGCAGGGGTGAAAGTTAGGCAGGGCACCAAAGAATGGCGCGAACGAGACTTGAAAAGGTCGGTTAAACAGTAAGGTTCGCTGCAAGAAGCCCCAAGCAATACGAAATAGACTGAGATCGCGGCGGTTGGAACGGTCTATGTCGGAATGTAGGTTACGCTGAACACTCGCTTTCACGAAATGACTTTTGCTCGAACGCACGCCGTCACGATAAATGCCTTTCGCCGCAATTTTCTCTCCTCGCCGCCGCTCTATCGTTTCATCGATACCAAACACCCACGCCTCACCGCTATCGAACGTCTTAATAACATTCGCAGCAATATCGCGCTGGCTTCTAGCCCTGACCATGCCGCCCGACTCAGAACCTGATCCTATTGACCCTATTTCCCGTTATCCTTCAGCCCCATGACCCGCAGCACCGCGCTCACCGTCCGCTTGCCCGTCGCCAATATCGCGCCAACCACCAACCCTTCCGCTTTATACCACGTACTTTGTCCGTAGATCACTGGCGCATATTCACCTAGCACCGTCATATTCCAGATCGGCAGAGTAAGCATCTTCAACCTTTCTCGCAGTCAGGTCAAAGTCCTTATTCTGCCTCTCTTTTATCGCTACCTATCTGCATAGTCCAGCTGAGAGTTTACCATCTCTGTTAACTTAGGTTTGTCTCATAGCGTGAGATGAGCGTAGGCTGAACGCCGCACTGAGATCGCATTTGTGGGTTATAATGCCGTCCCGATTCTAAATTGAACGGAGTCTCGTGATGCGTACTCTCTCTTGGGCAATGCTGATCGCTGTGCTGGTGGCGGCGGTGCTGACCGTCGGCACCGCCGCGTTTACCTATGTTACTTTACGTCGAATTGTGGCTGAGTCGCCAGTGCAGTTTCCGCCACCGCCACAGGCCGGCGCTCAATCGACCAAAGTGTCGCTGTTCAGCCCGACCAAAACCGCCGCACCTGCGGCTGCTACACCCCTCGCACCACAAGTGGCGACCGCCGAGGCTGCTGTGAAATTATTACCTGACGGTGTAGCTACTTCGGCGGCGACAGAGGCAGTAAAGTCGTGGAACGATCCCTCACGCATCACGATCTTGCTGCTGGGCATCGACCAGCGCAAAGGCGAAAAAGGGCCATTCCGCACTGACACGATGATGATCTTGTCGCTCGACCCGATCCGCAAAACGGGGGCGATGCTCTCCATCCCGCGTGACATTTACATCAATATTCCCAGTGTCAATGTCCCGGATCGCATCAACAATGCCAACGCAATTGGCGAAACCCAACAGTATCCCGGCGGTGGCCCTGCACTGGCAGTCAAGGCGGTACAAAGTCTGCTCGGTGTACCGATCCAACGCTATGTCATGGTCAACTTTGACGTGTTCACGACGGTAATCGATGCGGTAGGGCCGATCACCGTTTGCCCCAAAGACGCGATCCACGATGACAAATATCCCGATGGCAGTTACGGCTATATTGTCGCGGACTTCCCGGCGGGCTGTCAGGATCTCGACTCGACCAAGTTGCTGCAATATGCACGGGTGCGCCACAATGCAGGCGATGACTTCGGGCGGGCTACCCGTCAGCAGGAAGTCATCCGTTCGGTGCGCGAAAAAGTCCTGAGTCTGGGCGGTGTCTCAGCGTTGCTTGGCAAAGCCACGACGATTTGGGCTTCGCTCAAAGATAGCATCAAGACGGATCTGAGTTTCGACGATATGGTGCAACTGGCGCAGTTAGCGCAAAGCATCCCCAAAGATAACATCCAGTCGGCGGTGATCACCGACAGAGATGGCTATCTGCAACCCAGCAAACTGGCCAGCGGCGAGGAAGTATTTTCGCCTGTTTACGAGAAAATCCACGATCTTGTTGAAAAACTATTCGACTCGGAACCTGTTGGCCCTGCCAATTCTGAGGCAACCGCCGAAGGAGCCACGATCACTGTCTCGAATGGGTCGGGCGTAGACGGCATGGCAAAGAATACCGCCGACAAGTTGATCGCTAAAGGCTTCAACATCACCGACGTGAAGAACGCCGATTTGCAGGGCGGTTACGGTAAAACGGTCATTCGCGTCTATTCAGGCAAGATCAAGACAGCGCGCTTGATCGCGGATGCGCTCAAACTGGATGGCACCGCAATTTCTGACGAACCCGGCGCTGTCTCCGGTGTCGATATTGAAGTCATCGTCGGCAAGGATCTTGCGCCGTCGCCGTGATCTGACAATGAAGCGACTTGGTCGCTCAGTAGAGCTAGAGCCTAGTTAGCCGAAACACAGAAACAATAATTGCTGTCTTAACTCGAATACAGCCAAGTTGGTTTTCTGTTTATGGTGAAAACAATCAAAGTTGGCACAATCTCCTGGGTGTAGTCCTGCATAACACTATGCCAATTCTTAC
>JBDTVG010000246.1:0-3537 GCA_040007395.1 Chloroflexota bacterium
TGTGAGTTTCACATCAATCTCCAGCGCATCACACCTGACTTCGTTGCCGCGCTCGCCGCTTTGCACACCCAGTTAACATGAGCCAACTATCTTTATATTGCTTCTCGCCAACCTCTATAAGGATAGACTTCAATGCTTTGCGTAGTACACCGACCAAATCAGACAGTATAGCTTCGGAGGATGCCCATTCACTATTTTTATAGTCCTTGCGGAGTTTTTCTTTAATTTCCTCAGAACTGTATAGCTCGCCATGAGCAATCTTGCTGCGTACATAGTAGACAATATCTATTAGCTTAAACAACCATTGCTTTTCGGCAGCATCATGACCAAGATGCGTTGCGACTCGTAGGCTAAGTCTATATTTCAACTCACCTGATGCACCGTAAAGATATAAGGCTTCTAACGCAATCGCGGCATCAAGAATACGATCAGCAAGATCTTCACGACCAAATTGACGATTTAGCCGTCTTAATGCAACTTTTAGGGCTGGGGTTGTGCCGTTCAAAGTCTTCAATATTTGCTGTACAAACTGGATTTCTGTTTCATCTTCTAAGCTATAGAGTGGGTTATCAGTTGAAATAGGTTCATAAGGAATTTCTCTTCCATTTGACATGATAAATGGGTCAGCTATTCGAGTAAATGCCTCGATACCGCTGACCATATCGTGTTCTGGAAAGCAACCGATAGCACCATCTTTGGCAATTTGCAAGGTAGCGACTACTGTCCTAAAAAGCCTCGGAGGGCCAAACATTAAATCGTAATTTTCACGAAATGGCTCCGGAATCGAACCGACAAAGTGATACAAAAGGGCATTGGTTGGGTTGCGAGGTAGAGACAGGCTGGCACTACGAGTAATCAGAGAACCATCTGAAAAATGCTGATCCAAGAGTAGTTGAGTGCGTTTATCTAACGTTTCCAAACGGACAATACTAAGCTGATAAGGTGGCTGAGTAAGTTCAATATTATCATGATGCGATTCAAAATTATCCAACACAGCTAGTGATAGATGATCGATGTTAGTGCCCGACAAATGTGGCTCCTTTCCAAGAAATTCATAAAAAAAGCGCCCGATTGGAGTGCTTCGTAGGCCAATGAGAAACAATAAGATTACTTAAACCATTGGGCAACTCCGCCGTGATGTGAACATGCGCTTCTGTGTCCGCTGCCATAGTAATATGTACTATCCCGCATAACGCCGTTGCTCCGCCGCAGACTTGTTGTCAGACAATAATTACCTCATCAGCTTTGCGACCCATGTAGGTACAACGGCGGCAGAGCGTGAGGTCAATGTAAAGTCGCTATTCCCTCTAATTGCTTTGTGAACCAAATGAGATTAAGGTTATCCCAAGTAATGTCGCCAGTGGAGACCCTAACGAAAATCGGGCATAACGTCTGTATGATCGGCTCAATGGCAAGCGCTAAACTTATATGCCGATAAAACTGAACTGAGAACCGCAGGGCGCAAAGCGGAAATGTAAGCATTACTTCGCTGATCGGTATTATCCGCACCGAGCCTCCTACGTCGTTTAGTCTGGATAATTGCGGTTGTTATGCAACCCGCGTTCCGATGCTCTGACTATAGAGCCATTTGTCAAATCAGCCCGCAAATCCTGATAATACTGTACCTTCGTCTCCTCCAACATACGAGCGGAAACCCTATGTCTTTAGCGTGCTTAAAATTCAGCTATGTCGAAATAGGGTCAGCAATGGAATAGGATCGGTCTGGAATACCTAAGATTCGGAAGGGTAGGGTAGTATTCATCAAAAGCACCGCGACATTAAGACGATTACTTAGGCTGCGACTGCGATGGCGTTCCGCATACCGTGATATTTGTGGTTTCCAACTCGTTGAGGTTGCGGCGCAAGTACCTGTAGGAACCCTGAAAACAGGGAAGATCATGATTTTAAGTTGCTAACATCGTTGTACTAACTCGCGAGTGCAACTGGCGGGTTTTGATTCTAGGCTCAAGGAGGTTTGAGTAGCATACGAAGTCAGTAAGGTTTTCGTTGGGGATATTAAATATTGGTTCTGATAGGCACCCCACGAACTACGGTTTCGTGGGGACTTTTACTAAAACACCTCCCTTGCTTCCGGCATAGGGAGGTGTTTTAGTGTATCGCGGTATCTTGCTCGTTAAGCGCTAAGGCTCAGTGCCAAAGGAGGTTACAGTGCAGGCTTGACCATGATCGGCAGCCTATTGGGCTTCAGTGAGTGGTGGCAGGTGACCGTGCTGCAATTCGTAGATGAAGAGGATGAGGAACACCAGAGCCAATACCAAGATAACTACTCCTGTTGCTTGAACGCCTGTGGCAACATTATCCCAGCCGTATGCGGAAAGAAGATTTCCCCTCAAGGTGTTTCCTGTCAACATAGTGTTGCGGAGATTTGTGGCTGCCGTTAAGTCAGCGTTTGCTTTATCAATTGCGGCTTGGTCACCTGATGTTTTGGCGGTAGCAACCGCTGCTCTCAAGGTGCCCTGGATTCCGCCCAATGTGGCGTAGCTAGCATCTGGATAACCTGCCGAACTGGATGCTTCCTTCAGGTGCAGCCCGATCAACCCCGCGTAGGCTTGGGCTTGGTTACCAGTCCTGAGTTCAAGCCCGGCGTTCTCGACGATACCGGGTAACTGCTTTTCCTCATCGGTGAGCTTGTCTGCTGCCGTAAAAGTGATCTGCTGAGAGGTGAGTTCATTGCGGATATTGCCCTGGATGAACCCTCCTAACCAAAATGCGATTCCTCCTACCACGATGGCACCAACAAAGAGGGTGAGCCAGAGGAGGAGAACCCTAGCCCACATTGCGGCTGAGAGCCGACTACTCAAGTATTTCATGATATTATCCTTATCTATATGTCCGAAATCGTTTCAACGAACTTAATCTAAATTATATATGCACTGCGTGCTATGTCTAGCTACATATATCATGATTCTATGATGGCAAAAGTCATATTCCTTATGAGCCGATCTACACTACAGCCGACATGACATTTGACATGAGCATAATCATGAACGTGTCAAATTAGATGATTTGACTGGAGCTAATGCGGCATCTTCGGCAGAATTTGTTGAAATGGCTACTAGAAGTGAAAGGCATGAGAGAATCCCACCTTCTGGGCATCCGACAAAACCGGGCAGTGTTAGCCTGTGCAGTCGGTAGTAAGGCGGATTTCATCGTTTCGGGCGACCAAGATTTACCAGTGCTGGGCATATACAAAGGTATCCCATTACCCATGCTGTACCGTTTCTCCTGCACCTATCACCCGAATAAAGCTTGTAGTTTTCAGGGCGGCGAGGTTCAAACGGCGAATACGATGGAACTTCTTATTTTGAGGAATTTGTGGTGGCGAATTCGTTAAGCTTAGGCAACGTCATTATTCCAACCGTTGTCATTGTCAAAAGGGTTGAGACTGGGATGACGGAGGTGAGATTGTAGTGTTTCACTCGGCAAAGCTGACTCAGCTAGGTACTCGTGAGCGATCCAAGTAGTAGACTAACGCACGGGAAGTGATGGATAAAGACGGGACAATTTTGTACGTGC
>JBDTVG010000247.1:0-22315 GCA_040007395.1 Chloroflexota bacterium
ATGCAACTATAAAATATGCCCTCAACAACAATAGCTTATTTCTTTACAGTGACTTAGGCGTTCCCGGCGATACACCTATCGCTGGACGCTGGACAAACAGCATGACTCACGATGGAGTCGGCGTGTTCCGTCCCTCTAATGGCCTGATCTATCTCAAGCAAAACTTGACTAGTGGCTTCGCGGATTACACGATGGTGCTAGGCGTTCCCGGCGATATTGGCTTGGCGGGCGATTGGAACGGCGATGGCGTGGATAGTCCCGGTGTGTACCGTCCTTCCAAAACGACGTTTTACCTGACCAACAAAGTCCAGAATGGCAGCGTGTTCGGGGATTACAGTGTCGCGATGGGTACCGCGGGCGATCTTCCGCTGGTGGGAGATTGGATTGGACAGGGGCACGCCGGGATCGGAATTTTCAGGCCATCCAACGGGGTGATGTATCTGAAAAACCAGTTGACGGCTGGCGCACCCGATCTTCAAGTAATCTTCGGAGTCGCGAATGATATACCGTTAGCGGGTCATTGGTCAGCGTTAGGCACACTACCTAGTTCGGCAACGACGCAACCGACTCCGAAGATCGCGCCGACCTTTGTCCCATAACAAAGCCGTTCGAGACTTGGCTTGACTGAGAAGGAATAAGAGGTTATTCGCTATAATTATCTATCGACTGATGTTCATTTGGAGGCGTACATGAACCGAATTCTAGTGAAACCTGTCTCCTTCGTCACAACGGTGTGTCTCTTGATCCTTGTGGTGGCCTGTACGAGCGCTGCCCCTTCATCTTCGGTCAAACCAGCCCGGACAGTGAATGCCAATCGTCCGTATGATGAAACTGCCAACGCCCAACAGGATATTGACGCGGTGATCGCCCTTGCCAAAGCCGACAAAAAATATGTCATGCTAGACTTTGGCGGGAACTGGTGCCCGGATTGTATTGTGCTAGCAGGCTTCTACAACGCCGAACCGCTCAAGTCGTTCGTAGAGAAAAATTATCATCTGACGACTATCGATATTGGACAATTTGACAAGAATCTTGATATTTCAGCGCGGTATGGAAACCCCATTGCCAAAGGTGTTCCTGCTGTGGTGATACTTGATGCCGACGGCAAGGTTGTCGGGTCAACAGCAAACGGCGCACTTGAGAGCGCTCGATCCATGACTGCTCAACAGGTCATCGATATTTTGACCCCTTGGACACCGAAATCCTAAAGATGCACTCTCGAAGAAGAAAGTGGTTCGTCGCTGGTACGATCTTCATACTGTTCGCAGTAGCGGCGGGAGTTATTTGGCGTGTTACTGCCCATAGAGATACTAACATCGCTTTTGAAGAAGCAGATGTAAAAGTTGACATCTCATGGGAAAACCCGACAGCGCAGCAAATGATCTTGAAGGTTCGCTATACTCCGGTTGAGTCGGGATTTCACCTCTATAGCAAGGACATGCCCCTCGATGGTATTGACGGATTGGGGCGACCCACCCGTCTTGAAATCGTCGATGGCTTTACCGCCGATGGGGTAGTCTCTGCCGACAAACAAGCGGTTGACCTGAGGCTGCAAGGCTTGGACACCTCGTTTCCGGTTTACCCAGAAGGATCTGTAACCTTGCGCTTGCCAATCAAAGCCTCGGCAGGTTCAGGTACAATACGGGTAGGCTATATGGCGTGTAGTCTTACCCGTTGTATGCCGCCTCACGAAAAGACGATTGACCTACTATCGCCTGCTCCGTGAATAAGTTTAGGTGTTGCTCAATACGAAGGGCAGGATTCGAACCTGCAACCGACGGCTTATAAGACCGTTGCTCTAACCATTGAGCTACCTTCGCTAATTTTACAATATTTTATATCTGCCAAGATATATCGTCAATGGCTTCACCGCCGATATACATTTTTTCATTCAGTAAATCTCCAACTTTGTACTTCCACTGATGAATCTTATCAGATATTGTTTTGAGGATAAATTCTCATGGTGAGCATAACTCAGCGCTGCCACGAATGTAGCGCAATTTGGACAGAGGATGTTACCTGCGAAAATCACTTTCACCAGATGGGCTTTTGGGAGATGGAAAATCTCAGCCTCTTGGGTGAAGTGCATCACCTGATGGTGCTGTCCTACCATCTTCAACATCCAAGTTTGTACTCGCCAGAAGGCTTGCGCGGCGCGATGACTCTTCTGGTAGATTTTGTGGAGCGTGGTATTACCCCGGCGGAAGTGCGTCAGCGTGATCGCGCTATCGTGGACTCCGGCAAGCGCAGGTTCAAGATCAAGGGAACGGCGGCTTCACATGGCGCGTATGAGCACCCTGTCCACTGGACGATGACTGCCGCAGATGTAACGGCAAAAGGCGTAACACACTACTGCGATAATGTGCGAGCGTGGGCGCGATCTATCTATGAGGCGCTCAAGGCTTCGGGTAATCTTGCGGCAATAGGATAGAAATTTCTTACTTCGACTTGCCGTATAAAACCATCTGTCTTGTTCTCAACGTAGAAAGTGTCAAACCACTATCTCACCACGAAACGGATGATAAATCACGAATGGCAAGTAACGATTATCACTTCATTACCCACTGGCGCGTCGAAAGCACTGTGAGAGAAATCTTCGAGGTGCTGGCAAATGGCCGCGATCTGGTGCGTTGGTGGCCCTCGGTCTATCTGGACGTGACTCAGTTGGAACCGGGGAACGCCAATGGGATCGGCAAAGTGGTCAGCCTCTACACCAAAGGCTGGTTGCCCTACACGCTGCGCTGGACTTTCCGTGTGACCGACGTTCACCCCAACGGTTTTACGCTGGAAGCGTGGGGCGACTTTAACGGACACGGCATCTGGACATTTGAGCAGGATGACGCGTTCACCAATATTACCTACGACTGGAAGATTCAGGCCGACAAGCCGCTGCTTCGGGATCTTTCGTTTATCATGAAGCCGCTGTTTTCCATGAATCATGAGTGGGCGATGCGTAAAGGTGAGGAAAGCCTCAACCTTGAGCTTGCCCGCCGCCATGCCAAATCGCTAGAGGAACGCGCCCGCATTCCAGCGCCGCCACCCGCCACTCCCACTTCGCCTATACCGTTGTTGGCAGCCACCGCCGCCATGTTCGCAGTCAGCGGCGCGATCCTTTACGGGCTGTGGAATTTGCTAATGCTTGGCAAGGATCGCTAATTTCCCTCGGATAAAACGCTAATTTCCGCTTCAAATTGAAATGCTTGACATCTTCAGCAATCAAGCATATCATACTTTATATCCAATAATTTATATATAAATGATGATATGCTGAAGTATATGCTGCTAGGCTTTCTCAATTATCGTCCGATGTCTGGCTATGATCTCGAAGGGTGGATAGAAGTTTCAACGGGGCATTTCTGGCACGCCAAGTTGAGCCAGATCTATGTCACGCTCAAGAAGATGGAAGATGAAGGGCTAGTTCACTCCGAAATTGAACCGCAAGCAGGCCGACCAGATCGCCGGGTATACAGCGTGACTGAGGCTGGTCGGGCTGAACTACGCCACTGGTTGATCACACCGTTGGTCGAACCGGAGATGAAAAAAGATTCGCTGCTGCTCAAATTATTTTTCGGTTTACCCGCCGGAAAAACGGCACTACTAACCCAATTACGGCTGCAACTCGAACTCCACAATCAGCAAAAGATCATTTACCAACAGCAAACGCCGCAGGAAATGTTGAAGTTTCTCGCTGATCAACCCGAATTAACTGAACACGCGCTGCTCTGGGAAATGACACGGCGCTATGGCGAGATGTACGAGGACACTTACATGGAGTGGTTGGAAGAGACGATTCGTAGAGTCGAAAACCTACCGGACTAAAAGTATAGATTCGCCCTTCAAGACATCATTAGGCAAAGAAAGGAAGATGACTATGTATCAGCAGATTGCCAAGCACCAGATCAGACAAGGCTACGCAAACATCAGTCGCGGGAATTTTGACGTGCTCCTGAAGCAGTTTTCGCCGCACGTCAAATTTTGTTTTTCTGGCGATCACGCAATGGGCGGTGAACTACGCAATCGCGAATCCGTCCGACAGTGGTTTGAGCGTGTCCATCGGCTGTTTCCCGGCTTGCAAATCCAAGCAGACCGAATTTTCGTCAGCGGCCTACCTTGGGATATGACCGTGACTGTCGAATTTACCGTTTGCGATACCTTGCCCGATGGCAAACGTTATCAAAATCAGGGGATTCAAGTCGTTCGCATTCAATGGGGACAGGTCATCGAAGACTATCTGATTGAAGACACACAGGTTTTAGTCGGCATCTTGCATCATTTAGCTGAACTTGGTGTTGCTGAGGCCACTGCTGCGCCTATTCAATAGTTCTATTTTCTTGTGCTGTCTCACACTGATTATTTTTTGACCACTCCAGTGGACGGCTTCACGGTTTGCATAACTGTTTTGGTCGCTTGAACTGCCCGATCTGGGGGTTGATCGGTGATAGCTTCTGGGGCGAGATGTTGGGTCTCATTGACACCAAGTAGCTCAATATGCGTGTCGTCTACTTGAAGCCGCGTGAGTGAACAATTACCCACCGTTGTTAGCCACCAGTGCAATCGCTGTTCGGGGAACTCCCACGCGAGTACCGAGGAGACAACCCCACTGTGGGCCACGACCACGACTCGCTGGTTGGGATGCGCGGCGACGATTTCTAACAGCGCCTTCGAGACGCGACCCTGAATGGGCCAGTTGATCGGTTTGCCCGCGTGCGAATCAAGATAGTCTTCCACTGGATCAAAAATTGAAAGCGATTCGAGGACGGCGAGAAAGGGGACTTCCAAGCCCTCTACTTCACGAATACCGTTTTGTATCTCAGGAGTCTTGCCAAGTTTTGCGCCAATGAATCCGGCGGTCTCTTGGGCGCGGCGTAGTGGACTCGTATAAAAGCCATCGATGGGCCGCTGGTGGTCAAACAGATATTGTCCGGTCTGTGCCGCTTGCTGCTGCCCTAGCGCGGTCAACGGCGCATGGACATAATCTCCGTTGACTCGTATCGTGTTCCCGTGCCGAATAAGGATCAGTTCAGTCGCCATTGGTCAATCGAGCCTCCTGTATAAATGATCCCGCCTATTGAAAAACTCAAAGTAGACCCTACACATCTTGAGATCGAAACGGTTTGGGCACTAGAATGATTACTCTGATGTGTTTTCCCACCGAGCCTTTGTTTGAAGAGCACGAGTTACATTGTCATAAGTCGGCATTAGGTGGGCGCGAGATTTACCTTCTGTCCACAATAGTCTTAGAAGCTCTCCAACTTCTGTTATAGGCAGTGTTATTTTCTTTAGAAATTGAGGGTTATTTCCGATAGCCTCTTCAATAGAGCGCCACTTTCCTGTGTCAAGGAAACATTGATTTCCCAATTTATCGTGGGTAAAGATAGATTTCTGAGCAAGCAAATAACCGATTTCATGTCTAGGTCTTGCAATTAAACGCAGAGCACTAGGTGTTATACTATCATTTCCGGTACCTGAAAAAATATCCTTAGAAATTGCCCATACGGCAATTCTGTCTTTTTCTTTATCCCTATCTGGAATAATTTCTTCCGCCGCGAAAAACGCGGCAATTAAAGGATCTTCTGTCCAGTCTAGCAGGCGAGTGGGTATGCCATGATGCTGCGCCAAAGCAACAGCACTGCAATCTACATTAAACGGATTATTAATTTCAGTCCAAAAGAAAAATTGAGTTAACAGAAAATTTTCGTCAGATAAACCTGCATAATTACGTTGACGGTAGACAATAAATTCATTTGCTCCAGGAACGGGATGTCCTAATCTATCTGCAAACTCAGTAAATTCTTTTACCGCTTGCATCTCTGCAAAGTATTGGAGGTTTAGATTTAATTGGCGATGTGTTTGACTTGAGCGAGCACTAGCTCTTTCTCGCCCTTCGCTTTCTACGGTTTCTCCTCTCTCTATTTGTTTACCAATTTCTTCCAACTCTCTTTTTAAGGGTCCTAAATGGTTTTCTTCAAATTTAGCCCTATATTTCTGTTTAAAGCGTTCCAAATAAGGACTACGCCAAGCCGAAGGGATTAGTTGCCAGTTTGCATCAGCTTGTCCTCTAAATATCCAAGAGGCTTCCCAATTGTTTTGTCTTGAAATCCAGCGTTGGTTGGTAATTCTTAGGGTTTCTAAAAATTCCCTCGCCGTTTCTAATTTTTCTTCAATTATGGTTTCGTCTTGCATTTTATATCATTTGTCAGCCAATGCTTATTTTGAGTTTCTCACGATAAAAAGAGCCGGATTTTGTCCGGCCCTTCTTCTATCCATATTGCTTTAGAGAAGCGTTTCGAGTTCATCCAACAGATGATCGAAGGTATCCATTGCCTGCTGAACGGGTGCAGGGGTAGCCATATCAACCCCTGCGTCGCGCAGCAAGTCAATCGAAGCCCGCGACGATCCGCTGCTCAGGAACTTGAGATAGCGATCCACGACGGGCTGGCCTTCGTCGATCATTTGCTTGCTGAGGGACAGCGCTGCCGAAAGACCCGTCGCGTACTGGAACACATAGAAGTTGTAGTAGAAGTGCGGGATACGCGCCCACTCTAGCGCGATCTCATCGTCCAGCACGACATCGGGGCCGTGATAGCGGGCTACCAAATCATAATAGCGCTTGCTCAACATATCGGCGGTCAGTGGTTCGCCCGCTTCGGATCGTTCGTGAATGTCGAGTTCAAAGGCGGCGAACATCGTTTGACGGAAGATCGTCGTGCGGATGTCCTCAAGCTGCTGGACGATTAACTGCTTACGTAGTGCCGCATCGTCGCGATGCTTGAGCAGATAGTCGGTCAAGAGCGCTTCGTTGGTGGTTGAGGCGACCTCTGCCAGGAAGATCGTATAGTTGCCATAGACAAACGGCTGCGTGTGCGAGGTGAAATACGAGTGCATCGAGTGGCCTAGTTCGTGCGCCAGCGTAAACACATCGTTGAGCCGATCCTGATAATTGAGCAGGATAAACGGCGACGTAGTATATGAACCGCTGCTGTAGGCTCCGCTGCGCTTGCCCACATTCTCATACACATCGATCCAACGGCTGCTAAACGCCTTCTTCAGCACATCGCCATAGTTTGAGCCAAGCAGCGCAAACGCATCTAGAATCGTGCCAGTCGCTTCCGCATAGGGAATCGCGAGATCCACCTCCTCGACCAGCGGCGCATACAGATCATAGATCCGTAGTTCGTCTAATCCCATGATACGCTTACGTATCTTCATATACCGATGCAGCCGGGGCAAGTTCGCATCAATGGTCGAGATCAGGTTGCGGTAGACAGCAGTCGGAATATCGTTCGGTTCAAGCGCCGCTTCCAACGCCGACCCGTAATTGTGTACCCGCGCATTGACAACATGGGTACGCACCGCTGCCGCAAGGGTCGTGCCAAGCGTATTAAGGATGCCTTGATACGAACTGTAGTAAGTCTTGAAAGTGTCGCGCCGCACCCGGCGATCTTTGCTTTCCAGAAAGCGGCGGTAACGGGCGTGGGAAAGATTGGCGGTCTGACCCTTTTCGTCTTCAATCGTTGGGAACTTGAGATCCGCGTCGGTCAGCACTTCGAAGATTTCACCGGGGGCGCGGGTCACATCGCCAAACTGCGCCACAATATTTTCTACTTCGGCGGAGCGAATATGCGGACGCTGACGGGCTAATTCTGCCAATGAGTGTTCGTAGATTGCCAATCCTGCTTCGTCACGCTGCCATGCGCTGACAGTTTCCGGCGGCAATGCCAGAATCTCTGGCTCGATGAACGACAACGCCGCCGACACTTTTGCCAGCAGCGATCCTGCCCGTTCGACCAGCGCTTGCCCCACTGGATCGGTTCCGTCTGAGTCACGACGCAGACTAGAATAAACATAGATCTGATAGATCTGGATGCCAACTTCATCACGTAGTTTGAGGATGTTCAGCAGGGAGTCTGCCCCTTGCCCGATCTTACCTTGCATCTCGGTAACTTTTGGCAGCAGCGCTTCAAGCTGGGCGATGGCCTGTTCCCAAGCTGCATCGTTGGGATAAATCGTGGTCAGGTCCCAAGTATCTACTACTGGAACTTCACTGCGTGCAGGAACTTTCTGTGCTTCCATTACCATTTGACATAATCCTTATTATGTACGGTCATTGAGTGCTTCCACACCGGGCAGCGCTTGCCCCTCGAGTAATTCCAGACTTGCACCGCCGCCCGTCGAGATGTGGGTCATCTTGTCAGCGAGACCGGCTTGCTGTACTGCTGCTGCCGAGTCGCCGCCGCCGATGATAGTGATTACGCCTTTGGGAGTGAGATCCGCGAGAATTTGCGCGACGGCGTTAGTGCCTTTGGCAAAATTCTCCATCTCGAATACGCCCATCGGCCCATTCCAGACAATCGTTTTGGCCTCGCTCAGAATGCCGCGAAACTGCTCAACGGACTTTGGCCCAATGTCGAGTACCTGCCAATTGTCGGGGACATCCTGTGTCGCGTCAAGCACTT
Source organism: Chloroflexota bacterium (assembly GCA_040007395.1). Lineage (GTDB taxonomy): Bacteria > Chloroflexota > Anaerolineae > Aggregatilineales > UBA2796 > DATGFK01. Next base: position 8,457 of record JBDTVG010000247.1, read on the forward strand.
GAGTATGCGCGTCGTTCTTGAAATCGTCAGCAATGACCTGATCGATTGGCAGCACCAGTTTGCCGTCTGCTTTCGACAGCAGATCGCGAGCCATATCCAGCGCGGTTTCTTCGACCAGTGACTTGCCCATTTTGCGACCCTGCGCCCGGAAGAACGTATTTGCCATGCCGCCACCGATCAGCACTTTGTCGGCTTTGGCAAGCAAACTCTCGATTACCTTGATCTTGTCGGAGACCTTTGCGCCGCCGAGAATTGCATCTAGCGGACGCTTGGGTTGCTCCAACGCGGTAGCCAGATAGTCGAGTTCTTTTTCCATCAGCAATCCAGCAACGGCGGGCATCAGGTGGGCGACAGCCTCCGTTGAGGAGTGAGCACGGTGCGCCGACCCAAACGCATCGTTGACAAAAATATCGCCGAAGCGGGCAAACTTCTTTGCCAGTTCAGGATCGTTTTTCGTTTCGCCGGGGAAGAATCGCGTATTTTCCAGCAATAAAATACCTCCTTCGGGCAGATTATTGGCCCGTTCGACTGCCGCGTCACTGGTCGGATCTTCGGCAAGTTCGACAGGTTTACCCATCAACTTCGATAGTGCTTCGGCAACAGGCTTGAGCGAATATTGTGCTTCGGGTTTATCCTTCGGGCGGCCCAGATGCGACATTAAGACCATCGAACGCGGCTGCTGCTCAAGAATCGCCTTGAGCGTGGGCAGCGCCGCTGTAATGCGCGTGTCGTCGGTGATCCTGCCGTCTTCAATGGGAACGTTGAAATCTACGCGAACGAGTACCCGCTTGCCTTTAAGATCTACGTCGCGAATCGTTTGTTTGTTCAAAATTGGACTCCTTGCTTGGTAACACATACTACGCAGATAGCGAACGGGCGGCGTTTGTTGCGCCGCCCGTTACCGTGAAATCGGGGATTGTTTAGAGCGATTTGCCCATGAGTGCCATCAGGTCAGTGCAGCGCACCGAGTAGCCCCACTCGTTGTCATACCACGTCATAACCTTGATCATCGTCTCGCTGATTACCTGAGTAAATTCTGCATCGACGATGCTGGAATGCGGGTTGCCTTTGAAGTCCATCGAGACCAATGGCTCGTCGGAGACAGCGAGAATGCCCTTCATGCGACCCTTGCTAGCCTCGCGGAAGGCTCCGAGCAGCGAGTCTTTAGTGGCAGGCTTGTCGAGTTCAGCCACAAAGTCTACCAGCGACACAGTGGGAGTCGGTACGCGCAAAGCGATACCGTCAAATTTCCCCTTGAGTTCGGGGATAACCAGCGAAACCGCTTTGGCAGCGCCAGTGCTGGTCGGGATGATATTGAGGGCGGCGGCGCGGGCGCGACGCAAGTCTTTATGCGGCAGATCCAGAATCTTCTGGTCGTTGGTGTAGGAGTGAACCGTTGTCATCAGCGCGTGTTTGATGCCGAACGTATCATTGACGACCTTCGCGGCGGGCGCAAGGCAGTTGGTGGTACAAGATGCGTTCGAGACGATATGATGCTTGGCGGGATCGTACTTTTCATCATTCACGCCCATGCAAATCGTAATATCTTCGCCTTTGGCGGGGGCGCTGATAATAACCTTCTTTGCGCCCGCTTTGATATGTGCCCCGGCCTTGTCGCCATCGGTGAAGAAGCCAGTGCTCTCTAGCACAATCGACACGCCGAGATCGCCCCAAGGTAGTTTGGCGGGATCTTTTTCAGCCAATGCTTTGATCTCGTCACCGTCTACGATCAAGTTGCCCCCCTTGACCTCGACGTTGCCATGATAAGCGCCGTAATTGCTGTCGTGGCGGAATAAGTGTGCCATCGTTTCCAGATCGCCCAGATCATTAAAAGCGACCACATCAATTTCATTTGGATATTTTTCGCGGATTGCGCGTAGTACTTGGCGACCAATACGCCCGAAGCCGTTAATGCCGACACGGATTGCCATGAGAAAGTTTCTCCTTGTAGATCGATAACCCTGTCAACTTTACCGCTGTTACGCCTAAGCGCCAAATAGAATGTGAGGTTCCGCGCAAAAAGATGTGAGTAGCCAAGTCGTAGGCCTGTCGTACAGGCTAGCAATTCTGGACATGTTATGCTGTGGTTCACAACGGCTAATCTGAGGAGTCGACATGAAGTCTTATTTGCTTCGCAGCGCTTTATTGATTGGCCTGATCGTCTCTATTGCGCTGCCTGCCAACGCCCAACCCGCGCAGAATCATTATTACCAACCACTGCTCAAGTTGGGCCGGGGCGAGATTACCAGTATCGATTGGCAGCGTTCCAGCGAAAAGATCCTCGTCAATACAACCACAGGTGTTTGGCTCTATGACGATCAACTTCGTGACGTAGCTCACCCGGAAAATCTTACGATGGCAAACTTCAGTCCAAATGGCAAATTAATTGTTGGCAGACGCAACAACAAAATCATACTGTTGGATGCGGACTCGCTCCAACCCGTAGAAACTTTTCCCGACTCCGCCGACACCTTGCTTGACATCAAGTGGAGTCCTGACAGTAACAAAATCGCTGGACTGTGGAAAAATGGTCAAGTGGTTATTTGGGACGCAACAACCTATCGACGGTTGTTTGTGTTTTGGCAATCCACAGAGACAAACACCTTCGCATGGAGTCCCGACAGCACCAAAATCGTGGCGTTCGATCCGGGTGGCAACACAGCCTCGATCTGGCAAATCGCGACTCCTCAGAAGCGGATAGTACTTCAGCTAAAAACTAAATCTAAGGAAAGTGCTAGCGGCGGGGATTTAATATGGAGTCCCGATAGTAGTCAAATCCTGCGAACGGCTAGACTGACTGATAAGGCGCTGCTTCAAAGTTGGAATGTCCAAAATGGTGAGCTTCTTCATGAGGAAGAGGGCAATAGTATATCGAGTGTAATGCGTGTTGCTTATAGACCCGATGGGCAAAGTCTGATCATCGCCTTTTGGGGCGGAATGCAGTTAGTTCATCCTAGATCGTTCCAAAAATCAAGAGAGTTTGACCAAAGCTATTCAATTGATATTGCTCGGTGGAGTCCTGACGGGCGCACAATTGCCGGATCGGGAGATGAATGGACTACTACCCGCAACCTTTTTATTAACCTGTGGGACGCATCCACTGGGAAGGTTGTGAAGCATATTCCTACGCACGGTGAGGCGACTTCTTTGTTTTGGAGTGCTGATGGTCAGCGACTTCTAACAGTAAATCGAGATAGTGTGATACGTCTGTGGGATGTAAACAACGGCGTGGTAATCACAGAACGTCGCGATCATGGGCTTATCACACCCACCATTGCATGGAATACTGACGGCAGCAAAATTGCTGTGGCTGACACATTGGATACGGTGCGGATTTGGGACGTTAAAACCAAGCGATTAGCGCTGACTCTGAAAAATACGTCAGATATTATTCAAGTCGCATGGCAACCGAACGGCAACTTATTGGCTGTCGCCAGCCAAACTGCCGATGCGGGTGGAATAGGCATTGCACACGATGTCAGTATTCGTCTGTGGAACACTGACAATGGGCAAAATATCCTTACAGATCCGCTGCCTGATCGGTCACTCATTGCCCATCTATTATGGAGTAGCGATGGAAAACATCTAGTAATAACTACCGTAAACAGCAAGGTTATTTTGTGGGATACGATCTCGCAAGAATTTACAACCCTCGCCGATTTCTCAACGCTTGCTCTGTTTGCCGCAAGCTTTAGCCCTGATAACACCAAATTGTTCATTATTGTCGGTGTGTGCTGTAGCACAGAATTATTTGCGGTATGGAATACTCAAACAAAAGAGCAGATCAAACTCAAACACGATGGAGGGTTAGGCTTATCCTACCCATCTTATACATGGGATAGATCAAGCAAGAAGGTACTCCGTGCCGATTGGCCTACCCTAAGTAGCTACATTGGAGGGGATGGTGGTGGTCCTAGAGATCCACGCACCGATCCGAATCGGTTCAAAGCGCAAATTCACTCCGTGTATCCTGTGGATGAATCAGCTTTAATGTCATCGCCTCTCATATTGCAGGGGCATACCGATTTCATCAGTTCTCTAACTTGGAGTCCTGATAGTCGGATGATTGCTACGACCAGTGCAGATAAAACTTTACATACTTGGGATGCGGACACGGGCAAACCATTGCTGGTTATTGGCAATGCAGAGTTGATGGCGTGGAGTCCTGATAGCCGCTTGATGGCAGCATGGGCCATTGGTGGCCCCACCCGTATTGTGGAAGCAACAACCGGGAAAACGCTGGACACCATAGACATGATTAACGGCGATATTCAGCGGAATCCTGCCTACACCTACACGATCCAATGGGCACCCTATGCCTTAGACATGCCTTATGGCGCTACTCAGTGGAGTCCTGATAGTGCAAAGATTGCACATGTGGCAGATGGCATCCTGACCGTTTGGGGACGAGATTCTTGAGAAAATGTTCGACAAAAGGCTAGTGAATTAGCTCACCATGCGTCGGTGTAAATCCCCTGTTCAACCCGTGCCAGACGGCTCAGATAAAGATCGGGCTTGAGCAGCTTTTTCGCGGCTTCGTGTGCCGCCGCAATGTCATCTTTGAGCGTGGGCTGGTTGAGACGACCTAGCAAACGACAGCGCTCTAGCCGTCCTTCACATTCGAAATACGGGCTTTTTTGGGCAACGATGTGCGCCAACCCTTGTGCGGAAAAGTCGGCAGCGGTAGCGGAGTCGCCACACAGTTCGTGGTATTCAGCCAATACCGTATAGTATGATGATGGCAACGGCGGATCGATCTGCGTTGACTGAGCGGCGGCTGTGTTATACATATGTCGTGCTGTATTAGTGTTACCTAGTTTTTGATTGATCAAGGCTTGCCAGCAATACAGTGTCATGGAAACCCGCAACCGCCGCGACTGTTGGGCGTAAATTTCGCTTTCCTGTGCGTGCTTTAACGCATCCTCCGGTTTGCCAAGCGTGTAACTCAGCGCACACAACAAGCTGTGTGCATGGGCTAGATAAAAGTCGTAGTTCTGGGATTGTTCCAGAAAACGCAGCGCCACCTGATACGCCCCATCGAGATCGCCCTGTGCGAAGGCCAAAGTTCGCCGCCGATCTTGCAGCAGTCGCGCCGTATCCATGCCCATCGGCACTTCCGCTTCGAGATAGGCAATGATCTCGCGGGCTTTGTCTAGGTAGCCTACTGGATCGAGGTAGATGTGCGCGTCCAGCAGGATTCGGTAGGTTCGGGCAAGGAATGGACAATGAGCATATTCCGGCTTCCGCGCTTCGACAACAGCCCGTGTCGCCAGATCCAGCGCCATCGCGTAATCATATTTGTAAAACATGAAGATTTCGCAGCGCCAATAGTCATAGAAAAGGCGAAAGCATGGCTCACGCAGCCGGGTTGCCAGCGCGTGCGCCTGATTGATCAAGGCCAATGTACGGTCAGGTTCAGGTTGGATATAGTGCCACGCCTCATTCCAGATCGTGACAAGCTGCTGCCGTTCGGTATCCCCAGCAATACACGCAGATCGGTAAAAGTCGTTAAACCAACCCCACTCGTCAATATACATAATATTTCCCCGATTACGGTGTGTTTGTATCTTGCAAAATGTGATCCAATTGTGTCAAAAACGGTGTAGGCGTGAGCATTTTTCGGCGGCGCGGCGTACCTCAGCCGTCTCAGACTCCAGTGGGCTGCCCATTTGCTTTAGCAGGCGGCACCGTTCGATCCGGCAGCGAATTTCTTCGTAGCTGTTACCACTGCTAATCACGTTCGCCAGTTCCGCGCCGCGTGCCGCCAGCGTATGTTCAAGGTCGCCACCTGCTTCGTGGTAAGCACACAACGCATCATAGTAGAAATATTCGTGTTTCGTCGCAAGTCGTGCCGCCCGCAGTTTGGCCTGCGTGTAGAGACGATGCGCCACAGTCTCGTTGCCACGTTTGCGCTCGACGTAGGCTTGCCAGCACAGGAACTCCAACAGCCGATTATGGCGATTGGAACGCCGCGCCGTGATCTCGGCAGCCCGCGCATACTCGACGAGTGTCTCTATATCGCCGCGACGGTAAGCCACTTCGCACAGCAAGGCATATGCACCTGTCACCTGAAAAGGCTCACCTTCACTGCGTGCCATTGAACGCTGTGCGGCAGATTCGGCTTCGTCAAGCTGGTTAAGCGCCAATGCCAACGCCGAACGCTGCCATTCCAGATTGCGATAGGTGTCCTGATCTAGCGGCATATTGGCTTCCATGTAATCGACGCTCTCGCGGATTTTCACGGCATAGCCGACTGGATCAATATACAGGTACGCTTCGATCAGCAATCGATAAATAAACGTCTGAAAAGGACAATTGGTATAGATCGGCTTGCGGACTTCGACTGCCAATCGCACGGCGAGATCAAGCGCCGTAGCCTGATCGCCCTTGTGATATAGCAGCACATCGCATCGCTGATAGTCATAGAACAGAATCCACCACGCTTCATGCAGTTCGGCGGCAAGGCCGCGTCCCTGTTGAAGGATCGCCAGCGCCTGATCGGGATCGGTGGTGTAGAGATAGATGGCCTGAAAGAAGATTTGGCATAGCTGCTGCCGATCCCGATCTCCGGCAAGCTTCGCCCGTCGATAGTAATCCTCAAGCCAGTCGGAGGTATCATCGTTCATAGTGTTTACCTGACATATCAATCTTTGTTATACAATGTAACGAACTTGTTATTTTAAACTGTATTTCAGCTTAAAGACTGCGCTATATTGTTGATGGTAACAAGATTGCAAAACAAAGGAACTAAAATGGAAACAAGATATAAAGCGTTACGTCTCATTGTAGTGATGTATCAGGCAATCGCTATCCTCGTCTTTATAATTACCATCTTGTTAATTATCCTTCAGATACTTAGTTTTTCGGTGAGCAGCGTTGCGTTTGAGTACGGCTCCACAGCTAGTTTTACCATAATTCGTCTAATCGGCCTGGCAGGAACCTTCATGACAGGCAGTATATTGGCAATATCCCTATACGCTTTTGCCAATTTGATAGCGCTTTTCATCGATACGGAAGAGAATACAAGATTAACAGCTTATCTGCTTAGAAGAATCGTCGCGAAAAGTGAAAAATCAGCACCTATCAGTAAGGAACCGATACGTACGCTGAATCAGTAACCATTTAAGCATTCAGCGGAAAATCTCCATGCTACATTTGATCAAGTTTCGCGAGATAGCATGACAGATTGACAAGCCAGTCGGACGTATCATCGTTCATGAGTTTTTACCACCGATCTGAGAGATCGCCTTGCAGCACACGGTCTAGTTTTCCCAAGAAAAGAGAGGAGTCCATCAATTTAGTGGCACTTTCCCGCGATGCTGTCAATTCGCTGTCGAGTGGTTGACCCATCTTTTTGAGCAGGCGCAAACGTCGGATATGCCATTTGCACTCATCATAAACGCTGCCACTCTGAACTGTATCCTCTAACTGTGCATCGCGCAGACGCATCGAATTTTCGTACTGCCCGCCGTACTCGTAATATTCGCACAGTGCATCGTAGTAACTATCGTACAGTTTTGCGCCGACTTGAACTGCTTGCTGCATGGTCACATTAAGCAAGCGCCGTGCTTCGGTTTCGTTGCCTGCTAACCGTGCGAAAAGGGTTTGCCACGCCAGAAAACTGACGAGCGCACGTTGCTTGCCAGACGTACCCCGCGCACAAATTTCGCCCGCTTGTGCATACTTCAAAGCGTTTTCGTGATCGTACCTGCGATAGCATACCTCGCACAATTGCTGATACGCGTTCGACAGCCATTGTACATTATTGTTTGCCAGCGATAGGTAGCGCAACGCACCGTCCATTGCAGAATCAAGGCGATCAAATACGAAGTCGAGATACACCAGTCGCGATTGCAGCAAACTGGTCATTTCTTCGTCTAGCGGCATCTCGGCCTGCATATAGGCAATTGTGTCACGAATTTGCGGCGCGTAGCCAATCGGGTCGAGGCGTGCGTATACGTCTATCAGAATCGAATGCACACGAGTCCTGATTGGGCAATGTTCATATTGAGGTTTACGCGCTTCAACGACAGTTCGCACAGCGTTATCGAGCGCTACCTTAAACTCCTTTTTCTGAAACAGGTAAACACTCGTGCGCCAAAAATCGTAGTACAATGTCCAGCAAGGTTCATTTAACTGTTCGGCAAGCGCTCGCCCTTGGGCCAATACGTGAAGCGCCAGATCAGGATCGGACTCGAAGGATCGAGTCGCTTGATCGTAGAGTTCAATTAATCCGAGGCGTGCAGTATCCCCACTAGCTTTGGCAGCTTTGCGAAAACCGTTGTACCATTCCTGTAAATTTTCTGCCATTGTGCCGCCTTTTACACACCCCGCGAAAGCTGATCAAATTCCGCGAGATAACGCGACGGATCGACAAGCTGTGCGGCGATGTCGCGTGCAGCGGTCATCTCTTCGCCAAGTGGCAAGCCCATTTGTTGCAGCAAACGAAGGATATGCAAACGGCACTCAACCTCGGTTTGGGTTTTCCCTTTGCCCACCAGAGTCGCTAACTGCCGTCGCCGCACCTCCATAGCTTCGCTGTACTCGCCACTAATCTCATGGTAGGTGCTCAACGCTGTAAAATAAGATTCTGTTGGAACAGCACCGAGGCGCTTTTCCTGAAGCATTATGCTGCGAAAAATACGCTGCGCGGCTTCGGATTGACCTGTTTTTTGTAAGGCAAAGGCTTGCCACGCCAGAAATTCCAACAGCCACTGAGGCTTATCATGGCGACGGGCTAGCGCTTCACCAGCCTGCGCCCATCCCAACAAAGAGTCCCACTGCTGTCGCAGATAAGACAGGCTACATTGTGACGTGTGGGCTGCGGTAAGGTAATGGCCTGTGCGCTGAGTCATTGCTGTGTAGATGGCGGTTTCACGTTCGGCTTCGTCCAGACGGCGCATCAACAAGGCAAATTCCACGCGCATCCCTTGCAAGCAAAAGCGGCAATCGACATCCGGCGTAACTTCGGCCTGTATATAGTCCAGCGCTTGTACGATCTGATCGGCATATCCGGCGGGATCGCTGCCCATGTAAGCATTGATCAAATCTTCGTGCAAACAGACACGCTGCGGAAACTGTGCATAAGTCTCTTTGCGCGTTTCCACTGCACACCGCACCGACATATCCAAGGCCGCCTTAAGATCGGGTTTGTAGAAGAGCAGGACTTGCATTTGCCAATGTTCGTAAAAGAGTATCCACCACGCTTCGCGCAACTGTTGAGCCGCCTGCCGACCCTCGGCAAGCAGCCCAAACGCCTGATCGGGATCGGTCTCGAACAGTTCCAGCGCATCTTGGAAGGGTCTAAACAAGTCGGCACGGAGCGTGTCACCGGCTGCTTCTGCCCGACCAATAAACTGGTATATCCAGTTCCACAGGCTCATTTCGATGCCAGCGCCTCTAGTGCCTTGATCGTCTCACCGAACGCGGCCTTTACATCGGTAGGCGTGAGCGTCCGACCCGCGAATAATCGTGCCACCTGATAGATCAGCGTCAATACTGAGTCGCGGGTTGCTTCAGCAGGCGGAGTCTCGGCTAGCTGTTTGATCAACGCGCACGAGGCGTTCAGATACAGCGTCCCGCGAATGTCATCTTCGTCGCTGGTTTTCATCTTATCAATGTAGTCGCTGACCAAACCCGCCAATGGCCCCGGCAGCATCCCCTGATCAAGGGCGTTGCGCGACTCGGTGATAAACTCGGCATCTTTGGGGTAAATGACCAGCGCTGGCACTTCTTCGGGCTTGAACGTGACCACCCGCACACGGATACCTAGCTTGCGATAGAAGTCCATCAGCGCAAGATATGGATCGGCATCAACGGGGCGCAGCAGTTGCTTCGATTCACCGTCAAGCTGCACCAGTTGGATATCCTGCTTGAAGTCGGCATATTTCTGCAAAAAGGCTGTGACTGAAAACCATGAGGCATCTACGACAGGCACGCCGCGTCCCTCACCAAGCAATTGCTCTTGGAGCGATCCCAGTTCGCGAGTGACGTAATAGACCGTGCCATTGGTCAGCTTCAGGTATTCAGGCAGGCTCAACAAACCCCGCGAGGTGCGGAATGTGACAATATCGGCAACTTGCGCGAAGAATTCATTGTCGCGCACCGCCCAACCGGTGATCACATCCGAGTGACCCTGCACAATACGCTTCCACACCGTCGGCTCTGTCTCTGCGATGTTCCGCAGTCCCGCCACCAACTGCTGTTCGAGCGCTTGCTGCACCGACCCGAACATATCTTCTTGATGGATTTCTTCTCGCGAGGCGGTGGGCTGGAGATAGGGGCAGTCGATGACCCCACGCACAAAGCGTGCCCAAGGCGGCAGCAGATCGCGCTGGTGTTCGCAGATGAACATGCGCCGGATGTAAACCGCCAGATCGCCATACTCATGCACCGAGGCTACCGAATGCGAAGGTACAAACAAAAATCCTTGTAGTGGGATCGTGATTTCATCGTGACCCAGATCAATCGTCTGATCATGGAGTTGGATGATCGCCAGCGGTTCGGACATCTTGAAGACGCGCCCAATGTAGTCGAGCATCGCCGTTTGCCGATCTATCGCATCCCACGGCGGGGTCATCAGGTTGATCGGCATGTTGTCGCCCGCCATGTAGATCGGGATAGGCAGGAAATCGGCGTACTGTTGGATCGTCTCGACGAGCAGTTCCGAGTTCAACATGAACGATGCGCTAGGTTTGACTTTCAGTTCAACGGTAGTGCCGATTGCATCGCGCTCGCCGGGGGCAATATCGTAATGAACATCGCCCGTTGAGCGCCAACGCAACGCCTGACTACCTTCCTTCATAGATTTTGTGGTCAGGGTCACTTCCGAGGCCACCAAAAAAGCGCTCAGAAAGCCAAGTCCAAACTGCCCGATCAACTGTGAGGCTTCATCTGGCGAAAGTACCGAGAGCTTTTCGCCCAGTTCGCGGGTGTAGCTGCGCCCAATCGTCGATAGATATTCGGTGACTTCCTCGGTGGAAAGCCCAGAGCCATTATCGCTAATCGTCAGGACGCGGCGTTCTGGGTCAACCGATACCTCGACGCGGGGACGATAGCCGCGCTCGTTGCCTTCGGCGCTGCGCCGCACACAGCTATCGTGCGAGTTCTGGAGCAGTTCACGGACGGCGACTTTCTTGCTTGAATACAGATTTTCTGCCAGCACCTTGAGCAACCCCGGCAGGTGAATCTGAAATTGCTGTCGTTTGCTTTCTTCCACAGATAATGTCTCCTTATTCAGCAGCCAATGTGCGTTCAGCCTACCAGTATAGCAGAATCCATATTCGAGACTTTATTATCCAAACAGGTAGTTGAATGGGCATAAAAAGTCCATAACTACCTATGAACAGCATACACTGGCTTTGTGACGGCTAATGTCATTCGCCAGAATTGTCACATCTCGCATGTGTTGGGAATTAAGGAATGGCTCCTGTCGAGTAAAATCAAAGGTATCGAGCGACATTGGAGGTTAGCAAGTGAAAAATCAACGTAATGTTCAATAGGTTGCCGCAATCTGGTGCGACACGTTACACTTGCCCGCCAAGATTATTGAAGGCTAGAACAAGGTTCCGAATGAAAGTTACAACCCCAGCCAGTTCCCGTGATTTCTATAACACGATTGCGCGTTATTACGATGCTGAAAATGAAGAAGTCACCGCCGATCTCGAACTGTACAGCGCATTGGCAGCCGATACTGCCGAAGCGCTCAATGCTGACGCGCCGATCCTTGACGTGGGCTGCGGCACAGGCCGTGTCATGCTGCATTTGGCAGGTGAGGGCTACCAGATGCGCGGGGTAGATAGCTCGGTGGCGATGCTAGAACGTGGCAAACGCAAAGCTAAAAATCGTATCGATCTGGCGGATATGATCAAATTTTATGAGGGAAATGCCCTTGACTTCGCCTTTCCCGAAAAATATGGATTGATCCTTATTCCGTACAATGGCTTTATGCACTTCAACACCGCCGCCGATCAGCGCAATCTGCTGCACTATCTCTACAATTGGCTGCTCGACGATGGCTTGCTAGCCATTGATTTGCCCAACGCGGGCGAAACGTTTGGCACGATTGATGATGGCGCGGTCACACTTGAACGCAGCTTTGTCGAGCCAGAAAGCGGACACATGGTCATGCAGCAGTCAGTCAGCGCCTTAAACCGCACCGACCAGTTGCAGCGTATCACATGGATCTACGATGAAATCCACGAAGGTGGCATGTTGCAGCGCACGGTTGCACCATTGACCCTGCGCTATGTTTTCCCAACGGAAATGGATTTGCTGCTGGAACTGAATGGCTTTGAACGCATCGCCCGTTATGGCGACTACGATCAGAGTCCGTTCGAGGAAGGTTGCGAACGCCTCATTGTGGTTGCCCGCAAAAATGCGGCCCGCCGCCGATGACGCAGCGCACGGTCAAGCGGGAGAGTCGGACGAATCGATGGGTTGCGCTATGGGGGATCACCTGCGGCGCACTGGTAGGGGCAATAGTGATTGCCGCCTGCGAACCATCCGCTGCCGACGTATCAACCGCAACAGCCCCAATTACGATCATTCCTGCCAGCATCACTGTTGCCCCGATCCCGCCAACGGTAGCCAACCTTGATTCCAGCAATATCGACGTACAGAATTTTACGCCGGGTATCCCTGTCGATATTTCAGGCAGTCCAACGGCGGTAGTCTCGCCTATCGCTACACAAGTTACGATCATGATGACCTTTGTCAGTACCGATGGACGTATCATTGCAGGCACGTACTATGGTGCAGCAGTACGGCCTGCCCCAACAGTGCTACTGTTGCATCAGTTTGGCACTAATAAAGAATCGTGGCAGTCCTTCGCGACTCAATTACAGAAGGCGGGTTACAACGCACTGGCAATCGATTTGCGTGGGCATGGCGAAACGGGCGGCGAGGCCGACTGGACAAAAGCTCCCGGCGATGTCATTTTGGCATTAACCCGTTTGCGCGATCTCTCTGATACTGACCGCACGCACCTTAGTGTTATTGGCGCGGGTATCGGCGCGAATCTGGGAGTGGTAGCTTGTGCCGAAACACAGTTATGCAGATCGCTCGTGCTGCTAAGTCCTAGCCTGAACTATGCCAATGTCCAGACCGCCGATGCCATCGCCAAATATGGCAAGCATCCTGTATTGATCTTTGCCAGCCGCGACGATAAACCAGCGGGCGTGGACAGTCCGCAGCTTGACCAACTGGTACAGGGCGATCACAGCCTGACACTATTCGATGGCAGGGTCAGCGGGACAGATTTGTTCAATACACAGCCCGACCTTACCCGAAAGATTATTGACTGGCTGGCTGCACACAAATAACCGAAATAGTCACCGCTTGCGGACAGGGCAGGCCCTGTCCCTACGTCAATGCGTGTTTTATAGGGACAATGCTTGCGTTGTCCGTTATATCCCTCATCGCAATGTGGATAATTTTGATGTGATTGCCCTAGCTAATTCGGGTTCCGCTTGGCTCTGCGGATTAAGTCCGGTTACAATAGGTACTCTAGAGAAGTCGCTGGAGATTCTTGCTGATGAGCAACACGACTGTGCCGCAGTTTACCGATGAATATGACGAAGGCTTCGCCCGCGAACAGCGTGTCGCAGAACGCCGCCGCCGTTTCACCGCGACCATTGACATCTACCTTGTCCTAACCGTTGGCATTTTGGTCGCCATTGGCCTGATGATGGTGTGGAGTACGACCTTTTTCTGGTCAGAACCCCAGTCCGCACTATTTCTCCAACAAGCCCGTAACGCCGGAATCGGGCTGTTGATTATGCTCATTATTGGTGCAATCGATTACCGCATCTGGCGGACCTACTCGGCTGGGGTCGCTCGACCGTGGGCGCCGTCGAGAC
>JBDTVG010000248.1:0-25704 GCA_040007395.1 Chloroflexota bacterium
AGTCGGCAACACCGGGTTGGCGGGCTACTTTTTCGAGTTCTGGCAACGCCAGTCGAGCTGCGATAAAGCGGAGTGGTGCGGCTTGAGGGCGCGTTAGCATCGTGTTCGTTCCTTCTAAACTTTGTCTATTCAGATCGATGCAACCTAGCTACTGTTTAATTATAAGTAACAAAGTGCGATCTGGATACGTTATCCACTGTAGCAGATACTACGTGAACCACTTCCCCATTGCGCCCAGATTTCCCCACCTTGCGCGATAGCTTTAACTTGCTGCCCATCCCAAATGGACAATACCCATCCCGACCGACTGAGGGTACAAAACGTTAAATAACCAGTGGAACTCCACGCTGGATATGTCCCTTTAACCGCAAGCAGGGTTCTATTATTAGCATCCCGAACATAGACCATATCCCCTTTTGGTGAATAGAACGTCGCAAATGCCCAACGCCCATCAGCGCTCCACGTTTGGAGACCATTCCCCTCCGTTGACGTTTGACTGATATTGGTTGCCGTTTGCCCATCCCATCTATAAATTTGCGAAGTGGTATCTTGAGGAATATAGGTGGAAAAAGTGAGAAGACCCTCGCTAGTCCATTTTGGAGAGGACTCGTATGTAGTTAGTTGTGGCGCAACGTTCGTAAATGTATCAACCTTTGGCGATCCATTCTTGATTGAAACGCCGTCCCACACGTAAATACCGTACTTACCGCCACGATCTGATAAAAATGCAAAACGGTTATCGGCACTCCACGTCGGACTTTCATCTCTGCCTGTCGGGTTTTGGCTTAGGCTAGTCGTAGTCTTGCCATCCCACAGATAAATTTCACTAGGATCGCCTTTAGATTGTCTATCGTCAAACCACACTGTGAATGCAAATCGTCCATCAAAACTCCAAGACACTCCGTTGTAGGATTGAACGCTATCAGCGAGATCGTTCGGGGTAATATTGATTGTCGTTTTGCCATCCCATACATAAATCAGATAATGTTTCCCATCGAGATATGATACAAATGCTAGATAGCGTCCATCTGGACTCCAAGCCAATGGATAATTAGCGGCTTTAGAGTTTTGATCTACTTGGGTGGATGAACGATATGCCGCATGGGTATCCCAAATGGAAATTTGAGGCTTACCGTTAATCCCCGATGAAAACGCTAAGTATCCATTCTTGCTAAGGCTGAATGTGATACGATTATCATATGTGTGAACTCGTACTCTGATATTCTTATACGGATCATACAACATCATCAGGTTTTTCTTACCCAATCTGATGGTATAGGCCAACCAATCAACATCATCGCTGGGATTCTTTAGACTATTTGCCAGTGGATAAACTTGGCTGGTAAGGGTAAGGATCAACGTCAGTATGCTCAGTAAAATCAGCACCACTAAATAGAGGCGTGGAATTCTAAGAGATTGGTGACGAATGTAATTTAGCATCGTTACCCTTCAGGGCATAGTTCTACTTCAGGCTTTTGAGTGGGTCAGTAA
Organism: Chloroflexota bacterium; assembly: GCA_040007395.1. Lineage (GTDB taxonomy): Bacteria > Chloroflexota > Anaerolineae > Aggregatilineales > UBA2796 > DATGFK01. Next base: position 1,492 of record JBDTVG010000248.1, read on the forward strand.
TTACTTCCGCCGAAACAAGGGTCTCGTCATAAAGCACCACATAATAGGCTATGTATTCGCTGCCATCCTGAAATGCCCGGTAAAGCTGTGGAGTTACCAAAAACCGTTTCTCGCCAATGGTCACATAATAGTATATGCTTTTACCACGCCCTTTTACCGTCTGGCGAAGGGCAAGGCCCCGCGTCGTCATGACTGTACCATTTGCGAAAGATTGTGCCGAACGGCGGCTCGCATAGAACATCATTGCCACCGCGAGTGCCAGCGCTATGATGCCCCCAGCTACCCCAACCATGAGATTGTGAGTCGCTTGACCGACGATCAGGATAGCGAACCCTGAAAAAACCAAGCTAAACACAAAGCATCCGAGTTCTTGACCACGGATAGACTTACGTAGAAACTCGATCTGAGTCGGTGTTAGCTGTCCCTGACGATTGAGCGCAAGATCCGCATCTGTGAAGTGCAATATTTCTCTGAGATCAATGTTAGGCTGCATAGCCAATTCCTATCTGAATGGTGGTACGTTAGATTGTGTGGCGTTTACTATAGCCCGAAATGCTTCTGATTCCGCATAAACCGAAAGTGACTGCGACCCCGCCGTTGGCCTAGCAGCGTGACCAACTGACTCTCATAGTCGCGATCCGGCAGTTGACTATCCAGAAATTGAGTGTCTAACTGCACAATGTCGGGCTGCAAGATACGGCGTTTGTGCAAGATCGGTTCAAGCAGGGTATTCACGCCGGGGATACGATCATAGACCTTATAGACAATCGTGAATAATGCGGGCAAAAACGCGATGCCAGAAAAGCCGTACAAGATCCACTTGAGCGTGCGTAACCATTCTGGGGCATCTGGGCTGGAGGGTGATGTCCCCCAAAACATGAGCGCAACCGCCACAACCATCACAATGATCGGCGCTGAGTAGTCGGGCAAAATGCGCTTCTCATTCGCCATGTTATGAATAACCCGTATCAGTAAAGCGCGGTCATAACCCTCCTCCATCAGCCGATCTACGATTTCGCGATAGGAAAGTTGATCGAGCGAAAGTTGGCGGACCTTGGCGCGGATCTCGTTTTCGAGACTGCGGGGAATGGTGGTGGGAACCTGTGTATCCATAAAATCGATAACCCTTTACCGTAGTCCAAGTTCATTACGAGCAATTACGATACGTTGGATCTCACTGGTTCCTTCGTAAATCTCGGTGATCTTTGCGTCGCGGAAGTAACGCTCGATGGGCAGTTCCTTGCTGTAGCCCATGCCGCCGTGAATCTGTACCGCTGCATGAGCGCAGAACATAGCGGTTTCGCTGGCAAACAGTTTCGCCATGCTAGCTTCGGTAGTGTAGCGTGTCCCAGTAGTCTTAGCCCGTTCCTTCGCAATGGCGGCATTGTAGGTCAGCAAGCGTGATGCTTCGATGCGCGTCTTCATATCAGCGATCTTGGCCTGAGTCATCTGGTAGGTGCCGATAGGTTCGCCAAATGCCTCGCGAGTACGGGCATATTCAAGCGAGGCACCATAAGCGGCTTCGGCAATACCCAGCGCCTGCGCCGCAATCCCGATCCGGCCTGCATCGAGGATCGTCATCGCGATCTTGAAGCCTTGCCCCGGCTGACCGAGCATGTTCTCAACCGGGCAGCGGTAGTTTTCAAAGAGCAGTTCGCTTGTAGCGCTAGCCCGTATGCCGAGTTTGGGTTCGACTTTGCCGGGAGAGAAGCCGGGTTGGTCAGTCGGGATGATGAAAGCCGTAATGCCGTTGTGCTTTTTCTCTGGCTCGGTCATCGTGAACAAGATGATGATCTCTGCCACTGGGCCAGACGTAACCCAACTTTTGCGCCCATTGATTAGATACGCAGTGCCATCGTCAGTTAGCATTGCGCGGCTTTGCATATTCCCGGCATCGCTGCCACTCATCGGTTCGGTCAGGCTATACGCGCCGATCTTCTCGCCGCTGGCAACCGCTCTTAGATAGTTTTGCTTCTGGGCTTCGGTGCCAAACTTGGTCAACCCATAACAGACCAGACTGTTATTCACGCTAAGAATCGTACTGGTCGCCGCGTCCACTTTGGCGATCTCTTCCATCGCCAGTACATAGGAGATCGTATCCATGCCTGCACCGCCGTAGGCTTCCGGAACTTCGATCCCCATTAGCCCCATTGCACCCATCTTCTTTACAATGTCATAGGGAAATTCGCCCGTTTCATCGAAGTGCGCGGCAAGCGGGGCGATCTCTTTACGGGCGAAGTCGCGCACTACGCGGCGCAGGTCTTCCTGCTCCGAGGTGAGTTGCAGGCTAATTCCGGTGTTTTGAAGGTCTGTCTGCATCGCCGCGCCTCCACACTAAAAACGATCTATTTTCGACCCGTGCAACTTCTATCTTGTAGTTTGCACCGTAACCACATCGCCTACCACCAATGTTCCGGGCGCATAGTGAATGGCGTTCTGGGCAAACATGACTTTGTTGTTCTGCTGGCGAAAGGTTTTCAAAGTCGCCAGTGGTTCGGCGCTATCGGGAACCGTTCCAGTTGCCTGATCAACCGTTGTCACGACACACCGGGCGCACGGCTTGACAACATCCAGCGTCATACTGCCGATCTGCACAGTGCGCCATGTATCCTCGGCAAACGCATCGCAGCCTGTAACCACTAGATTCGGGCGAAACCGACTCATCGGAATCGGCTCGCTGCCGCGTGCTGTTAGGTGGCGGTTGAGTTCTGCCAACGATGCTTCGGACACAATGAGCAGCGGAAAGCCATCCGAAAAACCAGTTTGGGCGGGTTGCAGCGCATAGCGGCTATCGACTGGGCGCACAAAATTATCTGCCATGCGTACTAGTCGGACTGGCGTGTGCAGGTAGTCACTCAACCAACTAGCCAGCGTTTCGCCTTCGTCCCACGCTTCACAGACATCCTTCCAGACCTGTACTTTGCTGATAGGTGCAGGTTCACGGTGCAAAGCAATCCCTACCGTTGGCATTCCGGGAGCCGCTAAATACAAACAATCTCCTGCAAAAGTCGGTTGGATAAGCGCCATCGCTGGATGTTCACGCTGCGTCACAAACATATCATTGACATCTATGACCATCCAGCGGCGATCCCAGATCGGGCCGCGTTCATCGAGTTCGATTTGCATATGGGATAATGCGCCACAGGCTTTGACAGGGTAGCTAAACAGCGCGGAAAGGGTTGGTTCGATGTTCATTTGCTTTTTCATCATAGCCAATAATTGATGTATAGCCAGATTGTAGCGTACAGCCAGCCTAATGTTTAGTTTATTTTGAGGTAGCTTTTGGGTTTTGTTTAGTCTGTGTCCCCTACAATGAAATTATAGTTCTGCAAGTGATACAAAAGGGGAATAGACATCATGGATCAAATGGGTTGGTTAGCGTGGTTGATAATTGGTGCGGTATCTGGTTGGTTGGCTAGCGTGGTCATGAAGACCAATAGCTCCCAAGGGCTGCTGCTGGATATTGTGGTTGGAATCGTAGGCGCGTTCGTAGGTGGCCTCGTTTTTAACTTTTTTGGTGCGCCGGGTGTGACAGGCTTCAATGTGTACAGTTTGCTAGTAGCCTTCATTGGCGCGGTTGTACTGCTTGGTATCCTTCGCCTCTTCACAGGGCGCAGAGTTGCAATATAAGGGTGTGAGTTCACAAACTCACGCATAATGTTCCAAAGTAGAGTTGTACAGGAAGCAGTTATTCTTAAGGGATAGCGCTTCACTGTACAACGTTTTGTTGTTGAAATGTTGAATACGATTTTGTATCTGATATTGGCAAATATAGCGAAGGGCAAGCTCCATGAATAACAATCGTATCTACTACAGTCGCGAAGCCGAAGAACGTGCAGCGCGTGAACGGGCAACTTTGATTATCCTTTTCCTGTTGTGCGGGCTTGGCGTAGGCACGATTATGGCGTTGCTGTTTGCGCCGACTCCGGGCGCGAAAACCCGCGAAGAACTAGCTCGTGCTGTTGAAGAAGGTCTCACCAGCGGACGCGATACCGTCGAGCCAACCTTGAAACGCCTCGAAAAAGAGTTTGCTGATCTCCGCAAAAACGTTGAGGATCGCTTTAGCGAGAAGCGCTAGATTTATTCAAAAACGACTGCTGATATTCTGCGTTAAGTACCTTCAACTTCACCATAGAAGTTGAAGGTACTTTTTTTACGGGCAAAACAGTAAGCGTGTTACACTCGAAGTACGGTAAATAATTAGCTTTAGCAATTTAAATGAAGGAAAAAGTTTATGGCGCAAAGAATACAAGATCGCGTGGCGATTGTTACGGGCGGCGCGGCAGGTATCGGGCAAGGGTGCAGTGACCTTTTTGGTGACGAAGGGGCAAAGGTTGTAGTTGCCGATGTTAACGCGACCAATGGTAACGCTGTCGTTGAGGGCATCAAGGCCCGCGGCGGTCAGGCGATCTTCGTGCAGTGCGATGTGGGCATGGAAGATGGCATTGCTGCTCTGACGAAAGCCACCCTCGACACCTTTGGCACGATTGATATTCTGGTCAATAACGCGGGGGTTGAACTGTTCAAGAATGCGCTTGAAACCAGTACCGACGACTGGACACGGTGTATTAATGTTGACCTGCGCGGCGTGTGGCTGTGCAGCAAATATGTCCTGCCGACCATGTTAGCCAAAGGCAAAGGTGCGATTGTCAATATTTCCAGCGTTCATGCCATTCAGACGATTCAGAACATCACGGCTTATGCGGCGGCAAAGGGTGGGGTGCTGGCGATGACACGCAATATGGCTTTAGATTTTGCTCCGGCTGTACGGATCAATACTATTCTGCCGGGGTATATTCACACCACGATTTGGGATCGGTGGTTGACGTTAGATCCCAACCCAGAAAAACTGGCAGCGGATACACTGAATCTTCAGCCGATGAAACGCATTGGCACGCCATTGGACATCGCGCAAAGTGTGCTATTTCTTGCCAGTGACGAGTCAAGCTGGATTACTGGCACGTCGCTGGTGGTTGATGGTGGGCTGACGGCACGGCTCCATAACTAGCCAAGCAACAACTCGAAATGGCAGCATCTCATTTTTTCTCAGTGGGTATATTGACCCAATATTCTACTTTACGGGCTTCGGGGCTGATGCGCTGCACGGCCTGTGCATAAGCTAGCCTGAACTCATCCGCCGATGCAAAGCGATCTTTGGGATCTTTGGCGAGTGCTTGCAGCAGGATCGGCTCCAACGGTTTCGGAAAGTCCGGGCGCAGCGAACGCGGAGTCGGCGGGAGATCGTGGACGTGCATAAAGGCGATGTCCTGCGGTTTGAGCGCGTTAAAGGGGAGCTGTCCAAGCAGCACTTCGTACATCAGCACACCTAATGTATAGAGGTCGCTCAACGGGGTAAAGGGCTTGGAAAGCACCTGTTCGGGTGCCATATAATGCGGTGTACCGAGGGCAATTCCGGTGCGGGTGAGTGTGGCTGCCCCAACAACTTTGCTCAGGCCAAAGTCTACCAGATAGACGTGATTGCCTTTGGGCTTGCGGGATTCGATCAGGATATTGCCGGGTTTGATGTCGCGATGCACGACTCCTCGGCTGTGGGCATAACCGAGGGCTTGTGCTACCGGGTTCAGGATTTGCCATGCTGTCATCGGAGAAAAACGGCGGCGACCTAATAGTTCATACAGAGATGGCCCACGCACGAACGGCATGACAAAATACAACATGCCATTCTGTTCGCCTGCCGCGAAAACGGGCATGATATGCGGGTGATTAAGCGACTGCATCAAGGAGGCTTCACGCTCAAAGCGTTCGCGCAGTTCCGCATCTTCACTGAATTCAGGCAGCATCACCTTGATCGCGAGTGGGCCATTGGAGCCGGGTTGGAACGCCTGATAGACCGACCCCATGCCCCCTTCGGCAAGGTGTGGCCCGATCACAAATCCGCCTATCTCAACTCCGGTTAACCTACCCTGCATAATTTTTCTCCTATACGAAAATTATAGAATAACCATATACCCAAACTCTGCTAATCTAAAAACATAACGGCGACCTGTAGGCCGCCGTTATTGATTGTTTTACGCGAGTCTCTGTGAACTGGGAATTTACAAACCTTGTGCGGCGCGTGTTGCCCACTCGAATACCGTCTGAGGCAGCGTCCCTAGCAGGATGACACAGATTGTCGTAATGCCTAGTGCTAGCGCATAGGGGAAGCTGATCGGGATAGCTTTCTTTTCGTCTTCACTGCGATCCACGAACATAACCTTGATCACGACCAGATAGTAGTACAGAGCGATGATCGAGTTCAGGAAGCCGATGATGGCTAGCCATGTCAGGTTGGCATCAACCGCTGCCTTGAACAAGAAGAACTTGCCGACGAAGCCGGCGGCGGGCGGGATACCTGCCAGCGACAGCAGCGCGATAGTCAAGACCAACGCCAGCCCGATATTACGGCGTGACAATCCGGCGAAGTCGGCAATCGTTTCGCTGCCCGTTGCATTGGCGAACAGGATAATCACCCCGAAAGCGGCAAGATTGGTCACTACGTACATTGCCATGTAGAAACCAACCGCCGCCACACCTGCGCCCGTCTCAGACGTGGAGATTGCCGCCGCCACTCCGACCAGCGCGTAACCCGCCTGTGCAATCGATGAGTAGGCGATCAGGCGTTTGATATTACGCTGCGGTAGCGCCAATAGATTGCCCACCGTCATCGTCGCGACAGCTAAGACGGCAACCAACTGCACCATAACGCGGGTCGGTTCGCTGCCCTGAAACACGATGATGAAGAAGCGTGTCAGCAGCGCAAAGCTGGCAGCTTTACTCGCTACGCTGATATAGGCCGTAACAGGCGTGGGCGCTCCTTCATAAACGTCGGGAGTCCAGAAGTGGAACGGCACGGCGCTAATCTTGAAGCCGAAGCCAACCGTGATCATCAACATCGCCAACAGGATCGGCAGGGTAATATTGACGTTGATGGTGCCATCGGCGGCAACGAACGGGAGGGTTCGCAGCACTTGTCCAATGGCATAAATGTTCGTATTCTGCGTAAAGCCGTACAGCAAGCTAAAGCCGTACAGCATGATCGCGGAGGTGAACGAGCCGAACAGGAAGTACTTCATGCCCGCTTCCGCCGAACGCGAGTTGTCGCGCAGAAAACCCGCCAAAATATACAGGCTAATCGTTAGGGTTTCTAACGCAATGAACACCATGACCAGATCAGCCGCTGCACTGATCAGGCACGCACCGATGGTCGCCACAATGAGAATGGCGTAGAACTCACCGAGTTTGCCAATCCCCGGCGAGTCCATACTGATGAGACAGGCCAACGCCGCCCCGACCAGCGTAACGACCACAAAAAACTGAGCCAGAACATCGTGACGCAGCATTCCGCCTAGCACAAGCTGGCTGCCCGGTTCAGGGAGGGGAATAAATAGCGTCACGAGGGCAATCGCAAACATCCCGATGGAAGCCACCCACCCGATGAGACGGCGGCGGCTGGCTGGTGTAAATACATCCAGCATGACCACGGCCACTGCCAGTATCGCGAGCAAGATTTCGGGCAAGATGGCGAGGAAGCCCACCGTCGAGTTTTGGTTAACAACAATATTCACGGGTTAGCGCTCCTAACGTCCGACAGGTGCATTTTGCTGAAGTGCGGTAACAACGGGTGCCATCCCCGATTTGATCATACTACTCATCACATTCGGGAATAGGGCGACAAACAGCAGCGACCCGGCAAGCAGCACAATTGCGAACTTGTCGGTGAGTGTGACCCCTTTGACACCGGGGAAACGCGCTTCGTTAAATTCGCCGCCGAACACCTGCTGCGCGACACGCAGCACATAGGCCGCTGTGACAATGATACCTAGCGCCGAGAGAATCGCGATATATGGGTAGTAATTGAAGGTCGGCGTGTAGGTCAATTGCAGGGTTGCCGGGTTCACGATTGGCCCTTGAAACACGCCCGACAAGATCGGGAATTCCGCGATAAATCCACTTAGACCGGGCATTCCCATCGAGACCAGACCTGCAAAGACAAAGGCCGTTGCGACAAATGGTAACTTCTTCCCAAAGCCCCCCAATGAGGGAATATCGCGGGTGTGCGCCTGATCGTAGACCATGCCGACACAGGCAAAGAACAGCGCCGTCATCGCTCCGTGACTGAACATCTGTAAGCCTGCGCCTGTCATGCCAACGAGGTTCATTGACGCAAAACCCATCGATACCAACCCCATGTGGCTAACCGATGAGAAGCCAATTACGTACTTGAAATCGCGCTGGCGGAAGGCGATAAACGCGCCGTAGACCACGTTGATTAATGCCAGCAGGATAATCCAAGGTAAGTGGACTTTTGCACCTTCGGGCAAAAGCTGGACACCAACCCGCAGCGCCGCATAAGCGCCAAGCTTCATCAGCACACCCGCGTGGATCATCGAAACAGCGGTTGGTGCGGCGACGTGACCGTCAGGACTCCAGTTGTGGAAGGGAAATAGACCCGCCAGCACTCCGAAGCCGATGAAGATGAAGGGGAACCAGAACCGGGCGATGCTCACCCCGCCAATCGATGCTACATCGAAGGGGCCGGGTTGCCCGTTGGCAAGCTGCGCCCAGCGCGACGCGATCTCGAAGTGCGAGAAGTCAAAGCTGAAGGCCGTTGCTGTTGGATTGTTGAGCACCTGTCGCAAAGTGGCAAGCCGTTCCGGGTGTGCCAAATCGCTGAAAAACGCGCCCATCGAAAAGTACAGCACAAGCAAGCCGACCAGCGCAAACACCGAACCGATCAAGATATACAGTGTCAGCTTCATCGCGGCATATTCGCGGCGTTCGACCCAGCCCCACGTCGCGATGAGCAAGTACATCGGAAAGATAGCGAACTCGTACCAGAAAAACAGCAGGAACATATCCAGCGAGACGAACACGCCGTATACGCCTGCTGCCAGCAGCAGAAAGAACGCCATAAACTCACGGGTGCGATCCGTGATGCGCCACGAGATCAGCACACCACAGAAGGTGGCAATACCCGTTAGCAGTATCATCGGCGCGGTTACGCCATCTACGCCGACGTGGTAGCCAATTCCCAACGACGGAATCCAAGGGATGTTCAGTTCATCGACAAAGTATGAACGACCTGTTCCAGCGTTGCTTTGAGCGGCTGCTAGATTCCCCGGTTGGTTCATCTGTAGGAAGATAACTACCGACAGCACCAGCGTAATCATGGTCGCCAGAATAGCGATGGAACGTGCCTCTTGTCCCTGATTCTCGTTGACGAACAACAGCAGAACCAGTGACGCTATGATGAGGACTGCGAGAATAATTGTTACTAGCATCTATTTCTATGCCTTTGTGTAGGAGATCACAGCCCGAACAGGCGCGTTACGGTCTGGTTGATCACTGGCATAATCCAGTTGGGCCAGACTCCCGTGACAAGTATCAAGATGACCAATGGCGCAAGCGCCAGTACTTCACGTGGCGAAATCTCCAGATGATGATCGCGCCAGTGTTCGTTGACAGGGCCGTGCAGAACCGCCCGAATACCCTTCAAAATATAGGCTCCGGTCATCAGCAGACCGAGCATTGAAACTGCCGTAATCGTTGGGAAGAACCACCACGATCCAGCAACCACCTGAAACTCGCTGACAAAGCCGCCGAGTCCCGGTAGCCCCAGACTTGCCATGCTGGTAAAGATCAGCAGTGTGCCGTAGACCGGGATGAGCGTCCACAGCCCGCCGAACTTGGTCAGGTCGCGGGTATGGGCCTTGTGATACAGCGCCCCCACGAGCAAGAACATGCCCGCCGAACTTAGCCCGTGATTGAACATCTGCAAGACCGCGCCGTTGGTTGCTAGCGTGACACTCCGCATCTGTTCGGCGCTGGTCGCCCCGCCTGTCAGAATGGTGTTGTAGATTGCCGCAAAGGCCGCGATCCCCAACACGACGAAGCCCATGTGGTTTACCGAACTGTAGGCCACCAACCGCTTGAAGTCGGTCTGACCCCACGCTGCCAGCGCCCCCAAAATAATACCTGCCATCGCCAATATCGCAATCACCGGGGCGAAGGCTTGCGACTGTGCCGGGAACAACGGGATCACCAAACGTAGGAAACCATATGCACCGAGCTTGAGCATCACCCCTGCCAGCAGCATCGATCCAGCGGTGGGTGCTTCAGTATGTGCATCGGGCAGCCACGTATGGAAAGGCCAGATCGGAACCTTGATGGCAAAAGCGACAAAGAACGCCAGAAACGCGATGTTCTTGACCGTTTCCAGACTCGCGCCAAACGGCAGAGTAAGTGCGCCACCTGTGGCATTTAAATTCTTGGGCCACATCGCCACCAGCGTTGGAATGTCCATCGTCCCCGCGACAGAACTGATCAACTGGATTGCCAACAGCAGCCCTAGCGATCCGCCCATCGCGTACAGGAAGAACTTGAACGACGCATAACGCCGATTTTCGCCGCCCCAAATGTTGATCAGGAAGTACATCGGAACGAGGCTTAATTCCCAGAACAGGAAGAAGGTAAACAAGTCCAATGAGACGAACAGCCCCAACAAGCCCATCTCAAAGAATAGGAACAGCGCCATATGTTCATGAACGTTCTCTTCGATCTCATAGCTAATCAGCATCGCCAGCGGGGTTAGAATGCCCGTCAGCAGGATCATCGCTGCGCTGAGGCCATCGATGCCGACATGCCATGTCGAACCCACTAGCGGGAAGAATTCGCTCTGGTGTTCGCAGGCAAATACAAAAGGCGACGCGCTAGCGTTGGCGTTGGCATTTGCTGGAACATTGCCGATTGGACAAGTCCCCGCTGCGTAATAGCCAAAGAGCGCTATCGACTGTATCAGCACAATCAGGCTGAACAGCAGCGCCACATTGCGACCCAAGCTCTTTTGCTCAGGCAGCACAATCTTTAAGAGCATGACTACGCCCGCCCCCAACATGGGCAGGAACGTGAGCGTACTCAGGCTCAGGAAAAATTTCGTTATCTCACCTAACATCTGCACGCTCCTTAAAGCGACCTTCGCCCGACACACGCGCATCGGGCTGAGAAATTTCAGTCCCGAACAGACCTAATTGCTGGCTCGACTGCCACTGACGTTAAAGAACAGAATCAGCAGCACCGCAATCACGACCTGTGCCAGCGCTGCCCAAGGAACTGCCAATGGGAAGACCGCTAACAGGATCAAGTTGAGACCGACCCACAGCGCCGCTACCAGTGCATACAGGAGATACTGTTGGATATGTCCAGACTGGACACTGCGAAGACTACGCCCTGCATCGGCAATCGCGTCCGGGATACCATCGCTTACACCATCGATCACAACGCGGTTGAACTCGCGGAACAGGTTGCCGATCCACGTTGCCGACGTTGCAATGATATTCAATGTGCCGTCAATAATCCCCTTATCAACGATCTGGCTAACCAGCGTCGTCGCGATCCAGCGCAGCGGGTTAATGAAGGCCCAGCCATAGAATTCGTCAACGTAGTATTTCTTTTGCAGGATGCGGTAAATGTCCGCGCCAACGATGTCTTCCATCGGGTCTTTTTGCCCCAGAGCATACTGGCGGCGAACATAGAGCGCGTAGCCCATGCCCACACCTATCAGAAAGACGCTGAACGACACTAGCACAGGCCACCAACTGAAGTCTAAATGTTCTGGTGCTTCAAGTAGGGTACGCCCCACAAAGTTCGCAAACGGTGCGCCTTGAGGAAAGAAGCGGCTCGTAATTGCTCCGATGATCGGGAAACCGGGATTCACCCCCGCGAAGCCAGCCACAATCGCCATGAAAGCTAGCACGATCAGCGGCGCGGTCATTTGGGCGCTGATGTTGCGTGCTTCGGCAGTCCCGTCGTTATGCTGCGCGAACTTGGCAGCCTCAGTGCGCGGCTCGCCCCAAAAGGTCAAGGCAATCTGGCGGAAAGTGTAGAACGCCGTCAAAATGGCGGCTACTGCCAGCGATACCAGCACCAACACTGCCAGCGGACTTTGTGCGCTCAAGTGCCACGCATCAGCCAAAATTTCGTCTTTTGACCAGAAGCCCGCCGTGATTAGCGGGAAGCCTGCCAGCGATGCACCACCGATAATAAACGTCCACATGGTGACGGGCATATTGCGACCCAAGCCGCCCATATTCCGCATATCCTGTGGATCGAAGGCGGGTTCGGGATCATGCAGCGGATGCTCATGATGCTCGATGGGTTCAGTCGCCGCGTGGGGCGCTTCGTGACCGCCATGAGCAGGCGACGCATCCGGCACATGGCCTTGATCGTGTGCGGTATGGCCTTCGTGGGCAGCATGGGCAGCGTGTTCGCCATGCTCCATCGCATGAATAACCGATCCAGATCCGAGGAACAACAGCGCCTTGAAGAAGGCGTGTGTGATAAGGTGGAAGGCCGCAGCGACATACGCGCCAATGCCCAACGCCGCGATCATAAAGCCAAGCTGGCTGATGGTAGAGTAGGCGAGCACCTTCTTGATGTCGTTCTGCGACACAGCAATCGTCGCCGCAAAAAGCGCAGTGAACGATCCGACGATTGACATCAAAATCATCGGCGGGGTCAGCACACCTGCTTCAGGATTGCCGCCTGCCGAGAGCAGCGGGTACATGCGAATAACCAGATAGACACCCGCCGAAACCATCGCGGCGGCATGGATCATTGCGCTAACGGGGGTCGGGCCTTCCATTGCGTCGGGCAACCAAACATGCAATGGAAACTGTGCCGACTTACCAATTGTGCCTGCCACGATGCACAGGCCAATCAATCCAGCGGCGGTCAGCCCCAGAAAGCCACCTAATGCCGGAGTCGTCGCCAATTTGTGCAACACATCTTCATTGTGCAAGATAGCGCGGAAACTAAGCGTTCCCGTCGAAGCCCACAGATAGGCAATGCCGATCATCATGATCACGTCGCCGACGCGAGTGGTCATGAAGGCTTTGATGGCTGCTTGATAGGCGCTTGGCTTTTCATACCAGAAGCCGATCAGCAGATACGAGCACAGGCCCATCACTTCCCAGCCGATAAACAGCAGCAGCAGGTTATCTGCCACTACCAAGGTCAGCATCGCCCCTGCGAACAGGCTTAAGAAAGCAAAAAACCGCGTGTTGCGCGGATCGTGAGCCATATAGCCGAGGGTGTAGATAAAGATGAGCAAACAGGCCAGCGGCACCATGAACAGCATAATCGTGTTCAACGGGTCGAGCATCACGCCCATGCCCAGCGCCCCTGTTGCCGTACCGGGGCCAGTTGCCCCATTGACCAGCCATGTGACTGAGGAAGCGAATACGCCCTTGCCCCCTAGTGCTGCCGCCGTCCCTAAATCTTTATGCTGCGTCACGATGGTGTATACAGCATAAAAGCTCATGAGCCACGACAGGAAAATAGCGCCAATGGCGATGATGTGCGTCAGCAGTTTGCTACGCCCCGCAAACAGGATGATCACAAAGAATGCGACCAATGGCGGGATCGGAATGAGCCAGGGAAGGATATTTAGATCTGAAAAGTTCATTGCAAATTCCCTATAATCCCTTAGTACCTTAGTGTGTCAACATCTTCGGCGATCACTGTGCGGCGGTTGCGGTACATCGAGATGATCAGCGCAAGGCCAACGGCGACCTCGGCGGCTGCCACCACAAAGACAAACGCCGCGAAGGCCTGTCCAGACATCCCAACCTTCAAGCCGCTAGAGGCTTCGGTGGCAGGAGTCAGGAAGCGCCAGAAAGCTACTAGATTAATATTGACGGCGTTGAGCATTAGCTCAACCCCCATCAAGATCGCGATCACATTGCGTCGGGCGAGGGCAGCAAACATGCCGATGCTAAACAACCCTGCCGCGACGATGAGATAAGCGTTGAGGGGAACCATTTTGCACCTCTAAGCCTTGTAACTGTGCCTTGTACTTTATGCGAAAAACAAACGACCCACGAAGCTAATGTGTTTATCCAGTTAGCCGTCTTCGCGGGCAATGACGATGGAACCGATCAGCGCCGCTGTCAGCAGCAGCGAAGCCAGTTCAAAGGGCAGCGCGTATTGGTTAGTATCGACGAGCGCTTTACCAAAATTGATCAGGCTGTCCGGTTGGACAGCCACATTTGCTGGGTAAGCCAGCAGTTGCGAACTTGAGGCCAGCGTCAAGATAAACGAGACGACCAGAAACGCCAACGCCGACATCACGAGACCAATAGGCCAGCGGGCGTTCACCGACTCACGAATGCCCATCATGCGCCGCGTCAACATGATCGCAAAGATGATCAAGATGACAATCGCGCCCATGTAGACCAATACTTGCACCGCTGCCAGAAACGGCGCGGACAGCATCACAAATAATCCTGCCACGCCAAACAGACTGACCAACAGCCACAGCGCCCCGTGAAACAGGTTGCGATCCGTGACCACCAGCAGTCCGCCGCCTAGCACCAAAATGGAGAGGATTACAAAGGCAATCCACTGGATCAAATCGATATTCTGCATTGAAATTTTCCCCTTTACTCGGCTAGCGTCCGGCGCTAGGGACTGGTGCCGATGTTGGCTGTTCCGGCGAAGGTGAATAAGGCTTATATTCTTTGACCAATGTTTGCGCCTTGAGATGTTCAAAGATCGCGTAGCGCTGCATGACCATGCTGACCAGCCACCAGAGGATAACACTGGCAATAAAAATCACCACGGCGCGTGGGATCTCGGCAATCAGATTCGGCCCTAACAATTGGTAGACCAACGACAGCAGTCCGCTTGAAGCCGTTGCAGCAGCGGTCACTCCTACATAATCGGGCTGGAGGATCTTGCCTACAAACGCCACGACTAGCAAATTCACTAGCGAAAGCGGCACTAGAAACTTCCAGTTGAAAGCCATCATCTGATCGATGCGGATACGCGGTACGGTATTGCGGATCAGCATGAGTAGGAAGTAGACCCCCAATGTTTTGGTGAACAGCCATACAAAGCCGAGCAGCGATCCCGCGACTCCGGGGATTTCTGCGCCGATACCGCGCCAGCCGCCCAAAAACAGGATCGAGGCTAACACGCAAATCGTGAAGGCATGTAGGAATTCGGCGGCGTAGAACATGCCGAACTTCATCCCGCTGTACTCAATATTGAACCCGGCGACGATCTCGGACTCGGCTTCGATCAGGTCGAAGGGCGAACGTCCGACTTCCGCCAGACTCGAAATAAAGAACAATAATGCTGCAATCGGTGAGACGAAGATATACCAGATATTCTGCTTATTGACGATTTCCTGCATACTCATGCTTCCCGATAGCAGCACTGGAACGAGGATCGAAAGCACCATCGGGACTTCGTAACTGACCAACTGCGCGATCACGCGGAACGCGCCAAGCAGGGCATACTTGTTATTGCTGCCCCAGCCTGCTAGCAAGATCGCCAGCGTGCCGAAGGAGCCAACCGCCGTAAAGTACAGCGCTCCCACGTTCAGGTCGGAGCCGATCCACTCTTTGCTGAACGGCACAACTGCCCAGATCAGCAGCACCGCGCCCACCGAGATCAGCGGGGCCATATTGTAAATGACCTTATCGGCTCCCTGTGGGGTGATGTCTTCTTTGGTCAACAGCTTGCCGAGATCGGCAAACGTCTGGAACAGCCCATAGGGGCCAGTCCGATTGGGGCCAAGACGGTCTTGAACCCGTCCAGCGAACTTACGCTCAACCCAAATACCGAGGATGATCCACAGCAGGCCAAAAGTGCTGACTGCCACTACACCCAACAGCAGTGCAACGCCCGTTGCCACATCTTTGTCCCAACCTTGGTTTACGAGAAATTCAATCATTGAACAAACACTCCATCCTAGAGACGCGCCATTGTATGAAGTTCAATGCTAGGCCCATTCCAGCGCACCCTTGCGCCACGCATAGACCAGCGCTACCGCTAGCAGCAGGATAAAGATCACCATCTCGAATAGTGCAAACAGGCCGAGTTGGTTATAGGCCACTGCCCACGGAAACAGGAAGATCGTTTCGATGTCGAAGATGAGGAAGATTAGCGCGTACAGATAGTACTGTACTTTGAACTGAACCCAAGCATCGCCTGAGGTCTCAATGCCGCACTCGTAGGTTTCCATCTTGGCAACTGTAGAACGCTTAGGGCGCAGCAGTTGAGCCATGATAATCGGTGCAGCAGGAAAGATCCATGCGATTGCAAAAAATATGCCAATGAAAATCCATTCGTTAACCTGCATGGTTGGCTCCTTAAACCTGACGCGAAACACACGAACCTTCCGTTAACTAAACGGTGGATCGCGTCTACTTTTGTGTCGTTTGTGATAATCGGGACTATTGTAGCATGGACAAACGTAAGTGCCACAATGTCTACAAATTTTCGTTTTTAACGACTTCGGATGGGGCATAGTGAGCGTTATAAATGGTTTTAGGAACATTTGAAAAGAGTTTCGCGTGGTGCGCTATAATTTGTGGATGGAAACATAGTTACAACCTTGAGGGAATATTTCTGCCATGATTAGTGAGTTTAGACTCTCGCTGCCTGACTGGGCAGTTGAAGAACATAAGAATCTGCCAGCCTATCTACCGTCCCTTGAAGAACGTATGGCTGCCGTCATTCGCTTCTCGCGGCTGAACTTCGAGAATGGGACAGGTGGCCCTTTTGCGGCGGGGGTATTTGAGCGTGACAGCGGCAAACCTGTTGTGATCGGTGTCAACCGTGTGGTCAGTTCCAACTGCTCGTCGGCGCACGCGGAAGTGATGACCCTTTCGTTGGCACAGCAAATCTTGGGGACGTATGATCTAGGCAGTTTTACCACGCCTAGCTATCAGTTGGTCGTCAATTGGCGACCATGTGCCATGTGCTACGGCGCGGTACTGTGGTCAGGAATTAAGTCGCTGGTTATCGCGGGCAGCGGCCCCGAACTGGAACAGATCACCGGATTCGACGAAGGCCCGATCCATCCTGAATGGGACAAAGAACTGGCAAAACGTGGCGTTGAACTGGTCAACAACGTTCTGACCGACAAGGCCATTGAAGCGTATCAGGCGTTTGCTGCTAGCGGCTCAGTGGTCTATCAGCCGACACGCGATGGCAATATAGACCTCTAAACGTTTCCCGATTAGCTATCCTGAGAGAGAATAACAGCCATGACACGAAAAATTGGACTGCTCGGTGTACCATCAAGTGCGGGAGCGAAAACGCCGGGAATCGAGAAAGCCCCCCACGCCCTTCGCAAAGCCGGCCTTTTCGAGCAGTTTCAACAGGCTGGATACCACGTAGTCGATCATGGAGATTTGCCACGTATACGCTACGCGCCCGATAAAGCGCATCCGACAGCGCAAAACCTAGAACGTGTGGTAGCAGTAGCGACAGATGTAGCAAAACAAGTCGGCGCGATCCTCGATGCAGGTGAGATACCGCTAATCATTGGCGGCGATTGCAGCATTACGGTAGGGGTAGCGGCGGCGTTTGTGCAGCACGATCCCGCTGTACTATTGGTATACATTGACGGCGGAATCGATCTTGAAACGCCTGCCACGAACTCAGAAGGCAACCTTGATTCAATGGGGGTAGCTCACCTGATAGGTGAAACGGGTGTAACCGAGGTCTTGAGCCACATCGGGACGCGCTTTCCTCTGCTGTTACCGGAACAGATGATCTTCTTTGGCTTTGAGCCGATGCCGCCTGATGACGCGGAACAAATCGTGTTAGCGAAATATGCGATGCAAAATTATCCTGTCGAAACGGTACGCGGACGGGCAAAGCTGGCAGCGGTTGAGGTATTGGCGACTATCGAAGCACAGCACAAACCATTCATAATCCATTTCGATGTCGATGTAATCGACTTCGTGGACTTTCCGATTGCCGATGTACCGATGTTCAATCAGGGACTGACATTTGCTGAGGCAATGGATAGCTTGGCAGTTTTTGCCGCCAGTCCCCAGTTTGCAGGATTGGTAATCACGGAAATCAATCCTGACCACATGGATGAGGATGGCGCAGGCTTACAAAGATTTGTGCTCGAACTGGTGCGTGCTTTGCAACCACTAGCCTGATCGTGCTAAAGAATCGGCTCTCTGTATCTATGACGGCGGTTAGATAAAAATCTTGCCGGGATTGAGTATCCAGTTCGGGTCTAGCAGCGTTTTGATCTGGCGCATTACACCGAGGGCTGCCCCATGCTGTTGGACGATAAATTTGCGCTTGCCAATCCCGACTCCGTGTTCCCCTGTTGCTGTGCCGCCGAGTGATATAGCGTACTCGACAATGAGCGCGTTGATCGCCTGTGCCGTTTCGATCTGTACAGGCGCAGTCGGATCATAAATGACGTTAACGTGTAAATTGCCATCGCCCGCGTGTCCGAATTTGTAGCCGAGCGTGTTGTGATCGAGCAGCACTTTGTCGCTATACATAACCAATTCGGGATATTTCGAGATAGGAACTGCCACATCCAGAATCACCTGCAACTCTTGCGGATGCAACCGCACCAGCGCCTCATGGATGTGGTGACGCGCTTCCCACAGGCGGTTACGGGCCTCAAGCCCACTGGCGGACTCAAACTTGGTGGAGCCATTTTCCTTGCAGATCGCCATTGCCTCTGCCAAGCCCTGATCATCGCTGGTTCCGTTAAACTCCATGATCACGGTTGGGCTTTCGACCAGTCCAAGCCCTTTGTCATTACTCATCGCCCGGACGGTTTCGGTATCCAGAAATTCGAGCGCCGAAGGGTCTAGCCCTGCTCCCACAATATCGACAACGGTTTGTATTGCCGCTTCGATGCTGTCGAAGGCCGCTAGCACCGCACTAAAATTCGCGGGAACCGGAGAGAGTTTCAGAGTCGCTTCGGTGACAATGCCGAGTGTTCCTTCTGAACCGATAAACAAATGCAGCAGATCATAGCCGCTCGAATCTTTGTGGGCGTGAGTGCCAACATGCAGGATCTCGCCATTGGCAAGGACGACTTCCAGCCGCATCACGTTATCTTTGGTCGCGCCATACTTGATCGTCTTGATGCCTGACGAATTGTTGGCGACCATGCCGCCGATACTGGCATTTGCGCCGGGATCAGGCGGAAAGAACAGACCGTAACGGGCTAGCGTTTTGTTTAACTCGATCCGTGTTACACCCGGTTGCACATCTACCTGAAAATCCTCAGCCCGCACATTGAGGATCTTGTTCATGCGCCCCAGATCCATCATGATGCCGCCTTCGACAGCCAGCGGATTCCCTTCCAAGCTGGTGCCAGCGCCCCACGCCGTGACCGGAATACACGCCGTATTCGCATAACTCAGCACTCGGCTCACTTCTTCGGTAGTCTCAGGCCAGACAACGATCTCTGGTGGGTGGGCGGCGTGCAAAGATTGATCGCGGGCGTGCAGATCAAGATCGGCGGTACGTGCCGAAACGCGCTCCGCATCCAGTAAGGCGGTAAGTTCTGCGATATGCTGTTGGCTAACTTTGGTATAGGCAGGCATGGCCTTATCCTTTTCTTTCAAGTATTTTCAGGCTTTCTCTTTGAGTTTCGGATCGAATGCGTCGCGCAGGCCATCTCCGATAATGAACAGACACAGCACCGTAATCATAATTAGCAGACCGGGCGCAACCGCCAAATAGGGGCCTTTAGTATAGAAGGTCTGCACATCGGTGAGCATTGATCCCCAACTTGCCGTCGGTATTTTGACACCGAAGCCGAGAAAGCTCAACGCCGATTCGGTCAGGATCAACCCGCCGATGTTCAAGGCCATCGTGACAATGATGATCGAAAAGATATTTGGGGCAATGTGGACAAACATCGTGCGGAAGGGCGATGCCCCAATGGAACGCGCCGCGATGACAAATTCGCGCTCACGCAGCGAGAATGTTTCGCCGCGTACCAGACGCATGGTTCCCGTCCAGCCGAGAATACCTAACACCAGAATCATGGCGGGTGGCCCCGGCCTGAACAGCGAGAAGATCAGGATCAGCAAAAAGAGCGATGGGATCGAATCCAGCGTAGAGATGAACCAGTTCATCAGGTCATCGACTAACCCGCCATAGTAGCCAGTATAGACTCCCAACGCAATGCCCAGAATCAGTGCCAGCGTCGCAGCGGTGAAAGCGATCCCTAGAGAGATCTGGCCTGCATATAGCAACCGGATAAAGTGATCGCGCCCCAGATCATCTGTACCGAGAAAATGGCGACCTGTAAAGGGCGGGGTGAAGGCTTCGCCTGTGCCGACCCGATCAGGATCGATTTGCAGCGCAGCAGCAAACAGTGGCGCGGAAAAAGAAAGGACTGTCAGAAACAACAGTACGCCAATTGCCACCATTGTCAGACGATCCTGTCGAAGGCGACGCAGCGCAATTATCCATAGCGAATCGCCAACCCCTCGGATGATTTCTTCGCTGGGTGAGTTGGACAAACTGATAATATTCGGGGCGGCTTGTGAAGCGCTCTTAGCAATAGCATCCGTTTCGTTGGTTAATTCTGTTGTCATGGTAGAGCAGCCCTCGCTTAGCTGTAACGGATGCGTGGATCGATGAGTGCATATAGGATGTCGGAGAGCAGATAGCCAAACACCGTCGATATAGCCCCGATTAGGACTGTCGCCATAACCACTGGGTAATCCAGTTGCGTGACTGCTTCATAGGTCAAGCGCCCCAAACCGGGCCACGAAAAGATCGTTTCGGTAATGATCGCTCCATTGAGCAATCCTACGAGTGCTGGCCCAAGAAAGGTCGCTAGCGGGATCAGGGCATTGCGGGCGGCATGAGTAAACCATACGACACGTTCACTTAACCCTTTGGCCTGCGCGGTACGGATGTAGTCCTGACGACTCACTTCAAGTGTAGCCGCTCGCATATAGCGCGACAAGACTGCAATGTCGCCTGCCGTCAGCACAAACACGGGCAAAATCAGGTGCTGGATGCGTTCCCAAAGGGTGTACTCGCCAGATAGGTTGGTGGGAAAACGCCCTCCCATTGGCAATATATTCAGCCATGAGCCAAAGATTAGAATCAAAATGATCCCTAGCCAGAAGATCGGAATAGCACTAACAATCACCGACGCAACACGAGTAATATTATCGAACCACGATCCTTGCCGAACAGCCGCCCAAATGCCAATCGGCACGCCAATTATCACTCCTAGCAGCAGGGATAACCCACCAAGTTCAACCGTGGCACTGGCTCGTTCCCAAATCAAGTCACTGACATTGCGCTTGGCAGCAAATGACCTCCCCAGATCGCCCTGCAATACCCGGCCCAGCCACTTGAAGTATTGCACCACAGGCGGATCGTTCAGACCGAGTTGTTCAGTCAATTTGGCGCGTTGGGCGGGCGTAGATTTTGGCGAAAAAGACATCGCCGCGACGGGGCCTTGCGGAAAGGCAACTGTCATCATGCCGTAAGTGAGGATAGTAACCCCTAACAGGATCGGGATTGAATAGATCAATCGTCGAATGATATAGCGTGTCATGCTAAACCCTCATAAGTTTATTGTCGATGGCTCAAAGAACATTCCAAAATATAAAGCGGTAAAAGGGTCAAGTATTGACCAGCACTTATAAGAATTTAGATCGTGCAGCAGTTGGCAAAAATCCGCTGATGTTAGGGATTAATACCACCTGCCGCACGACTACTGAGCAATAGCGCTAACGAGATGCTAGAAGGCTATTTGCTGATGACGGTTGCTTTAACGACCCACTGATCAACGTTCCAGAGAAAGTTGGACGGATAGGGGTTGAACTTCCCGACACTCACGTTCGCCGCAAATTCACCGTTGGTCGCATACAGGAACATGTAGGGTTGGTCATCCTGCAAAATCTTCTGGGCTTTCTTGTAGATGTCGGCACGGCCTTTTTGGTCGCAACCGGGCAGGAACAGTCCATCTTTTTCGAGTTTGGTGAACTCTGGGTTGTTATAGGACGTGGAGTTTTGACCACTGCCGACAATATCACCTACTGGAGTAAACAGCGAGGTCAGATCGGGATCGTCGGGGTAGCTGTTTTGCCAGCCCAGCAGGAAGGAATCGAAGGTCTGAGCATTGATCTTGTCAATGAGGGTATTGAAGTCAATCGGCTGGAAGTCTACGCTTACGCCAATCTGCTTCAATTCGTCCTGAATAATCGAGCCTGCCGCAGTACGGCGTGGATTGCCAGCATTGGTATACATCGTGAATTTGAAGGGTGTACCATCTTTGGCATACATAGCGCCCTTCGCGACACGTAGACCGTCCGCACCCTTCGGGAAGCCCGCTTCATCGAGCAGTTTGCCAGCGGCTTCGACATCGTAGGGCAGCGGCTTGAGATCCTTGTCAAAGGCCCACGACGCAGGAATGACGCCAGAAGGCATCCGCGTTGCATAGCCAAAGACAGCTTTTTTCATGATCTCATCAACATTGACCGCCAGTGCCAACGCCTTACGGACACGGACATCGCCAAAGAACTGATGATGACCCTGATCGGCGTTCGTCGCGTTGCCTTTGTCATCTACCGCGCTCTTGGGATTCGCTGGGTCAGCCAGATTCCAGCCCACATAGTCCCATGAGTTACCGGGATAATCGTAGGCTTGATACTTACTGGGATCTTTCTTGATGTCGTCGCGACGACCTACGATTGGGCCATCAACCACATTAATCTGACCTGCCAAGAATTGTTCAATTTGGACGGTTGCATCGGGAACAGCTTTGTAGATATAACCCTGTGGCATGACCTTGCCGTCTAGTGGATCGGGATAATTGGGATCGGCAACCAGCGTCACTTGCTCCGAGGGGCGTAGTTCTTTGAACTTGAATACCGAAGCCGTAACACTAGGATTGGTATCGAACGGCCCATCGTTGATGTCGCTGAAGTCAGGCTTGAACATGTGCGAGGGCACAACGTAGATATTGCCCACGTCAGCCAGAGCCGTGCAGCTTGCCTGCTTAAATGTGACCTCAAGGGTGTAATCGTCGAGTGCTTTGGCACTGACAATTTTTTCCTGAGTTGGCCCGGTCAGGTTTGAATCGACCTTACCACTGACCACTGCATCGTATGAATACTGGAAATCTTTTGCGGTCAAAGGTTGACCGTCGCTCCACTTAAAGTCTTTGCGGAGCTTGAAGGTGTAAGTGAGTTGGTCGGACGAAATTGTCCACGACTCGGCAACTGCGCCGGGAAATTTGCCGCTAGGGGCAAAGTTGGCAGTCTTAGGATCTACGCCAACCAAAGGTGGAAACAGCAGTGTCTCGATGCGTTGCGAAGAGGCATCGCCAACCAGCAGTGGGTTGAGATTCTTAGGATCTCCACCAAAGTTACCTTCAATGACAACACCCGTGGTGTTGTCCTGTGCTTTGGTGGTCACGATCTGGGCAGGTTGGATGATGATCACAAGAGCGATAATCAGAGGGAGCAATCTGTACATTCTATGCATGTTTCAAACTCCTTTTGCTAAGGACAAACTCTGTAAATCTTCAATTTCGTGGGCTAACTGTGTATCAGACTACTGAGATTAGCACCTTCCTTGCTGCATGTTTCTTAATCGGCGGCGGCGATTCAGACAGTGGCACTTTGTATCGGGATCGTGAGCAGGTGGGGCTTTGACAATGCAGTTTGACAATGCAATGAATATCGCACTATCGCAGCTAAAGCACGGATGCCGATCATTGGATTATGATGCCCTTTAAAAGAGCTTAAAATTCATTATATACAATTTTTTTATGCTATGGCAAAAAGACGGTACGCCTAATTGTTAAAATGGATAAAAGCGAAATCTCGTTGACATTATTCTAGGCAACCTGTACTATCGATTACTTGACAATGGATTGGACAAACCAATACAAATTGCCATTTTGCTTTGCCTAAATAACATCTCCGCTTCAGAGATAAAACAAACCAAATAAATATGATGAACCGTACCCAGCTTGCCAGTGCCGCTTGCTATGCTTCTTTCTTGCCGCTTGGAATTTCCGCAACCTTGTTTGGCCCAACCTTACCAAGCTTGACTCAGCG
Organism: Chloroflexota bacterium; assembly: GCA_040007395.1. Taxonomy (GTDB): domain Bacteria; phylum Chloroflexota; class Anaerolineae; order Aggregatilineales; family UBA2796; genus DATGFK01. Next base: position 25,368 of record JBDTVG010000248.1, read on the forward strand.
CTATCACGTCTTGCTCGAAGACGGCGGCGTGTTTACTTCCGTGCAGTTTTTTGGCGCGTTACTCAGCATTATCGTTGCAGGACGTTTGCTGGATCGTATCAATGCTCGTTACTTGCTGATCGGTGGACCGCTGCTATTGGGCAGTGGGCTGGTCTTGTTGGGTGCGGCGACTAGTCTCCCGCTGGCGCTGCTAGCGACTCTGCTGTTTGGCATAGGCTTTGGCGTGTTGGATGTGAGTGCGAACTATGCGATTGTGCAATTGCATCCTGTCAACTCATCCGCACCACTGAATCTGCTCAACGCGGTTCGCACCGCGATCGCCGCCGACTCGAAGGGG
>JBDTVG010000249.1:0-12302 GCA_040007395.1 Chloroflexota bacterium
TTGGCGCTCTGCCTAACTTTCATCCTTGTGGTTGGTAGGTGTCGGGTGACTAGCATATAATTTCCCTTGCACCAGCACTGATCTTGCTGCACTAGGTACTATAAAAACTAGACCATTTAAGTTTACTCTGAATCCTGTACTATAAAATCCTACGTTTCGCGTTTCTGCGCCCCCGGTTGTAATTTTCCCTTGTGTAACTTTCACTTTCTTGTGTACGATGTCTTGGGTTAATTTTATCCATCTTGAGACAGTTAGATATAAAAAGAGAAGCATTCCAGCGAAAAGAAAAACAAGGGTTGGTAGACTAGTCGATGTCGAAGTTCGTGCAATCAAATTATACAACTCTACGATAAATCCCCCGCCAAAAAAGATAGCTAGGGATATAGGGACTATATTCGATTCTATGCGTAATCGACGGAGTTTTGACAATTGGTGTTGACTGAGTTGGTTATTCCGATTTTTTGATAAATCACCTATATCAAAATCAAAAACATTCATCAAGTCATCCCGTATTGAAGAACTGCTCATTCCTATTCCCCAATCGCTATAAGACGATTTCGAAAATCCCTCCCCGTATAGGGAGGGATTTAGGATGACAATGTTCTCTACCCTCTATTCTTCCAGCGTACTGATGTCGCCTTCGGGTTGGCCTGTAGCGCGTGCCTTCAACACCCGCCGCATGATCTTGCCGCTGCGCGTTTTGGGCAGCGCCGTCACAAACTCGATCTTGGAGGGAACGGCAATCGGGCCGATCTCGTGGCGAATGTGATCTTTGAGCGCTTCTTCAAGCTGTGGCGACGGTTCAAAGCCGTTCCGCAAAATGCAGTAGGCATAGATGATATTGCCGCGCAATTCGTCTGGCAAGCCAATCGCGGCGGCTTCGGCAACTGCCGGATGGCTGACCAAGCCGCTTTCGACCTCTGCCGTGCCAAGCCGATAGCCACTGACCTTGATCACGTCATCGATGCGCCCGATGATCCAGATATAGCCGTCTTTGTCGCGACGAGCCGAGTCGCCCGCTAGATACATATTGGGGAACTTGCTCCAATATTGCTTCTTGTAGCGTTCGGGATCGCCGTAGACCGTCCGCAGCATGGAAGGCCACGGCTTCTTGATGACCAACAAGCCGTCTTCACCGTCAGCAACCGAGTTGCCTTCCTCATCCACCACGTCAATATCGATGCCGGGGAAAGGCCGAGTCGCGCTGCCGGGTTTGAGCGGCGTAGAGGGCATCGGCGTGATCATGAAGCCGCCCGTTTCCGTCTGCCACCATGTGTCCATGATCGGGCAGCGGCTCTTGCCGATGACTTCATAGTACCACTTCCATGCTTCGGGGTTAATCGGCTCACCGACAGACCCCAGCAATCGCAGCGAGGATAGATCGTGGCGATTAGGCCACGCGGGGCCGAAGCGCATCAGGCCTCGTATCGCAGTAGGCGCGGTGTACATGACGGTGATGCCGTAGTATTCGACCAGCTTCCACCAGCGATTCGGGTAGGGATGAGTCGGCGCACCTTCGTACATGAAGCTCGTCGCGCCCAGAATATGCGGCGCGTAAACAATATAGCTGTGTCCGGTGATCCAACCGGGATCAGCGGCGCACCACCAACGATCATCGTCTTTGAGGTCAAAGACCCATTTGAGCGTCGTACTGGTATAAACCTGATAGCCGCCGTGCGTGTGCAAGATACCTTTGGGTTTGCCCGTTGTCCCGGATGTGTACAGGATAAACAGTGGATCTTCCGCGTCCATGACTTCGGTAACACAGCGCGTCGAGGCAATCGGTAGCGCCATGAGATCGTGCCACCAGTAGTCGCGATCCGGCTCCATGTAGACATCATGCCCAGTGCGCTGATAAACAATGACGTGTTCGACAACGGCGCTTCGCTTGACCGCTTCGTTGGCGATCTTCTTCAGTTCGACGATCTGCCCGCGCAGCCATGCGCCATCCTGCGTGATCAGCACTTTGCTCTGTGCGTCTTCGATGCGATCCGCCAACGCCTGTTCAGAGAAGCCGCCGTAGACGACGCTATGAACTGCGCCGATCTTCGCACAGGCTAGCATCGCGATAACCAGTTCAGGCACGCGCCCCATATAGATCGTGACGCGATCCCCTTTGGCAACACCCATACTCCGCAGGACATTGGCAAACTTGTTAACTTCCTGCCACAGCCGATAGTAGCTGTACGAACGTGAGTCGCCTGCTTCGCCTTCCCAAATGAGCGCGATCTTGTTCTTGCGCCACGTCTCGACATGGCGATCCAGCGCATTGTAGGCGATATTGGTTTTTGCGCCGACATACCACTTGTAGAAGGGCGCTTCGGAATCGTCCAGCACTTTGTCCCACTTCTTGAACCAGTGGAGTTCTTCGGCTTGCTTGGCCCAAAAGGCTAGTGGATCTTTTTGAGCTTCTGCATAAATCGCCTCATAATCGGGAATATAGGCATTTTTCTTAATTTCGTCCGACGGATAATACCAGTCGTCGGTATTTGTCGGAGTCGCTACGTCTACCATTGACCTTATCTCCTTTAATTTCTAAGCCGATCTAAATAGGTTACTCTTATGTGCTTAATTATAGGCGTACCCCGCGAAAATCGAAACAAGATCGCACAGGAGACTCGATGCTAGAGCCTAGTTTTGACTCTCGACCCAACCCGATTCGGACTGATGAAAGCAATCCCTTCGCCCGCAACACCATCAAGGTGCGTGTCCCGGCGGTGATCCAAGAAGTGCTTGCTCTCAACCCCGATTACCCCGCGCCAATCCAACGGGCGCTCGAAACTTTGCGCCAAACGCTGATCGATAACGCACCGATCCCCCTGCTCGATCTGCCTGCGCCGGATTATGACGAGTGGGCGGCAAGCTGCGCTGATCACGCCGGAAGTACATGGCAGAACAGCGAATGGTTCTTTGCGGAGGTGTTTTTCTACCGCCACTTGATTCAAGCGGTGCAGTGGTGGGAAACAGGCCGCGATCCGTTTGCGCCGAAGAAAGCCGAAGAACTGGCAGATCCGGCGTTGTGGTCTTTTCTGGAATTGGCACTGGCGACGAAAAAAGAACCCACTGACGAACGGTTGGCGACCCTGCTGCAATATACCCTGTGGGGCAATCGGATCGATCTGAGTTATGCAGCATCGAGAGCGCATGGGCGCAACTGGACAGCCGATGACTTGATCGCAGATGACACCGCCCAAGCTGTCGAACAACTGCTTGCCCGACGCGGAACGGTGCATATCATCGCGGATAACACAGGCACGGAGTTAGCCGCCGATTGTGCCCTAACCGATGCGCTACTGGACACCGTTGCAGCTCGCGTGATTATCCATGTCAAGATGCACCCGACTTTTGTGAGCGATACGACAGTCCCTGACGCATTGGCCTTTCTGGACAAACTGAGCGAACGCAGCGGCAACTCCGGCGCATTGGCGATCAGGCTGCGCGGCGCGATTGCCGAAGGGCGGCTGCGATTAGCGCCGGATCTGTACTGGAATAGCAGTCGGTGGTTCTGGGAACTGCCACCGCGATTAGCTAAAACTTTCGAGGGCGCGTCGCTGGTTATCGTCAAGGGCGATGCGAACTATCGGCGCATCGTTGGGGATGCCATCTGGGAGCCGGAAACGCCGTTCGCTTCGGTGCTGAGTTACTTTCCTGCCCCACTGTTGGCGCTACGCTCTCTGAAAAGCGATCCGGTTGTGGGATTGCGTCCCGGCCTTGCAGCGCAACTAGACAGGCTTGAGACCGATTGGCGCGTCAATGGGCGGCGCGGCGTGATCCAGTTTAGCGCGGGGAAATACCTTGAAAATTCACCTAATCCCAGAGCAAGTTTAGAAATCTAAACTAACCACTCTCTAGGAGATTATCTTAAGATTCCCTAACTATCTGCTGTACCTTTTCAAGCAGCACCTTTTCGTCTGTATGTATCTCGTCTCTAGACTCAATAGGGCTATACAGTTCCACAGCGGCAAAGAGTCTGTCTAAAAGCCTAGCTTCCTTTGTAAAGGGCAGAATTTTGCAGCCTTCATACAATTGTTGACTTAACTGCTGATAAACCGCTAAAAAAATATCCTCACTAATTTCACCGCGTAGGCGTTTTTGCTCTAGCTTATTTCGTTCTTCCACCAAATCAGGATGTCTCTTTGCAGCCAAGTGTTGGTCATCTCTTATCTCTCTCCAAAACTGCATAAACATTTTCTTAAAGTCTATAGCTACGAGGGTGCCAGAAATGAATTGATTAGCCAGTCTCAAAGCTGTTTCCATATTCACGAACCTCTATAGTCAACAAATGATGCCGATTAGCGAATCAATGGGCGGCGCGGCTTGATCCAGTTTAGCACGGGGCAAATACCTTGAAACCATCCTCACCTTAAATCCCTCTCCACTACGTAGAGAGGGACTTCCAGACGATCATGCCAACATTTGATCGATCTTATCCACATTGATCGACAGTTTGAGATCGTGGGTGAAGGGGTCGTAGTAGGGTTGAGCGAGGACGGCAAACGCCTTTGCCAGATGGTCAGCCGTGAGCACCGCTTCCGGAGTGCCATCTGCAATCACCTGTCCGCTGTCCAGCAGAATCAGGCGATCACAGAATCGCGCCGCCAGCGCCAGATCGTGAATCGCGATCAGTACACCGAGTCCGCGTTGACGGGTAAGTTGCTGTACCAGCGTCAGGATTTCGATCTGGTGGCGAATGTCAAGGTTGCTGGTCGGTTCATCAAGTAGCAAGATCGCGGGTTCCTGAGCCAACGCCCGCGCCAGAAATACCCGCTGACGTTCGCCGCCACTCAACGTATTGACGCGACGGTCTGCCAGATCAAGTGTATTGGTCAGGCGCATGGCTTGTGTGACCACTGCGCGATCATGATCTTGTTCGATCTCGAAGCGGCCTACATGCGGGTTGCGGCCCATCGCTACCACTTCTTGCACGCTAAAGGGTATATCAAGGATCGCGCTTTGCTGCACTTGTCCAATCAAGCGAGCCGTCTCGCGCAGCGTATACTGCGTGATTGGCTGTCCGCGCAGCGTAACTTCGCCGCTGCTTGGGTTACGCAGCTTTGCCAGCACCTTGATCAGAGTCGATTTGCCCGCGCCGTTTGGCCCGATCAGCCCCACGACTTCACCCGCATTGAGTGATAGCGATACATCACATAGCAAAAAGCGCCCCGCGACTTGGTAACTGATCCGGTTAGCCTGAATCAGACTTGCGTCGGTGGTCATGGGGTAGTCGTCGCGCTCATGGTCGCTTCTGGGGTGGGCTGGTAAACATCAGGATAAAGCACCGCTGCCACATCGGATACGCCATCCGCGATGTACTGTGAGACGGCGCTCAGGTGTGCATCATTCGAGACATAGACACGCTTATTCTTGATCGCCTTGAGTGTCTGGAAACTTGGATTCTTGTTGAACTTATCGAGGAACCCCGGCGCATAACTGTTATAGCCTGCCAGCAGAATCACATCAGGATCTTGCGTAACGACAAATTCGTCGTTCAACTGCGGGAACGGATCTTTGACACCGCCTGCCACCACTACATTGATGCCGCCAGCCCGCATAAACACCTCATTAATCGTCGTACCGGGGCCGTCGGAGTAGCCATCCGGTGAATAGTACATCACCGTCAGCGGCTTGACGTTCTTTACAGCTTGGGCAACCGCAGCGAATTTGCGTTCCATTGTAGCGACAATGGCGGAGGCTTGCGCTTCGTCACCCGTCGCCACGCCGATCAGCGTGATATTATCTTCGATGTCCTTGATTGTGTTGTAGTTGGCAAGCAGGAACACGGGCAAGCCAGCATCGCGAAGTTGCTTGATCACCCCGGCATCGGTGAAACTGGAGATCAGCACCAGATCCGGTTTGTAGGAGATAATCGCTTCGGGGTCAGTTTTGGCTAGCTGATTCGGGATCTTTTTGGCTTGCTCAACCACATTGCTGATCGCCGGATCGAGGGCAAACGAGGTAACTGCCACAATGCGCGATGGATCGACCAGCGAGAACAGCACTTCATCTGCGCCCAGATAGGCGGACACGATGCGAACTGGCTTGGCTGGGAGCGTGATCGCAGTGCCAATGCTGTCTTTGATGTTACGCGGAAAACTGCCGGGTGGGTAAGCGACTTCAGTAGCGGCTTGCGCGATCCCCGCCGATGGCACAGGCGCGAATGCACTCGCACTGACCAATATAACAAATGCGGCAAAAACAATAGACCAACGTGAAAACGACTTCATATAAGACTCCTTGCGCTTAAAGCATTACCGTTTGGCGGCGCTGCCATAACAAAAACAAAAAGAAGGGTGCGCCGATTAAGGCGGTTAGAATGCCGACTTGCAGTTCTTCTGGTTGGAGAATCAGCCGTGAGACGGTATCGGTGAGGACAAGAAAGACCGCGCCGCCGAGTGCGCTGGCGGGCAGCAGCACGCGGTAATCTGGCCCAACGACGAGGCGCAGCGCGTGGGGAATCATCAGCCCGACGAAGGCAATCCCCCCGGCGATGCTCACGGCTGCGCCTGTCATTAATGACGACAGCAGCAGCAGGATTAGGCGGGTACGTGGCACATTCACGCCGAGCGCTTGGGCGGTTTCTTCACCACTCAGCAGCAGATTAAGATCGCGACTGTAGGCGAACGTGACCAACAACGCCGCTAAGACTGGCGGAGTAGCGATGATCAGATGATCCCAGCCGCGCCCTTGCAGCCCACCGAACAGCCAGCTTAACGCTTCCTGAATTGCCAAATAGCTCCGGGCGAACAGGATCAAAATCGTCGTAAGTGCCCCTAGCAAAGCACTCACCGCCACCCCTGCCAAAATCAAGGTGGTCGTGTCGCTCTGTCCGCGCACCGTCGAAAGTGCGTAGACCAGTATCGTCGTGCCAAACGCGCCCGCAAAAGCGGCAGCAGGCAGCACCCACAGATTCAAGGTTGCTAGCCCCGTGACAATGACCAGCACCGCGCCAAAGCCGCCGCCAGCCGTCACGCCTAGCAACCCCGGATCGGCAAGGGGATTGCGGAATACGCCCTGCATCGTCGCGCCGGAACAGGCCAACGCCGCCCCGACCACCGCCCCGATCAGGATGCGCGGCAAGCGGATCGTGGTGACAATGACGTAACTGCTCTGCGGAAGATCGAGGCCGACGGGCAAGCCCACGCCGTGCAGCAGCAGCCGGACAACATCGCCGTAAGCAATATTGGCAGGACCATTTGCCGCCGAGAGGATGATCGAGCCAAGCAGCAGCACCCCTAGCACCGCGCAAACATTGCGCCGTCGCTGGGCTACCGTCTGATGTGCCAGTAAAAACGGTGTTTCCGATCTCGCGCCAGAAAACACACTCATAACCTGATCCTTCTGTGTAAGCGTGGATCAGGGGCTAACTGCGCCAATTTCCGCTAACGCAAAACCCCGGCAGTCGATAGCTAAATCGACTGTACCGGGGTTGGAACTTCTGACAATAATGACTAACCACCAATACTGGCAGTTAGTGTGTCATGTTCCCTACCCCTTACCACGAAGGTTGGAACACGATGAAGGTGGGCGACCTGACTCCGTGAGTTAACCTCACGTTACAGTTGCGGGACAGTGCTGGACTGATCCACGAGGGATTTCACCAGCTTCGCCATTATGCTCTGCCATCCGGGGCGATGAGCACCTTGATCGTCTGTATTCGATTGCCGAACACTACCACGCTTATTCTACAGTATTTTCGAGTTGGCGCAATAGCAAGACCAGGTCAAACGCCTCAAAAATAAGCGCACAGCAATGAGGGATTGGACGCGGACAACGCAGGCGTTGCCCCTGCAAAATTGGCTGGCTGTAGGGACAGGGCAAGCCCTGTCCGCTGAATGGTTCTTGTTTTTGATTCGATGCGTTTACCCCAGTCGCCCCGATTACAACGCCCCAGCGACGATCTCCGCCACATCGCGCACAGCGATTTGGTCAGTCACGCCCTTTGATTGTGCCGCCGAGCCGAGCATGACCGTGCAGAATGGGCAGGCCACCGCGACGGTGGATGCGCCTGTACTCATGGCTTCTTCCAACCGAATCTGGTTGACTGGGTGTTCCTGATGCGTTTCCATCCAGACTTGCGCCCCGCCACCGCCGCAGCATAAGCCTTTTTCACGGCTGCGTGCCATCTCGATCACGTTCACACCGGGGACAGAATCGAGCATGGCTCGCGGCGCGTTGAATTCACCGTTGTAGCGCCCCAGATAGCACGAGTCGTGGAACGTGATCGTTTCGTCGCGGGTTAGGTGCGGCTTGATCTTGCCCTCTTGAATCAGCTTGGCGATATAGATGCTGTGGTGCGCGACTTTGTAGTCGCCGCCAAACTGCGGAAACTCATTCTTAAACGTGTTGAAGCAGTGCGGGCAGTGCGTAATGATTACATTGAATGTGTACTGGTTAAACGTTTCAATGTTGGCCTGCGCGCTTGCCTGATAGAGCGGTTCATTGCCGCCGCGTCGCGCCCATTCGCAATGGCAGTGTTCTTCTTCACCGAGGATCGCCCAATCGATGCCCGCCTTATTGAGAATTTCCGCAACGGCGCGAGTTGTGCGCTGGCTGTTCGGATCAAACGCTCCGGCACAGCCAACCCAGTACAGCACGTCGCATCGCTTTTTATCCGCCAAAAGGGGAACCTCGAAGTCGAGTCCCTTTGTCCAGTCCAGACGGCTACCCCGATTGCCCCAAGGATTGCCTGACCGTTCCGCGTTGGTAAACGTGTTCTGCAACAACTTCGGCGCGTCCGATTCCATCATGACCAGATCGCGGCGCATATCGACAATTGAGTCTACATGCTCGATCAGCACCGGGCATTCGTAGACGCAAGCGCGACACGTTGTGCAAGCCCACAACGCCCCCTCACTGATGCGTGTGCCTGTCACCTGAAGATCGCCGCCGGGAGTCTCATTGCCGCTTGCGTGCGGACCAAGCGGAAGCAAACCCTGATAGGCGGTCAGGCTGTCGCGAATGTCAAGAATCACCTGTTTGGGGTTAAGCGGTGTCCCCGCCATATAGGCTGGACAAGCCGCCTGACAGCGCCCACACTCGGTACACGCATCGCCGTTGAGCAACTGAAACGAACTGAAATCGGTTAGCTTGGCAACGCCGAACTGCTCGATCTTTTCATCTTCAAGATTGAGCGTAGCAAGCTGTCCGGCGGGACGCATCGAACTAAAGAAAATGTTGAGCGGACTGTAAATGATATGACGCAGCGGCATTTCCAGCATGGTCGCGATGAACGCGAACACTTGCAGGACGTGAAACCACCATGTTGTCCGGTGAACGACCAACAGTGTATTCAAGAATGCGACGCCCGCCGGACTCGCCCAATCGTGGGTCGGACTGAGCGCCAAGGCCGCCTTGCCGATCCAGTAGCCGACGATGGAATATTGCCCCCACCAGAACTTCGCCCCATAGACCGCATCGACATAGCCCAAGCGCAGCCCTTCGATGAGCAGCCCAGTTAGCACAAACAGCCACAATTGAAATAGCACCCACACAAATCCAGCGTTATAGGTGAGTTTGCTAGTGAGTTTGCTCAAGCGCCGAATCAGCGCAATGCTCAACCCGACCATGAAGATCAGGCTGAACGCATCGAGGATCACTTTGTAGAGCAGATAAAACGTACCGGACAGCAGCTTGATATTGAACAAGGGCAGCGTCACATCTGCGTCAATCGTTGCCAGCACTGTCCCAACAAAGAAGATCGTGAAGCCGCTGAAAATGGCAAGGTGCATCGCGCCGGGGATACTGTCGCGCAGGATGCGCCACTGCCCCAGCGCATATTTGATCACGCGCCCGATACGCTCCGCGAGATGGTCAAGCGGGAGATCGCCTTGCCCCTGCCGCCACGCCTGAATCCGCAGATACAGCCGCCCCGCGAAGATCAGCACCGCGAAGGCGATCAGCGCATACATGAAGGGCTGTGTCCCCTCGACGTTCCAATAAGTCCAGCGGCAGGCGTTGGTCATGTCGGCACATTGCGGCGGCAGTTGGGGGAACATAAGGTTTTATTCGGCTCCGACCAAAATATTCTTGCAAAATTGTGGAAATAAGTAACGAGGCGAGTGTAGCATGTGCGTCAGGCGAGGGCAAAATAATGAAACGAGATAACTACTTAGCGATGGCTAAGGGGTTGACCAAAGTATTGTTTCATGTTCAGTCTTACTCTCAAACTGTTCAATGATAGTTGTATGACCTGTTTCATTAGTACTGAACCGGACAATGCGCTCAGAAGATAAGCTGTATGTAAAACCCTCTGTGCCATCTAGGTAAAAGTTTGCCCCACTAATTGACCAACTGACAGACTTCAGGGTCATCATAAATCTGGAACTGGTCGCAAAGTGTCTATCGTGTCCAGCCGCACGGTTGCGACTAATCGATTCGTTAATCCAGAGACGTTTTCCAACAAACGCCTTAAAAATTTCGTATAGACCTTCAACATCGTAATTTACTAACCCACTCATATTGCTAGACCTGTTGCTGCCACTTCTCTACCGCTTGCTGTAGGTTAATACTACCCCGATCTACTCCTAATTCCAACGCCTTTTCACCATCGGATACTGCCATTGCATAGTTTTCTTGCTTGGCATAAACATACGCACGATTTGCATATACTTCGTCAAGTGTTGGATCAAGGGCGAGTGCTTTATTGCAATCAGCAATGGCTTGCTCATAGTCGCCTTTATCCATATAGGCTAAACCTCGACAAGCATAGGCTTGTGCATAGTTTGAATCGAGGCGAAGCGCTTCATTACAATCGTCAATCCCTTTATCATAATCGCCTACAGCGGTATAAGCTAACCCTCGTGACACATAAGAAGCTATATCGTCTGGATTAAGTCGTATAACCTCAGTCCATTCTTGAATAGCTAAATTGTAGCTTCCTCTATAGGCATAGGCTGATGCACGTAGGTTATGACGCTCTAGATCACTCATTGCATTATTACTCATTCAGGACTTTTGCCTTGCTGGTACTGCCGATTTCGTTAATACTGAAAAGCCTCATCATCGTGGGAGTCGTCAGCAAAGTTAAACCCTAACAATTCGAGCAAATCTGAGGCGGCTATTGACACGCCTGCTCCTCTGCCGCGTTCATGAATCCCAACTAAATCTAGTGGATTAGCACCAATTTCTTCATTAATAGTTTTTTCTAAATCCAGCCAGATATTAACGAGGTGTATCAATTCGGTGCGTGTTGGTGTTGCACTATCCTCATCTTCTTGATATATGCCCATCAGCCTTATCCTGTATGCTCAATCCGTTCCTAAATATCCCGATCAAAATCACTATCATACTAGCGGCAAACACTAACACCCCGCCGCCAATTGTTATGTTGAGGCCAAGCAAGCGCTCGACATCCAGCGGCAGGCGTTGGTCATGTCGGCACATTGCGGCGGCAGTTGGGGAAACATCAGGTTTATTCGTCTCCGACCAAAATATTGTTAACGTTTACGCGGAATTATGAGGCAAAGATACCACATAACCACGCTAATTCAGTACTTTAATCCAATACAGGTCTAATTCCTCGCGGCTTGCCGCGTGACTGTGGATTTGAAGTTGATACTCCGTAGCTTGCTGCGGAGTAGTTCATTTATGATCTCCTCTACTTAATCAAGGGCTTGGCTTTCTTAATGACCGTTATCTAAGACATTTAGGGTGCAGGAATCCATCCCAATCCTACAACATTTCCTGTAGCTTGATAGGAGCTAATTCGGTTAGTCTTCGGATCAACAAAAGTAAACCCTTTATCGTAACTGGTTCGGCACCAATACACATCCATTGGACTGTTGGGCGTGGCATATGCAAGGAAACGACCATCCGGTGACCAACTGAAGCGACATCCCGGTGCTAGAGATAAGCCTCGCTGTAAACGCCGCCCATCAAAAGTCCCAAGTTGCAGCCTGAATTGCACTTTACCAGAGGATTCATCTACTGTCTGGTAGACAATTTGTTTGGAGATCGGATTCATGAGCCATTGATCTAATCTGGCATTATTTAGTAGATGCTCAGTGCCTCCGGGCCATTGGTAACTCGCCATTTGCTGAAAGCTATCGGAACTTTGGGGGTCGAGGAAATGTCGTATCGCCCAACTCCCTATCAATAATGTGTGGTCATCGAACCAGAACGTGTGATGAATCCCGAACTCAATCACTGGATCTTTGCGTTTGGATTGAACACGATTCAATTTAGCTACAATATCGGTAACTTGATCAATCTTTCCTGAGCCAAGATCCCAAATAGTGATTTCGCCATAAGCGCTGGAATCACACCCGTTCGTCGTAAAACCGAATCGCGAGGAGCTCGGCCGG
>JBDTVG010000250.1:0-8085 GCA_040007395.1 Chloroflexota bacterium
TATACCTGAATTGGCTCACTCGCTACCTATTCCTTTGCCCCACCCTCAGTTATTTACGACCACTACCGCGCTGCGTAGCTGCTTGGGGCCGTTGGGATGAAGTTTTTTGACCATACGGGCATAATCTTATCTCATCATCAGTTTATGAAAGCCAACCATGTTGAATTGCAACCATTACTGCTGCTGTTCGTGAATCGACACCAAGCTTTGAGTAAATGTTGTCGAGATGGGCCTTGACGGTGCGCTCGGTGATGTTTAACTGTTGCGCAATTTCTTTATTGCGCGAGCCTTGGGAAACATGCCCCAAAATTTCCAGTTCGCGCTGGGTCAATACAGTTTCAGGAGAAGGCGTACTTTCTAGAGGTGTCTCGGTTAGCGACAACATTCGTGCTAAAATACTCGGGTGGAGTAAAGTTTCGCCTCGCACTGCTGCCCGAATGGTATTGAAAAGGGTTTCACGATCGGTATCCTTTAGCAGGTAACCCCGCGCTCCGGCACGTAACCCATGCAGCATTAAATCATCTTCGTTATATGTCGTGAGAATCACGATAGCGATGGTAGGTTGGGTGCGGAGAATGCTTTGAATTGCGCTTATCCCATCCAACCTTGGCATACGTAAGTCCATCAATATTACCTGTGGTACCAATTGTTCCGCCAGTTCAACCGCCATTACACCATCTGCCGCTTCTGCGACAACCTCAAAGCCGGGCATTGATTCAAGGATCAGTCGTAGTCCTTCACGCACAATCCGATGATCATCGGCTAACAAAATGCGAATTGGTGCAATTTCAGTCATACATCTTTACTTCCTGTTATTTAATCGGGCAGTTCAGTTGAATACTCGTGCCTGCTCCAAGAGTACTCTCGATTTCTAGTTTCCCTCCTACGAGGCGCGCCCGTTCGTGTAACCCAAGCAGCCCATAATGTCCAGACGCTGGCACATGCATCCGATCAAAGCCAATGCCATCGTCGCGGATTTGTAAAGTCAGTTGATCGGCAACTACGTTTAACTCAATAAAAACATGCTTCGCACGGGCATGACGAGCAATATTTGAGAGAGCCTCTGTTATACAGCGTAGTGTGTGTTCCATGATAGAGGTTTGCAAGGTGAGTCTGGGTGGGAGGTCAAGCACGCAGGGAATACCAGTGGCTGCGGAAAAGCGTTCCGCTTCTTCACGAATTACACCTAGCAAATCTTCAGGTCGATCAGATACCATCCGTAGTTCATCGATTGCACGCCGGGAGTCGCTCAGGGCCGCACGGGCGCGGCTTTTAATCTGTGCTACGATCTGCTGCGACTTTTCAATATTTCCTTGCTCCAAATAAGCACCAAGCCCTTCTAGTTGCAAACTCATTCCAGCAACTCCCTGTACTAGCGTGTCATGGAGTTCGCGTGCCATGCGAGCACGTTCAACTGAAAGGGTAAGTTGTTCGACCTGCTCGGCATAGACAACTAATTTACGATTCGCCTTATCGAGTTCTCGAAACATATGCTGGGCTAAACGGCGTGACCGCATTTGTAAATACAAAACTCCATAGAATGGAATAGCGCCTATCAAACCGATTGCTTCGCCTGATATTACAGCAATAATAGCGTGTATATCTAACAATAAATAGTTTGATACAATAAAAGTTAAAAATATAACACTAAGGCAAATTATATGAGTGAAAATAGCCCACTTGAAATTGTCGTAGAAAATAACTATTGAGCTGACAAGGATCATTGATAAAACTGCTGATATCGCCATCCCCTGTCCTATGGTGCCGATTAGGAAGATTGCTACACTCTGAAGGGACACGTATACGGGGAGCCTTTTTGAAGGAAGGCGCACGCAAGACCAACATCCAAGTAAATAAATAATCAGTAGTACCCCTGTAATTAGGGCATGTTTAAGGGTCAGGTTGTATAGACTAAATGGCGATAACCACCAAACATAGTATCCAGCGACGGTCAGGCTGACGGCTATCAAATATGGACGAACAAAGTTTTTTTGATTGCCGATGTTTGCATTCATTCAAATGTCCTCTTGATATCTAATCATACTGCGGAGGAATGCAATTTGTCATTCTCCGTCTGTACATTGTCTGAACGGACAATACTCGTTGTCCAAATGGACGATACGTAACTCTCTTTAGTCTTTTACAATGTAAATGTATGGACTTACCTAAATTGCATTTTGAGAGTAAGCAAACGCAATTGAGGACGTACCGTCATCAAGCAAGCTGAAAAATAGTGAATGCGGTTTGTTGAGCGAATTGCTTGAGACATACTCAAGTACTGTACATAAGTTTCTCGCGCTCCTTTGCGTAAGTCTTACTAACATGGTGCTCTCTTCTGAAACTTGCTCATTTACGCTACCCACTGTGGCTTGGAGTCGTGAACTCATGGAGATTTTATGATGATAACGGAATCTCGTTGGAAGCAGTACCGAGTATTTATCGTGCTGATGGTGACAGGTTTAGTATTCATGTTGAACAGTGCCCCCATGCACGGACAGGGTGGTACTTCTGTGCCGCCCACGGTTAACCCAGCAGACCAGCCGAACACCAATGCTAGCGTGCCAACGCTACAACCTGATCAATCGAGTGTGACAGCGTTCAGCGGCAAAGGCAGCCGCACCGCCCCGCTCATCGCGTCACCGCTGGATGCGCAGCGCAGCAATCATTTCCTATCGCTTGTGGCGACCAATCCAACCGTGGTCCTCCCCTGGATGTTAACGACTGACAGCAGCGGCAATATCTTCGAAGCAGATCTCAGCTTACAGGTAGTCAAGCAATTAAGCCCAAGCGGTTCGCTCATTCAGACCTATGGCACACTCGGTGTTGCTGGTACAGGCCCCGGCCTGTTTAATAATCCATCGGGTATTGCCTTGGTCGGCACGGATGTGTTCATTGCTGACCGAGAAAACAATCGTATCCAACGCTTCAACAAAAGCACTGGTGCGTTTATCAGTCAGTTTGGCACTGCCGGGTCTGGTCCGGGCCAGTTAAATCATCCTGATCAAATGGCCTTCAACCCCTTGAATGGGCAGCTATATGTTACGGAAGAGGGCAATAATCGTGTCCAGCGGTTCAACACGGCTGGTGTTAGCCAAGGAACCTTTGGCAGTTTAGGCAGTGGGCCGGGCCATTTCCTCCTTCCCATTGGTGTAGCAATCGACCCGCTGGGCTATGTCTATGTCAGCGACTACGGTGGCAATCGCATTGAGAAGTTCACCTCCACGGGAACTTTTGTTCGCGCCTTTGGCAGCCTTGGCGGTGCGGACGGACAATTTGCACAACCGGAAGGGCTGGCGGTCGACCGGGCGGGCTTCTTGTATGTCGCGGATCAAGGTAATGCGCGTATCCAGAAGTTCGACTGGAGAGGTGGCTTTGCTGGTAAATACGGCAAGACAGGCCCCAGTTGCAATGTGTCCTTCATAAACTGCCGTGGATTTTTCAGCGAACCCTTCGGGATCGCGGTGAGCAACGTTGCCACCGCACAGCCGATTGTCTATGTGGCGGACCTGGGCAATAACACCCTACAAGCTTTCGAGACCTCGCTGCAACCCGTCAGTCACTCTTTTCAGGCCAAGTGGGGATCTAATGGAACGACCCCAGGCCAGTTTAAGGAGCCATTGGGGATTGCCACTGACAGTGTAGGCAATGTATATGTGTCCGATACATTCAACAATCGTATCCAGAAGTTCGATATGTATGGCAACTTCATCAGGCAGTGGGGCAGTTTAGGCAATGGGGCGGGGGAGTTAGATCGTCCTGTTGGGATTGCCATCAACAGTGCTAATACCATTTTTGTCGTAGACGGTGGCAACAGTCGCATTCAGGTGTTCGACAGCAATGGCACATTTATCCGCCAGTGGGGTAGTGCGGGCACTGCCGACGGATTGTTTATAACACCGTTTTTTGTCGCTGTGGACAGCACTGCTGTTTACGTTATCGACAGCGGAAATAACCGCGTCCAGAAATTCAATTTTTCTGGAACGTTCATTCTCAAGTGGGGTACGGTTGGCCATGCACTTGGACAACTTTCATTTCCAGAGGGCATCGCGATAGACCTTAACCGTCAGTTCGTCTACGTCTCGGAGTACGGAAACAGTCGCATCCAGATCTTTACCGTCAATGGCGATCCTGTCAGCATCATGGCTGACTCGATTGCAGGGCCAGGTACATTGCATTTTCCAACTGGCTTGGTTACCGACCAGCGGGGCAACGTCTATGTGGTCGATGCGGGCAATAGTCGCATTGTTCAGTTCAATGACAATGGTCAGTATATCGGGGCGTTTGGCAGTGCTGGCAGCGGTGATGGACAGTTCAATAGTGCGAATGGCATTACCATCGATCACAACACTGGGCAGATCTTTGTCGCTGATGCAGCCAACTATCGAGTGCAGCGCTTCGGATCGGTCAACCCCAAGAACGACACAGTGGGCGTGTGGCGGCCTTCGACACGCAGCTTTTATCTGCGCAACGCTAACACCACAGGCGTTGCCGACATCAGTGTCGATACCAGCAGCTTTACCCTGACGACGGATCAACCCATCGTCGGTGATTGGAATGCCGATGGGTTGAGTACAGTCGGCGTGTTCCGCAATGGCCAGTTCCTACTACGCGATAGTAACCTTCCCGGCAGCCCCGACTATACCTTTGCACTTGGTGTGGTAGGCGATCTACCCATTGTCGGCGACTGGAATGCCGATGGTAAAGATGGCGTGGGGGTGTTCCGTCCCTCCAATGGCTTGATTTATCTCAAGAATGACCTGTCAACAGGTTTTGCTGACTACCAGATGATCTTAGGTACGCCGGGCGACATCGGTATAGCTGGCGATTGGAACGCTGACGGTCAGGACAGCGCTGGTGTGCGTCGCCCCAGTACGATCTATTTCTATCTTGCAGATAAAGTTACCAATGGCAGTGTGTTCGCTGAACATGGCCTGCAACTGGGCGCGAGCACCGACTTGCCGTTCACAGGCGACTGGGTGCATCAGGGCCGTAGTGGGGTTGGGGTCTTCCGCCCCTCTAATGGGTTGATCTACCTCAAGAATATGCTGACTGCCGGTTTTGCCGATACACAGATCACGCTAGGTATTGCGGGCGATATGCCTGTCTCCGGCTATTGGGGCAAAGTGCCGGGTGAGCCGCCTATACTGGTCTTGCCACCGCCAGCAGGTCTGCCAACCGTGCAGCCGACACCCAAACTCGCGCCCACTTTCGTACCATGAGCATGTTAGTAAACCTGAAAGTGTAGGCCATAAACTGGTAGTAAAGGAGAATATATTTTATGCACCCGATGGTTACACGCTTGATAATCCTTGTTCTTGTCCTGATTGGCGGCGTTGGCCTGTATATTGCCGTCGATACGATTGAGATTGGACCGCTCAAGCAAGCTCAGCAAGTAGCCTAGAGCCGCTTTGGAGCGGAACTGCTCAGGTTGTGTGGTTGCGTCAGGATTCAGAACACGGATTGGATAAGGCGGCAAAAAGAGGGTAGGCTCAATCGCGGATGGAGGATAACAAAATCCGATGAACTGCCCACATTGCCAAGCCAGCGATACGGGTCGGCATAAGAAGACCACCAGCCTGGGTTATGCCATTTACGGTTGTCACGGCTGCGGGCGAAGGTTTAACGAACGAAGCGGAACCGCGTTCAACCATCTCCAATTTCCGACGGACATCGTGCTGTTGGTGGTACTGTGGCGGCTGCGCTACAAGCTGAGTTTGCGCGATTTGACCGAGATGTTCCTGGTGCGTGGCTATGCGTTTACGCACGAGGCAGTGCGGGAATGGGAAGAACGGTTTGCCCCGTCGCTGAGTGCACAGTTGAAAGTGAAGCGGCACGGCCCGGCGGGCAAGTCGTGGTACGTAGACGAAACCTATCTGAAGATCAACGGGCAATGGCATTATCTATATCGCGCGATTGACCGTGAGGGCAACCTGGTCGACACTCTGCTGAGCCAGAACCGCGATTTGGCCGCTGCGACGGCGTTTTTCAAGCAGGCAGTGGAAACGGTTGGGCACAAGCCTGAGCGCGTCACCACCGACGGCAACGATGCCTATCCCCGCGCTATCCGGCGGGTCTTGGGTCGCAAGGTGCTGCACCGGACCAATCGCTACCTGAATAACCGCCTGGAACAAGACCATCGGGCAGTCAAGCCGCGCTACTATCCCATGCGTGGCTTCGGCTCCTTCGCCAGTGCTGCCCGTTTCTGCACTGCATTCGATGAACTCCGTCATTACTTCCGTGCTCGCTCCACCCGTCAAAAACCTTTATCACTGCCTGAACAGCGTCGCCAGTTCAAGCAGCGTTTTGATGCCCTGTTCGCTGCCTACCGGGCCGCCTAACCTCAAGCCCGCCAAGCCCAAACCCGCCGTTGCCGCTCATTTTGTTCAGCGTGTTCTGAGTTCTGACAGAACCGTATGAATAACAATTGAAGTGTTTTTAATCGAAATTTATAAAGCAGATAACGTGTGTAAGTTAATCTTCTAAAAATTTAAGAACTTCAGTCAGTGTGCCAAACTTACGATAAACACGGTCAAGTAGGGCTGGGGGTGGATCGGACATCCTAACTGACCTATCAGGTATCATCAATGGAATCATGCCTGCTGCATAAGAAGCTTGGATGCCACTATCCGAATCTTCTAACACTAAACAATGATGTGCTGGAACTTTTTATCGTTGAGCAGCAAGTAAAAAGATGTCTGGTGCTGGTTTTCCTCGGTTAACTTCGTCGCCCCCAACAATTACATCAAAATCGTCAGGAGAAAGGTTTGCGAGTGTCAATCTTTCGATTACAAGTTGTCGTTTGGATGAGCTTGCAACGGCTTTAAATAACTTAACTTCCTTAATCCAGCTCAAAAGATCCAATAACCCTTCTTTGATCGGAATCTTGTTATGATAGATGAAATCTTGATAGTATGACTTCTTCAATTTCAGTACGTCATCAAAATACTTTGGATCTTCATTACGTTTGATCCAGATGTTTGTCAAAATTTTTTTGACCGAAGGTTCTGTGCGGCCTACAAGTTGTGCAAATTCTTCATGGCTGATCGAGTAGTTGAATTCTTTGGCGGCCTGCTGCCAGACTTGGCGTTCAATAAGCTCCGTATCAAGCATCAAGCCATCCATATCAAATATTATGGCGGAGTAGGCTCGTCCATCTTTCAAATGCTTCTGCGCAATGGGCTGATCAGTCAATTCAGGCATACCATTCCTTAGCCATAGATTTTAGGGGTATTTAAACTGATTCGTCGGGGGATGCAGCATCCCACATATTGTTGAACTGTTTGACATAGTGCGCAAAAGTTATTGCTGAGAGATCGCCACGCATTACAACTGAGCGCTCATCCTCAATGTGGGATCGATACTCGATAAAACGAATGGCACAATACCTATTTTGTTCAATTGGTGACGTTGGATCGGCGTACACGCCCACAAAACTGAGAGGAAATGGTAACCTTCGTACTTCAATTTGAGAAGAATGCAATCTGGTACGCAGTTCCTCTTTCATTCTCTTGAGTATGAACTCAGTTTGTCGGTAGCGTTGTACGAGATAATCTGGATTTTGATGACCTAGCCGATGGCGATTCAACACAAAATCTTGGATTTTCTCATTGACAAGAAGGAGTCTTAGATTGCCACCATTTTCTAGAAATGACCTAATGATAATCTCTCCGACATTAAAAATAGTCGAGCCTGTCTCGTAAATAAGCCATAAATCTGATTTCGCCTTTTTTAAGACACTGTTTTCCTTTTCACTGCCAATTTCAAAAAACTCATCTGCGGGAGTTGGTTCTAGTTTATCCATTACATCAATTGCGAATGTACGATTCGACCCGTGCCGGTTCAATATATCGAATGCTTCTTCGGCAGGAGTTTTTAGCTTTTTCCATACCTGATGGAATGAAGTGACATTCTGCTCTACGAGTTCCTGTAATGTTGCCCTTACCCTCTCTTTTAGGTGGCTTTCCCACTCTTGATCGGCTGTCGGATTATAAGGGATAACCCGATTTGCTTTAAGATCGAACGGTAATTTTTTTCTAGTCACCCGACAGTAGGAGGGAAAGGGCTTGCAGGGCAGGAAAATGCCGG
>JBDTVG010000251.1:0-14070 GCA_040007395.1 Chloroflexota bacterium
CAACAGTGGCAGGTGTGAACGCTTTAGTGATGCTGGGCGGCAAAATGGCTGTGACTGTTAGCGTTGCCGTACCCGTATTGCCTGTTCCTGCGTTGGTGGAAGTGACATTGCCTGTCGTATTGTTCTTAACCCCTGCGGCTATCCCTGTTACATCTACCGAGATAGTGCAGGTGCCACTCGCAGGTAGATCGCCACCCGCAAGGTCAATCGTATTGCCGCCAGCGACAGCGGTGACTGTACCACCATTGCAGTTACCTACGACATTGGGTGGCGTTGCCACCACGACCCCCGCAGGTAAGGGATCTGTCACAGCAACCCCGGTAACAAATGTACCGAGATTCGAGTTTGAGATTATCAGGCTTAGGGTCGAGTTACCGCCAACCGCAACAGTGGCAGGTGCAAACGCTTTTGTGATAGACGGCGGAGCCACTACGACGAGGGTAGCACTGCCCGTACCGCCTGTACCGCCATTGGTTGAAGTTGCCGATCCCGTTGTATTGGCATACACGCCGCCAAGCCCCGAAGTCGAGTCCACTGAGAAGACGCAGTTGCCATTTGCGGGGATCGTCCCGCCTGTCAAACTGATGAGTGTGCCTCCGGCGGCAGCCGTCACCACACCGCCGTTGCAGTTACCAACGATATTGGGCGGGGTTGCTACGATCAATCCGGCGGGTAAGTTGTCGGTGACGGATACACCCACCTCGGACACTGCGTTGGCGGGCGGGTTTACGATGGTGAAGGTAATGGTGCTTACTGTGTTCACCAGAATAGTCGCTGGCGTAAACGATTTGGAAATCGTCGGCGGCACAATGGCTCCCGTAACAGTGAGCGTAGCGCTCGCTGTGAGACCAGTCCCGCCATTGGTCGAGCTAACGGCCCCTGTTGTGTTGTTATAGACTCCGACAATAGGCCCGAACACATCAACGGTAATTGTGCAATTGCCTGCAAC
Organism: Chloroflexota bacterium; assembly: GCA_040007395.1. Lineage (GTDB taxonomy): Bacteria > Chloroflexota > Anaerolineae > Aggregatilineales > UBA2796 > DATGFK01. The sequence continues at coordinate 950 of JBDTVG010000251.1, forward strand.
AGCAATTGCGCCACCTGTCAAGGTAATTGTCGTGCCACCGGCCACAGCAGTTACGATGCCACCGCCGCAGGTGCCTACCACATTCGGTGGTGTGTTGATCACTACATTAGCCGGTAAGGTGTCCGTGACAGCGACCCCTGCTGCTGCGACAGTATTCGCCGCTGGATTAGTAATTACAAAAGATAAGGTCGAAACGCCGCCCGCCTGAATCGTGGTTGGCGCAAACGCTTTCGTAATCGTGGGCGGTGCGACTACGGTTAAAGTATCGGCGGCTTGATTGCCAGTACCCGCATTAGTCGAGCTTACGGGGCCAGACAAATTATTTTTGACACCCGCCGTCGTCCCTCTGACGTTAACGGTGATGACACAATTGGCAGCCGCCGCTAGACTGCCGCCTGTGAGGGTAAAGGTACCCGCACCAGCCACAGCGGTGACAGTACCACCATTACAGTTGCCAACGACACTCGGTGGGGTGGCATTGACTATGCCTGGATAAGTGTCGACAACTCCAACACCTGTCATCGCGATGCCTGCATTAGGATTAGTGATGGTGAAGGTTAGGGTCGAGATACCACTGAGTGGAATCTGATTTGGCCCAAAAGCCTTTGTAATTGTAGGCGCAGTCACTGTGCCAGTGACGGTCAAGGTATCGATAGCCGTATTGCCTGTGCCACCATTAGTCGAAGTGACTGCTGCACTGGTGTTAATATGTGCCCCAGCAACCGCCGATGTAACATCAACCGAGAACACGCAATTACCGCTAATCGGGATGCTCCCACCGGTTAGCGTGAGCTTGTTGCCGCCCGTCAGGGTAACAACGCCGCCACAATTGCCTGCCTGATTCGGGGGTACGGCAAGTACCACTCCGGCGGGTAATGTATCGACTACCCCTACCCCTGTTAGTGCGAGGGCAGCATTTGAATTGGTAATCGTAAAAGTCAGCGTCGAAGTCGCCCCTGCCGCGATAGTCGCTGGCAGGAAAGCTTTTGCAATACTCGGTGGATTTATCGTACCTGTGACGGTCAGGGTATCTGTACCTGTATTGCCCGTGCCGCCATTGATCGATGTGACGTTGCCTGTGGTATTCACATAGGTGTTACCCGTCGTGGAAGTCACATTGACTGTGATCGTGCAAGAAACCGTAACAGTGCCATTTGTCAGGGTAACACTGTTACTCCCGGCTACGGCGGTTGGCGTGCCACCACAGGTGTTGGTCAGGCCATTCGGAGAAGCGACTATCACTCCTGCTGGCAGAGTATCAGCGACTGCCACTCCAGTCAGTGCAAAGGCATTGCCCGCTGGGTTAGTGATCACGAAAGTCATCGATGAACTTCCCCCTGCCGGAATGCTGTTGGGGGTAAATGCTTTGACAATCGATGGGGGTTGGATAGTCCCTGTGATGGTTAGGGTATCGGTAGCGGTATTGCCTGTCCCGCCGTTGGTGGAAGTGACGGTTTGAGTCACATTCATATAGGTGCCCGCGGTCGGGCTAGTCACATTGACCTTAACGGTGCAGGTGGCGTTCGCAGCCAGTGTAGATCCGCTCAGGCTAACGGACGCACTACCGACAGCCGCTGTCGCCGTTCCACCGCAGGTGCTGACCAAGCCATTCGGAGAAGCAATTTTTAATCCAAGTGGTAAATTGTCGGTGAGCGCCATGCCCGTTTCGGCGACTGTATTCCCGGCGGGATTCGTAAAGGTCAGGGTCAGTACAGATTTATCGCCTGCGGCCATTGTCGCAGGGGCAAAGGCTTTTGCTACGACGGGCGGTGCGACAACAGTCAGGGTAGCCGTTGCTGTATTGCCTGTGCCGCCGTTGGTCGAAGTCACCGCGCCAGTGGTATTCACGTAGGCACCTTGTGCCGCCGCTGTTACATTCACCGAGATGACACAGTTCGTATTGGCGACGAGGCTACCCCCGGTTAGACTAACAGTAGTGCCACCCGCAACCGCGGTGACGACACCGCCATTACAGTTGCCTACGACATTGGGGGGTGTGCCAATGACTACCCCGGCGGGCAAGTTATCTGTAATCCCAATACCGGTCAGGGTGGCGGTGTTTGCTGCTGGATTAGTAAGCGTAAACTTCATCACCGAAGTGCCGTTTAGCGGGATGCTAGCGGGCGTGAAAGATTTGGCAGCGGTAGGCGGTAACACAGGCGGCACAACAATTAGGGTGGCACTGGCAGTGTTACCAATCCCACCATTGGTGGAAGTGACATTACCACTTGTATTGTTGTAGGTTCCAACGGCGGCAGCGGTTACATCCATTGTAATCGTACAAGTGGCATTGAGTGGCAGGGTACCATTTGACAGACTGACAATGCCGCTGCCCGCTGTCGCGACCACCGTTCCGCCGTTGCAGTTGCCCACAACATTGGGTGGTGCAGCTACCACCACACCCGCTGGTAAGCCATCCGTAACGGCAACGCCAGTAAGTGCGACTGTACTACCAGCGGGGTTCGTGATAGTGAAGGATAAGGTAGAGAGAGTCCCCGCCGGGATGGTAGATGGCGTAAAGGACTTGGTGATAGTTGGTGGCAGTGCGGCGGCAGTAACTGTTAGGGTAGAGGAAACCACCGCCCACACTGCAAAGATCGCAGCAACAACACGTAGTATATGATTGCGTTGGCTCAATAGCTGCCAAATCTTATTTGTTCGCAAACGTTTAATTTCGCGAAAATTCCCAATGTGAGCCATCATTTTCTCCCGGCGAATTGAATAAAATCTACCTTAGTAGGGGGTTCTATAGAGAGCCGACGTGAGCAAACGAGCAATTAGCCACTCGCTATCACTGTGGCGTGAGGAGAATAACTGGAGTCTCGATATAACCTTACGGTGGAGTATACACGTGGCTGATTATTGTAATAGGCTTAAAATCAAACGATAATATAACAAATTTAAAATTTTATGATAGGCTCGTACTTTTCAATGAGGTGGGCTGACCCCCTGTTAGATTTGAGATAAGAGAAGAAGCTCATCAAGGGAATTTGGAATAGTTTTGGTACCTGTAGGGTACCAAATGTATCTCGGCAAGGCCATAGGAACGGATTCCCGATCCCATGGCTAGCCAAGCCCAATCTGCTAAAATGGACATCGTGGTCTTACGGCATACCTTTGAGCATATATGGTCTAGTTTGTGCTGGCTCAGGTTTTCACCGTGTCAAAGAAGCAGGACTTTGCGGCTGAGGAACTCGAAATCATTGTAGACAACGCGCACGACGCACTAGCCGATACCTTGACCACTTTGGCAGTTGTCAAACAAATGCGGTCACGCTGATCTCAATGAGTAGAATCTGATAGGGGACAAAACCAAAAAACACGCCCAAGCGATTTATCGTCTGGGCGTGCCGTTTTTTCTGTCTAGGTCGGTCTGTAAGCCGCGTTTTGTCCTCTGCAAGCAGAGTGACGGTCATCTCTCTAGGGCAACAGTTACCTGCTGTCTCGTGCAGCCTACCCGAAGCTCATAACGGGACGAGCCGTCCCTCGCTTCTGCTTGGCCTTGCTCCCGGTGGGGTTTGCCTAGCCGCGCCGTCGCCGGACACGCTGGTGGACCTTTTACGCCACCGTTTCACCCTCGCCCCTTGCAGGGCATTACGCTTCTCTGTGGCACTTTGCCGTCGTATTACCACGCCTGGCTGTTAGCCAGCACCGTGCTCTATGGAGCGCGGACTTTCCTCGCTTCGACATGCGAAGCGCGACCGTCCGACCAACCTAGACAATGTTTATTGTAGCAGATAGACAGTCTGGACTAAAGGGGTAATGTTCCCTTGCGATTTTCATTGAAAACTTGACAAATTCTGGAACGATCAGTACAATAAATATCTATATTGGAATGAAAGGTTCAAAATCGCTAGGAATAAAGCGTTCGACCGTGAAAAGGCGCTAATGCAAGCTATGCTGGTATTCTGGCGCAAAGGCTATGCGGCAACTTCGGTTGAGGATCTGGTGGAAGCCTTGCACCTGAGCCGTAGCAGTCTTTACGCTACGTTTGGCGACAAACGGACTTTGTTCTTGCAAGCACTTAAACGCTACAGCACAGGTGTGATTAGCCGCATCGAACGGACGCTGAAGGAGTCGCCCTCGCCTAGAGTCGGTATTCAAATGATCTTTGATGAATTGACTGCCGGAGTCGGCAGCGAATCAGGGGCGATGGGCTGTTTCATGGTGAACTCCGTCGCGGAACTCGTCCCTTATGACCCGGACGTGGCAGAGATTGCGGCGCAGTATAGTAATACATTTCAGAGGCTGTTGACTGAGGCGTTGACAAAAGAAACACTACAAGGCACGGTAGCAAGCAGGCAAACGCCTGAACAACTTGCGGCCTATTTGTTCAACGCTATGCAAGGGATACGTATCCTTATCAAATCGGGGGCAACCCGCGAACAGATTCAAGCAGTCTGTATTATCACGTTGGAAAGCTTGCCATAATGCGCTCTTTTTTTGTGTAAATAATGGAATGATCATTCCATTATCAAATGTTCATTGAAACACTTGTTAAGCTAAAGGAGATACTCTCATGCCCGTAATCGATGTCACTTACCCTGCTGGGACGCTGAGTCTTGAGGCTCAGGAAGCCGTTGCCGCCCAACTGACCAATATTCTCATGGAAATCGAAGGGACGAAAGGTATTGCGGCAATTGCTGCCGGAACATGGTTGCTACTACACGAAGCCAATCCGAACACGATTGCAGTAGGTGGGAAGTTTAGCCCCGGACGTTACCGAGTCGAAATCGCCACGCCTGCCGACGTACTCAATATGTCGCAAAAGGCTGAGCTTATCCGCCGGGTCACAGACACTCTCTTGCAGATCGAAGGCACCGAACCGGACGTCGCACAGAGGGCACGAGTCTATTGCTTGATCAGCGAAATTCCCGATGGCGGTTGGGGATTTTTCGGGCAGGCGATTACGAGAGAATATGCAGCGGCACGCCGTAAGGAGCTAGAGCAAGGTAAGTCGTAAAGCGTAGTAAGCTAACGAACATCCAGAACGTGATACTCTAGAGCGGCTAAACGCTTATCGTTCCATGAGCTATGGACGTTAACATTTGTAGGGTCATGGCTAGGCGTTTAGTAGCCCAGTACTCCTGTGTGGTTGAAAAACCCCATCCAGGTGTCAAGAATGGCATAGACATCGCTGAAACTGTAGTATGCTCGGACAAATTATCGTCATCCTTCAGATAGCGAAAACATAACGCATGATCTACCAACTTTTGCTTTGTTTCGCATCCCTCGTTCTGTTTTTCATTGAGATCGGCTCACGGTGTGTCCATCTGGCAGGGTACACAGCCACGCCCGACAGTGCCTGGGATTACCCAACAGGCGCGTCAATTGGTGTGGCATCTTACCGATGACCCGCATAACATGCGCTTCCTTATCCACGACGACGACACCAAGTTTTCGGCAACCTTTGATAACGTCTTTGTCTCCGAAGGTATTGAAATCGTGTTCACGCCGTTCCGCGCCCCCAAAGCGAATGCGGTCACCGAGCGCTGGGTTGGTTCAGTACGTATCGAATGCTTGGACCAACTCCTCATTCTGAACCGGCGTCATTTGTGGAATGTGCTCACGGAATACATCGGCTACTACAACACTGCTCGGCCCCATCAAGGGCTTGCGCAACAGTCGCCACTCCCATTTCAGGTCTCTCAGGAAGGGCGGATTCATTGTCGAGATGTTTGGGGTGGTGTCATTCATGACTCTTACCGTCAGGTAGCCTGATATGCCTTGTCGGATGTGGTTTTTCAACCGCACAGGGATTTAGCGTGAGGATAATTCACGGCAAGATCAGGTGCAAATCGCCAAATTCGTGCCAGAGATAATGCTCCGCTAGTGCTTGCTCATAGGCGATCCGTAAATGCTCACGTCCCGCCAACGCTTCGAGCATCGCCAGATGGGTCGCCCGTGGTTCGTGCAGCCCAGTCAACATCGCATCGACGGCGTGGATACCACGTTGCGGCGTAATGACAAGACTAGTCCAGCCTTCGCCGGGGTGCGTTACCCTATCGCTAGTTGTGCCAGAATCCGTGCCGGTTTCCAGCGCCCGGATCACGGTTGTGCCTACGGCGATCACACGTCTACCAGCGGCATGGGCGGCATTCACAGCGAAAGCCGTCTCAGCCGGAACTCGATAGAACTCCTCGTAGGGCGGCTCGTGTTCTTCCAAGCTGGCAACTCCTGTGTGCAGAATCAGCGGCACGATCTGCACCCCTTTTGCGATGAGTCGAGTCAACAGTTCTGGTGTAAAGGCTCGGCCTGCCGATGGCATTTCGGCGCTGCCTTTGTCCGTTGCATAGACAGTCTGATAGGTGCTGTTAGGCCAGCCTTGCTTGACATAGCTGTAGCGGATCGGAAAGCCATTCTGTGCCAGATAGTCTTGCAATGTGCCGGAGAACTGTAGTGTGGCAATCCACAGGCGGGTATGACCGCTTGTCCTGCGTTCCACCGGATTATAGGGCGTGTGTAGGGTCGCGCTTGCGCCGTTTGGCAGACGCAGGGTTTCTCCAGCACAGGCCGTGTAGAAGGGCTGCGTCGTGTTGCCATTGGGCAGCCGAACTTCCACAATCCACAGATCCGCCGGAAGATGGGTCGAAAGATGCAGTTCCAGCGCCTGTCCAGCGGCGCGAGTCGCGTTCAGCGCAGCATTCAACGTGCCGCTGGTATTGATTACCAGCACATCGCCCGCTTGAAGGTAATCGGGCAGATCGCGAAATTGACTATGCACTACACGGTTATCGGCACGATACGAGATCATGAGCCGGACTTCATCACGAGCCAGACCTCGTGCTTCTGGCGGTTCGCTGGCTTCTAGTTCAGGTGGCAGGGTGAAATCCAGAGTGTCCAGATGAATACCCGCCTTCAGATAACTATCACGGGGCAGTATAGGATGATCGGAAGTCATAAAAGGTTGTTGCATCATCGCTCATTAGCCTCCTACCGAATCGCTGCGGACCGAGAGTTCACGCGCCCGGTAACGTCCGCTGGCAAGATCACCCTCAATGAGCATCAACAGACCGGGTACGCTTTCTTCTGGCAGCGGTCTATCGCTGATGTCTTCGCCGGGAAATGCTTCTTGGTGCATCTGGGTTTGCATATCGCCGGGATCGACCCAATACACACGCCATGCTGGATTTTCGGCGGCGAGAATAGCCGAAAGATGTTCAAGCGCGGCTTTGCTTGAGCCGTAGCCACCCCACCCGCCATAGGCTTCCACACCTGCATCACTGCTCACATTGATAATCCGCGCTCCCAGCTTCAACGCACTCTTGACCGCCTGAATAATCGCCAAGGGTGCGATCACGTTAGTTTGGTAGACCTGTTCCAGCACAGATAGTGGATAATCGAGCAAGGCAGGTTGCGGGCTTGGGCCGAGGACGCTGGCGTTATTGACCAACACATCCAGCGTACCGCCCACTTTACGTACAGCATTTGACAGCGCCCCACGATGGGCTTCGTCCGTTACATCACCGGGAATCGCGATTACGTTGGTGTGTGCTGCTAGTTCAACACGTACTGTTTCAAGTGCAGCTGCGCCGCGTGCATCAATAATGAGTGTCCAGCCACGCTGTGCCAGTTGGCGAGCCAGTGCTAAGCCTAGCCCTCGCGATGCACCAGTAATCAAAGCAATTTTTTCAGCCATCGAAGATTTTTCCTTTTCGCTATTAAGCCTTCGCTCGTAAAGCGTAGACATTACTATAAAGTAAAAAGCGCCGCGATGCCTCGATCAAGGTGACTGTTCAGTACCTGTACGATGGTACAGGCTCATTTTGAGATAGCGGTGTTGGCAAATTACCACCGCATATTAGGTCATACACCATGCGAATGAATTTCACCCGAAATCGTAAATTTTGTGTGATGTGGGCAACCCAGCTGAATAGGCGACGTGTACTTTACTTGGTGAGTCAAAGATCTATCGGTGAATCTTAGCTCATGGATAAACGAATTGGTCACCAGACAGTCAGTATATTACTTTGGTTGGCAGTATTGATGTGGAAGGATCAGAGCAAACGGGCAACCTCGGCTTCAGAAGTTCACCCCGGATGCGGCTCCGTCCCTAGGCAATGTTCTCCCTAGCGAGACGACCAATCAGAGCAATCTTATCCGCGCCTAAGCCGATCTGTCCCTTTGATATTGCGGCGCTACGCCCATCGGAACCAGTCACGGTGCCAACGCAACACCGTTTCCGGTTTCACAATCAACAAGACGGATTCCCATGTCCTCAATCGACTGTCCAGCACCAACACACAGGCCCGGTCTCGCCACCTCAGTTTGGGTCGTTTCGCCTGTCGCGTCAATCCAATGTCCATCAGTGAGCCAAAATTTGCGACAAGAATTCTATGGTGCGCTCATGTTGCGGATTATTGAAGAAATGATCCGGGGTGCCCTCCTCAACAATCTGGCCCTGATCGAAGAACAGCACCCGGTTAGCGACTTCATGGGCGAAACCCATTTCGTGGGTAACACAGATCAGTGTTAGCCCACTCTGCGCCAGTTCACGCATCACGTCGAGTACTTCTTTGATCATTTCTGGGTCAAGTGCGCTGGTCGGCTCGTCAAAGAGCATGATCTTGGGCTGCATCGCCAAGGCGCGGGCGATGGCGACACGTTGCTGCTGTCCACCAGAAAGCTGTCCGGGATATTTATTGGCTTGCTCAGGGATACGGACCCGTTCGAGGAGTTCAAGCGCTACCTTCTCTGCTTTAGCTTTCGGCCAGCGCCTGACCCAGATTGGGGCCAGAGTAATGTTTTGAATCACCGTCAGATGCGGAAACAGGTTGAAGCTCTGAAACACCATGCCGATCTCTTCGCGAATATCGTGAATGTTGCGAACATCGTTCGATAGGGTAACGCCATTGACAATGATTTCGCCTCGTTCGTGTTCTTCAAGGCGGTTGATTGTTCGAATAAACGTGGATTTACCAGAACCCGACGGGCCAATGATGACGACGGTTTCGCCTGCCTGTACTTCGAGGTTGATGCCGCGCAGCGCATGGAAATCTCCATACCATTTGTGCACATCGCGGGCGATGATCATTGGCTGTTGTAATTGCTGTTCAGACATAAGGATCGGTTCCTTTAGCGTTCGAACTGTAATCTGCCAGAGCCGCTACGTTCTAATTGCTGTGCAGCCCGCGACATTCCAAACGAGAAAATAAAAAACACCAGCGCAACAAAGACATACATTTCGCGTTGTCGCCCGGCAAATTGCTGCTGAGCTAGGACCCCCTGAGCAATGCCAAGCAGGTCCAACAGCCCAACGACAGCAACCAACGAGGTGTCTTTGAACATTGTGATGAATTGCCCGACCAACGCTGGAATAACAGTGCGAAGTGCCTGCGGCATCGTAATAAAAAGTGTGGCGTGGAGGGGACTGAGGCCAAGAGCCTTGGCTGCCTCTAGCTGACCAGGTGGTAGTGCTTGCAACCCACCACGCACAATCTCGGCAATATAAGCTGCTTCGAACAGCGTTAGAGCGATCATCGCCCGCACTACCGAGTCAAGCTCCGTGCTGCCCAGTGCGAATGGTACGAGTAGGTTGGCGGTGAAGAACACGGTAATCAGCGGCACGCCGCGGAAAAACTCAATATAAAGGGCGCAGAACAGCTTAAAAATGGGATAAGGGCCGAGGTTGCGCCACCAGCGTGTACCAACTACGTACCATTGGTGAAAGTTGATAAACCAGAATGCGGGCAACGGTGCTTGCCGTGGCGACGTTCCACCCGGAGAACGACCTAAGGCCAACAGGATACCCAATGGGAAGCAGCTTACGATGGCGACAAAGGCCATCATGAAAGTCAGCAGCAAGCCACCCCAGATGGAGGTTGGGACAAGCGGCAAGCCGGGGGTATCGGGAGCTAATCCGCGGACAAGTAGAAATACAACCGGAATGGAGAGCAGCCAGCCTATGATGGCGCCGCGCTGTGCGCCGTGTGGTGCTAATACGATGGCGATCTGCCCGATGGCATAACCGAGAAGCAAGCATAGGACGAGAATTAGAATCGGAACTCTAAGGATCTCCAACAGAGGCACTATTTCGCCCCTGAAGTAACGCGCAAGATCAGTAGAGTCCGATATTGTGGGTCCCAGAATGGATACTATAAGAACACTAAAGGTACCGACCACTAGCATAATTGTTGTGCTGGTAAACATGTGACCCCAGATACCCCAGCTAATGCCAGCCAAGGCCACTATCACAATTACGGCAACGACCAACCGCCAGCCTTGATCAATTGGGTAAAGCCCCTGCATAAGTACGCGAAAATTTGAGGTGATTACGGTCCACTGCGCTTCGGATGTGATCCATTGAAAGAAGCGAGAGATCAGCGAAACGGCCACGATACCCACGAAAATCGTCAGGAGCGTATCGAGCCAGCTACGAAACAGATTGTTGCGTAGCCAATGGATCGGTCCGGCAGCAGCAATAGGCCGTTGGACAGGTACGGCTGTAGGGGTAGTAGTGGATGTGGAAGTTGGCATAAGTATTTACCGCGTCTTGAACTGAAAACGGCCATTAAGTATGTTCATGATAGCAGCGGCTGCCAAGTCAAGTATCAAATAGCTAATCATTACAATTGTGACAACTTGTATCGCCTGTCCCGACTGCAACTGGATGGTTTTGCTGACCCCAAACAAATCGGAGTAGCCTACGATTGCCCCTAATGAACTGTTTTTAATAAGATTGATGTATTGGTTAGTCAGCGGCGGGATCATCACGCGCAGCGCTTGGGGCAGGACTATTAGCCGGAGTATCTGGAAATAGCTGAAGCCCTGAGAGCGTGCGGCCTCCCACTGACCCTTAGGTACAGATTGGATACCGGCACGAACAATCTCGGCAATAAACGCGCCCGTGTATAACACCAGTCCGGCAACAATTGCTACAAATTCGGGCGAGACGATGACTCCACGCGAGTCATCGAAACGTAGGCCGGAAATCTCCGGTAAACTCACTATGAATGGCGCAGCCTGCTGCGATAGCACTGAAAAGCCAAGCCAAGATATGAGCGCTACCGCAAGAAAGACCAGAGATCCAATCTCGAGACCATAGGTTTTGCGTCCTGTGTCAAGCTGAAGACGGCGATTGCGATGCCAGAGAATAACGCCGGCGACAAGGCCAATGCCCACGATGACTAGCCAAGGTAGCGTCGTAGCCGTAGACCATAAACCGGGTAACGCTATACCACGCACGCTCAGATAGATCGGACCGGGTAAAATCACAGATTGAGACACGGATGGTAGTAGCAATATGACACCAACATACAGGAATATCAACTGCAAGAGCAGCGGCGTATTCTGCATGATCTCGACATATACTGCTGCAATCTGGCGAATTAACCAATTCGTTGAGAGGCGTGCAACACCCATTACCAGACCGACAATGGTAGTCAAGATGAGGCCAATAAAAATTACACGTAGGGTATTGATGAACCCAATACCGAACGCGTGGGCAAAACTATCCTGGCGGGTATGCGGGCTAGGTGACAAACCCTCGTCAATTTGAAAAGACGACTGCTGGTCCAGAAAGTCGAAGCTGAGTGAAAGGCCTGCGCGTTTTAGGCCGTTCTGTGTGTTATTGAATAACCAGCTAAAGAGAAAAATAGTGATAATCAGAAATGCAAGTTGCACCACGACGCGCAGAAATCGGATGTCGCGCCAGAAAGGTGGAATCGATATGGATTGTGTGGTCTGTCGGCTCATAAATGATTGAAAGGTTTTTATAACTGCCTGCTACTGGCATAAGCCGGTAGCAGGCTACTTAATTAATGGTGCAACGACTAACGGTATGGCGGGGCGTAAATCAGTCCACCCTGAGTCCACAGATTGTTCAGACCCCGTGCCAGATTGAATGGAGTATTCGCGCCGAGGTTACGGTCATAGATTTCGCCGTAGTTCCCGACTTGCTTGATAATCGCGATTGCCCATCCCTTGTCGAGTCCGAGGTTTTCATTGAATTTACCCTCAGTGCCGAGCAGGCGACGGACTTCCGGGTTTTTGCTATTTGCAGACATATCATCAACGTTCTTCTGGGTAACACCCTGCTCTTCGGCGATGATTGTGGCATAGACAGCCCAGCGCACCACATCGCCCCACTCTGAGTCGCCCGCCTTAATCGCCGGGGTGAGGGGTTCTTTGCTCAGGTTGGCATCGAAGATTATCCACGCCGTGGGGTCTTTCGAGGTGGCCCGCTTGCTAACAAGCTGCGAACGGTCCGATGTGACAGCATCACAACGGTTTGCACTAAAACCTTCGAGAACCTGATCGATGTTGTCGAATGTAACGAGCTTAAAGGTCGTATTGATAGCCGCCATGGCATCGCTGATGTTCTGTTCTGTCGTTGTGCCCTTGATAGCGCAAACAGTCAAATCCTTCAGGTCTTTGAGTTCCTTCAGTTTGTCTGCGCCTCGGGCCATAACCGTCTGACCATCATAGAAGATAGTCGGGCCAAAATCCGCGCCCTGCTTTGTATCGCGGTCAAAAGTAAAGGTTGTATTGCGGACCAATAAATCAATTTCGCTTGATTGCAGCGCAGTAAAGCGGTCAGCAGCAGCGATAGGCTTGAAATCAACTTTGGTTGCATCCCCAAAGATAGCAGCAGCAACGACACGGCAAAAATCTGTATCAAAGCCACTGATGGTGTTCTTGGCTGTGTCTACAAACCCGAAACCCGGAACCCCGTTATTGATGCCACAAACGAGCTTGCCCCGTGCTTTTACTTTGGCAAGTAGACCTCCTGTTTGGGCGTGCGTAGGTGTTGGTACAGCCACTGCAACGAAAAAGAACAGTGCCACTACCACGCTAATAACTCTTGTAAAATGTCTCATCGAACTCCTCCAATATCTCTGCAAGCATTCTAAATCTCCTACGTGCCTTGAGGCAGCGCAGAGCTGGACAACGGGATTGGACATCCAAGGTGATATTTCTAAATTAGCCTGACTCCCGCTATCTTGACTATGAAATGTAAACTATTACGGCTCAGAACGCAACTCTGACTGAGTTGCACACAGGGCGAACCCGTTATATGGGCTACTTTTACTGCCTTGGCAAGGGAACTGGTCAAACCGCTTCCTAGTAGTCCATCAAGAAGGTAAGACAGGGTAAAGATGGGACAGTTTGGTACGAGCCTG
>JBDTVG010000252.1:0-27446 GCA_040007395.1 Chloroflexota bacterium
CCCAGCAGCGCACAATAGTTTGGGGCTAGCGCTGCTCAATGTGAAACGCTTTGACGATGCCCTCAAGGTATACAATCGGGCGCATGTGCTCGCCCCAGACGACCCGATCCCGCTAGAAAAAAGCGCCGATGTACTGGAACGCTTGGGGCGGTTGCAGGAAGCAGCACAGCAGTATGTAACCGTAGCGGATGTCTATATGGGGCAGCGCGATCTGGATAAGGCTATTGGCAACTGGGAACGCGCTACCCGGTTGACTCCCGGCTTGTTGCAGATCCATTTACGCTTGGCACAGGCTTACGAGCGAACTGGACAGAAACGCTCGGCAGTGCGCGAATACTTGACATTAGCCTTCAATTTTCAGCGTACAGGTGACAAGAATAAGGCGCTTCAAGCGGCGGAGCGTGCGCGGCGCTTGGAACCGACCAGCCCTCAGGTTTTGAACAGTTTGCAAGCTATCGAATCCGACTCACTGATGATGCCGCCCGATATGGATGATGCTGATAAAGCGCCACCAGCCAGCCATGCCAGCGTCTTTAGCGACGAGATGGATAGTTCACGTGAGCAAGTCTCGAACTCAGACCCGAAAGGGCCATTGGGCGAAGCTACCGAGAAAGCGCTGGAAAAACTCGCTGAGATCGTGTTAAACAGCGATTTGAGTGCTGGATCGTCAGCGGTCATTCAGGCGATTGAGCTGCAAAAGATCGAAGATTATCAGGCGGCGGCTGAAACCTACAAAAAGGCCGAAGGTTATGGGCTGCGCTACTCATCGATGTTGATGGGCAGCGGTGCGGTATTGGTCGAACTCAAGAATTGGGAAGAGGCCGAAAAATACTTGCTGCGGGTCAAGGATGAACATGACTTTGCAGCAGGCGCGGCGCATGGGCTAGGGGTAGTCTACATGGGGCTGCAACAGCCCTATAAGGCTGCCGAACAGTTGATCGCAGCGCTGCGCTTGGTTGATACTGAGCTAGCCATCAACCCCGACGAAGCCAGCCAGTTAGCGGCGGTGTACAGTGCCTTGCTGAAAAACTCGCAAAAACTTCAACAAGGCGACCTGAACATCGTCAATGAGCAGTTTGTCAAGTGGCTGACAGGTGCCGACTGGAAGATCCGGATAGCCGAAACCCGACGCTCTCTCAGCGAACGGTTGAGCCAACCCGACGGCGAAAAAGGCATCATCGACTACGTAAAAGACAGCAAAACGGTCGAGATGGTGCGGCAGATCGATGGCTATATCAAGCAGGGGTTGTTGACTCTGGCAATGGATGAGGCCTTTTTGGTCATCGAAAAAGAGCCAACTTTCCTACCTGTCCATCAGCGTGTGGCGCAAATTCTTATGGAAGAAGGCAAGATTCAGTCGGCGATCAACAAATACAACATTATTGCCAACAGCTTTCTGGCCCGCGACGATACAGCCCGTGCAGCAGAGATTCTCAATGAGGTGATCGCCGTTGCCCCGATGGACATTGGGCTGCGAACCAGCTTGATCGAACTGCTAGAACGCGAACAGCAGTGGGGCAAACTGTTGGAAGAATATATCAGTTTGGCAAATGCTTACTATCAACTTGCTGATATGGAACAGGCCCGTGTCACCTATCAGGAAGCCTTGAAGCTTGCCCAGAAGCAGAATGCCACGCCGCAGAAACGCGCCGAAATTCTGCGAAAAATTGCTGATATTGATATGAGCCGTTTGGATGTGCGACAAGCGTTGCGTAACTATGAGCAGGTTCGCACCCTCGATCCGAACGATGAAGCAGCACGTCGGGCGATTGTTGATTTGCACTACCGACTGAATAACTCTGTTGAGGCAGTCAAGGAACTTGATGGACTGCTGCGGATGTTTGCCCAGCAAAAGCGCGGCGATCTGATCATTGGCACGTTGGAGCAGATGGTGACGAACGCGCCTAATGATATGGCGCTGCGTTCGCGTCTGGCAGCTGTCTATCGGCAGACTAACCGCCGCCTTGACGCGATTGCCCAGCTTGATGCACTCGGCGAACTTCAACTGGAGGCAGGGTTATATCAGGATGCGTGTGCCACCATCAAACAGATCGTGACCCTGCAACCGAACGATATGGAACAGTATCGAAATCTACTGGCGCAATTAGGGTGCTAGCCGCTTAATGGGCGGGCTTGAACCCCGCCCGTTAACGCTGAGGAACCCAAATTTAATTGTGATGTGTGACTATGTGCGGTGAATTCTGTTGGACTTTTGAAACAAATTTTAGTGCCATCGCTCTACTGGACATCCTAATGGTCGCAGGGATCTTCTTTGGCACGAGTCTGCTCTTGCGGGGTACTCAGGCGGTTTTGCTGCTGCGTGGCATCCTGATTGTGCTGCTAGTAGTTGGCATCACGGCGACAGTCTTTCCACTCGTAGCGTTTCGCTGGTTGTTGGGCAATGTCGTGACAGCGGCAGCAGTTGCTATTCCGGTGATCTTTCAACCAGAATTACGGCGGGCGTTGGAACGGTTGGGGCGGGCTGGGCTGCATCTCAATGGGCGACAAACGGGAGCCGAACTGCGTTTGCTGATCATCGATCGTGTTTGTGCAGCGGCGGCTCGTCTTTCGGAACGGCGGCAGGGTGCGCTGATCGTGTTTGAGCGCGATACTGGGTTGCAAGAATATATTGATTCGGGTGTGCCTATCGAAGGCGAAGTTAGCCCACAGCTATTGCTAACGATCTTCTGGCCCAAGACCGAACTGCATGACGGTGCAGCGATTATCCGTTCGGGCAAGATCGCGGCGGCGGCCTGTGTGCTGCCACTGACTTCGGGGCGCAACCTTGCCGAGCGCAAGTTGGGGACACGGCACCGGGCGGCGATTGGTATTAGCGAAGTGAGTGATGCGGTTTGTGTCGTTGTTTCCGAAGAAACTGGACAGATCTCTGTGACAAATGGCGGGCGGATCATCCGTCGTTTGGATGCGAACCGATTGCGAACGATTCTGGCGGCATTCTACGGTGAAGCACAAAAACCACTGCGTTTGCCTTGGACACCTTTGATCGAGCGGATGCGGGCGGCGGCGAGTCGAGCCATCTCGTCCGGCGGCCCACCGAGTTTATAAACACACTACTGGTAAATCAATTAACGGATAGTTGCCAAGCTGATGACGCAAAACCGCTCACCCTTCATCACTTTTTTGCGCGAAAATTTGGGCTGGATGTTAGGATCGTTGTTGCTGGCAGTAATTGTCTGGTATATAGCCTCCTCGGCTCAGAATCCGGTTGAGCAGCGCCGAATGCCGGCGCGCCTTCCGATTCAGGTTTTGACCGATACGGGTCTGTTAGTGGTCAACAGCAATACTCTTACAACCGCGCAGGTTACGATACGTGCGCCTCGTTCAGTGTGGGATGTGCTGGAAGCTGATGACGTGAGCGTCGTCGCGGATCTGACCAAGCATCAACCGGGCAAATATACTATTCCCTTAACGGCGACTTTATCGAGCGCACGGCATGGCAGTATTATCGATATTCAGCCAAGCCAGATTACGGTAGAAGTAGCTCGGCGCGGCGAACGTTTAGTGACGATTAGCGCCGTGCAGACGGCAGATCCGCCCCCCGGTTTTACCGCGACCAGCACCTTGAGCGAGTCCTCGGCTCGCATTGTCGGCTCCGATGCCGATGTGAACAGCGTCGATAAGGTATTGGCTCGCATCAATCTTCAGGATCAACGTGTTGGGTTTTCGCGAGCCGTACCGCTGGTAGCAGTTGATAAAGACAACAAGGAAGTCCCCAACATAGTCCTTACGCCATCACAAGTCACCGTTACGGTAGATATTCAAACCAAGCCGGGCGATACTGAGTTGGCTGTGCAACCTCAACTCATTGGCAATTTGCCCGATGGCTACCGCCGAAGCAACTATAGTTGGGAACCGCAGCGGGTCTTAGTACGCGGAGATCGTGCGACGATTGACGCGATGAACGGCATAGTGGTGACTAATCCAATTGATATGAGCGGTAAAACGACGACGTTTACGCAGCGTATCAAACTTGAACTGCCGTCGGGAGTCACCTTGACGGATGCCGCGACGGAGATAACCGTGACAGTTGAGATCGAACCTGTACCGGGTAGCCGTGAATTCGATAACATCAAAGTCCAGCCACAGGGGCTTGACCCTGCCGACTATGCGATTACTGTGCAGCCAACGACAGTTAATGTCATTATCAATGGACCGCAGTTGGTACTGGATGCTCTGACTGCCAGCGATATTACGGTGACTGCACCCTTAAGCGGTCTGAGTGCGGGCAAATTCCCGATTACGCTACAAGCTTCTGTCACGAAGCCGGGGATCAGCAGTAAGGACATCATTATCCCGAACGCCAAAGTTGAGGTGACAATTGTGGCCTTGAACCCCACCATTACGCCAACCGTAGGCCCAACCCGCACTCCGACAATGCCTGCCACAGAGGAAGTCACCGTTACCCCATAATCGTGTGCATCATGAAGCCAGTGGCGAATCGCTTAATCACGGTAAGCTAATAATCGAGCGAAACACGGAAAATCCCCTCTACTATCTTGAACAGGCAGAGCAGAGCCTATGCAAATCGTAAAGGAGTTTCCGTGGACGCTTTCCTCTCATTCCGCAAATCATATATCGATAGCCCTATTGCGCGGGCGGAACTTCTTTATCTGCGTCGAATAGACAAAGGCAGAAACCGCTGGCTGCGTTGGGTCAACCGCCTGCCGATTGTCGTTGCTGTTTTCGCTAATCTAGTTCCGGTTTGGCTGCCACTGCTTCCCAGCATCCGAACGGATATTTGTGCAGTATTAATGATCGTCGCCACATATACGGTTCAACTTAATGTTGCCCTTCGCACACTGACATTGGCCTCGCATACGATTGCCCGTGAAACGCAATCGGATTCGTGGGACAGCCTAGTTCTCACGGGTCTCGATGCGCGGCAGATTGTTCTCAGCAAATGGTGGACTGTCCTACGATGCGTGTGGAAAGATCATCTGGCAGCCGCACTACTGAAAATTGGGTTGGTCTATGGCCTGCTCCAGTATTTTACTTTCGTTACTCCGGTGTCATGTTATAGCCACCTTGGCGGTGTTTTGTGTGATAGGCAAAATTACGGTTATACCCAGATATACCCTTACTATAGTCCGGCAATAGCCTTAATAACTGTTATCCTTATCCTTGTGGTTTTTGGGCTGGCTGAAGCTGGATTGTTGGCTGCACTTGGAATATGCACCTGTATGTATGCAAAAAAGCAGCGTATTATTGGTTTAGCATGGGCAGTTGTGACACGCGGCATCTTGGCATTAGCGGTCATTGCCTTTTGGGTTGTACTCGCCATGCAGCTTCAATCAATGGCTGTGAGATTGAGATATAATGCTAATGCGACAGCCGTTTGGCAGTTAAAACCTTTCGAGCGAATGCACATCATAGAATCTGCGCAGGTAACGCTGTTTCCCCTAGCAGATGGCGGCACAACCATTGTTACCAATCTTGTGCGCTGGAATTCAGATGTTAATCATGTGGTGGAGCGCTTCATCAACATTGGAGTGGTATTAGGGCTATATGGTTTGCTAACTCGGATTTGTCTGCGAATGGCACAGCGCTTTGCTGAACATCATCGCGCTTTACACCCGCCAAGTTGACTTTTGTTGAGGGGATTTCATTTATGACCGCTGCCGACAAATACCCGGTGAGCCTTGCGCCTAACGAAGGGTGGGATGAGCGAATTCTCGTCTGTCACTGCGGCAATATGGTAGATAACTACATCGTGGTGAGTGACCGTTACGTCGTACTGGTCGATACAATGATCAGCCCACAGACGGCAATGGTTATGCTAGAGCTTGCCGGACAATATGCTGGCAATGGGCGGCAACTGTTGGTTATCAATACCCATGCGGACTACGATCACTGTTGGGGCAATCAGTTATTCGTGGGACATAAAGCAGCCTACCCCGCACCGATCATCGCCATGCGACGATGCGCGGAACGCTTCTATACGCCAGAAGCGCACGAAGTTTTGATCAGAATGCAGCACGAAGCGCCAGAGGTTTATGGTGATGTGGTGCTTGTCCCGCCGACAATCCTATTCGATGACCATCTGACGATTGAGGGGGGCGATCTGACCCTACGCCTGTTTGCCACGCCGGGTCACCAAACGGATCACATTTCTATTGTGATCCCTGAAATCAGCACTTTGTTGGCAGGCGATGCTGCCGAACTGCCCTTCCCGTTTGCGCTTTCATCGATGACGCTGGCACAAATGCGGGCTTCGCTGGCGCAGTTGGCAGCGTTCAACGCGACGACAGTACTGTATTGCCATGCGCCTGTCACGGCTGGGCCGGAACTGTTGCAACAGAATATCGCTTACTTCAACTTGCTTGAACAGCATTGTCGTGATGCAATGGATCTAGGGGTCCCGGCGCAACCTACCGCTAACGATGATGTCGCGGCATTAGTTGGCTTCTCTACTGCTGAAGCATTTGGGATAGACAAGGGACAAACCTTACCCAACAGCTATGTAAGGGGTCACAACGAGCAAATCCGTATGATGCTCGCCTATCTGGGCCGCGCTTAACGAGAGCGACTTAACTTACTTGCTGGTTGGCTGCGTGGTTTTATCGTGTTCTGCGGCGCGATCTTCCCAATGATTTTTATCTGCCAGTACATGCCAGACTGGCGTTACATCGTTGTTTGTTTCATAGTAGATTTTATAGGCTTTGTCGAGACTGCGGGTCGCACCCAAGCCTACAAATACGCGAAACTTGATGAAATCGTGCATGGTTTCTGTTTTAAGTTGCGCTACGACCAACTTTGGTTTTATCATCCCACCTCGACCCAATACTATTCTACAATAGTCACCAGTATACCGCGCATTGAAACTTATGTAAATTTTATGATAAGCGGCGCATATCGTTGCTATTGACAACGATCTGATCGCGCTCTATCATTGCCAATGATAACGTTGTATATGGCAACGAATTTTTGGAGGGATCATGGATACTCTCGCAGTGGGCGGATTGCTGCGTGACATGGCACGGCTGCATGTACAAATTCAACGCGAAGGTGTGAGTCAGTGTGCTAGCACTACTTCCACCCAGTGTGCTATCTTGACAGAACTTGGGCGAAGTGGAGCAATGACGCTGGCTGATCTGGGACGGCGCGTTGGACTCGACAAAGGCTGGATAAGTCGCACGGTAGAAGGATTGGCTGCGGAGGGGTTAATTCATAAGGTTCAGAGCGAAACTGACCGACGCACCATTCACGTAGCACTTTCGTCAACAGGGGAAGATCGCTGTGAGACGCTTAACCATATCCTCAATGCCCAAGCGGAACGGGTGATCAGTCACATTCCTCCCGAAGACCGAGATTGTGTTTTTCACGCGTTACAACTGCTGCAAGCGGCATTACACAATGAGCGACTTGACCCACAGGAAATTCTGGAAACAGCATCAGTGAAAGACGGTGCAGCATGAACAGTGTAATCCTACAGACCGCTAGCCGAAACGAGTGGTCGCAGATAGCCCAACTGCTACAGGAGAGCGACCTACCGCTTGATGGGGCTGAAGATCATATTGGCGATTTTGTGCTAGCCTATCAGGATCACACCCTTATTGGTTGCGCCGCCTTAGAACGTTACGGCGACTCGGCGCTTCTACGCTCAGTAGCAACGCATCAGGCGTTTCGAGGCAAAGGATTTGGGCAAGCACTTGTACGGCAATTAATCGATTCGGCTCGCCATGCAGAAATCCACACGATTGTTTTGCTAACTACGACAGCGGACAATTTTTTTCCGCGCTTCGGTTTCGAGGTAATCCCGCGCATGGAGGCCCCAGACGGAGTTAAAGACTCGGCAGAGTTTCAAGGTGCTTGCCCAGACTCAGCTATAACCATGCACTTGAAGTTGCCATAAGATCGCCAGCCTCACCCGTTACAGTAGACTCCGAACGTGGTACAATGCCGCGACATTAATGTAAGTTGAAAGTCCTGAGATTGTCATGCGTAAACCAATTGTAGCCCTCGTGGGACGGCCTAATGTCGGCAAGTCCACGTTATTTAACCGTCTGGTCGGTGAACGCAAATCCGTGACCTCTGAAATTCCCGGTACGACCCGTGATCGGGTGCTGGGTGGATCAGATTGGCGTGGTATTGCTTTTACGGTAGTCGATACGGGCGGTATCGAAGTCTATGAACCGAGCAATGCTCGTAATGTGTCGCCGCTGGCAGAAGGCAGTGCCGACTTCGTGCCGCAGATTCGCGCTCAGGCGTTGATTGCCGTCGAAGAGGCCGATGTCGTTGTGATGCTGGTGGATGCTGAACAAGGTATCACTGCCGCCGATGAGGAAGTCGCGGAGATTCTACGTAGAACCAGTAAGCCGATTATCATTGCGGCGAACAAGGCCGACAGCGAAAAACGCCGCGAAAATTCCGTCGAATTCTATGCGTTGGGAGTTGGCGAGGAAGTCTTCCCGATTAGCGCCATTCATGGCACTGGCACTGGCGATCTGCTGGATGGGGTGATTGATGCGCTTAAGAATGCACCGCCGGAAGACTTTGAGGAAGTAGACGAGAGCCTAAAAGTCGCCATCGTCGGGCGACCCAATGTCGGTAAGTCGAGTTTGCTCAATCGATTGTTGGGGCAGGAACGGGCGATTGTCAGCCCGATTGCAGGCACGACCCGTGATGCGATTGACACTCATTTGGTCTGGGAAGGCTTGCCGATCACGCTAATCGATACGGCAGGCATTCGGCGGCGGGGCAGTATCGAACCGGGGATCGAGCAGTTCAGCGTGATCCGCGCCTTCAAAGCACTCGAACGCGCCGATGTTGGCCTGCTGCTAATCGACGCTGTCGAAGGGGTTACGGCGCAAGATACGCATATCGCCGGGATGATTAAGGATGCAAACCGCAGTGTGGTGATTATCGTCAATAAGTGGGACGCTATCGAAAAAGATAACGCCTCGCTGGACGAATTTACCGCTACGGTCAAGAGTCGGTTTGATTTTATTGCCTACTCACCGATCTTGTTTATCAGCGCGATAACGGGTCAGCGAGTTCATACTGTGCTGCCGATGGCGGCGCGTGTTCAGGAAGAACGGCTAATCCGTATCCCGACCAGCGAACTGAATAAACTCATCCGTGACGCAATCCTCAAACATTCGCCACCGTCCAGCACAGGGCGCAAGCTCAAGATCTACTATGGTACTCAAGTGCGCGTTGATCCGCCGACATTTCTGTTTCATGTCAACGACCCCGAGTTGGTTCACTTTAGCTATGAACGCTATTTGGAAAACCAACTGCGCGAGAAGTATGGCTTCATTGGCACACCGATCCGCCTAAGTTTCCGCCCGCGCAGCCACAAGGAAAAAGAAAACTAGCAGGAAGTCCAACAGGAAGACAGCCGCTAGCGCCCAGAAGCGCTTTGCAATTCCTTGTCGATCATGCTGGCGAAAACACTATAGTCCTGTGCGCCAACTAGGATGTTGCCGTTGATGAAGAAGGTCGGCGTGCCGTTCACAGAGTAGCCCGCGCCTTCGTTAAAGTCGCTATCAACGATCTGTTTAAATTTCTGCGTATCGAAACATTTCGTAAACTGATCGACATTGCCAACTTTGACATCGCCTGCGTATTTAATCAGCGCTCCGCGTGACAGATCACTTTGGTTAGAGAATAACACATCGTGATATTCCCAGAATTTGTTCTGCTCTTTGGCGCACTCGGCAGCCAGCGCCGCAGGTTCCGAATCAGGATGCATCGGTGCGCCTAGCGGAAAGTGGCGATAGACAAAGTGGATTTTGTCGCCGTAGTTCTGTTTCAGCTTTGGATAGACTCGTTGAAACCAAAGTTCACAGTATGGACACTGGAAATCGGAAAACTCCACCAGCGTTACTTTGGCATCGGCTGGCCCCCATGCGGGCATGGTATTGCTCACGTTGATCGTTTGCCGACCAATCGGTGTGGGCTGCACTTGCTGGACAGCCCCGTTACCACTGACCGCCATCCCCGCAATGGCGGTGCTAACGGCTTCACGGGCGGCACTTGAGGCTACCGCTTTGATGTCGTCGGCTCTGGTGGCGAAAACCACCCACGCAATGGCAAACCCAGCGACAAAAAAGAGGATTGCGGTCAGACCATAGTAGAGTGTTGCCTGACTGATCACAACGACATCGCCGGGACGATCTTCGTGAATTGGCTTTTCGGGAAGCCGGATCGATTCCGGCGTAGCATTTTCGGAGGTGGGATTATTCATCACGCTCGGTATCCTGATAAAAATACGGTCTGTGAACTGTGTACTCAATCCAATTGTACACAGCCCGCAGGCCGTATGCTATAAGCTCACTGGAGCTAAGTTGCCTTGTAGCTATTCCTCAAGGGCACGGGTAGTCACTTCGCTTTCGCCTGCGCCGCCACCTGCAAAGGTCTGCGCGGGCAGTGCGTCGCTATTCTCGCGGATCGCCATTTCGATCTCGTAGGCGATAGCGGGATTTTCACGCAAGAACTGTTTGGCATTCTCACGACCCTGACCGAGCATCCCATCGTTGTAGCGGAAGAACGCCCCGCGCTTTTCAATGATGTTCATGGCTACACCCAATTCAAGGATGTCGCCTTCTTTGCTGATGCCTTCATTGTACATGATGTCGAACTCGGCCTGACGGAATGGCGCGGCGACCTTGTTCTTGGTGATCTTGACGCGAGTACGATTCCCGGTTACATCTTCGCCCTGCTTGATGGCCTGAATGCGGCGAATGTCGAGGCGCATCGTGGCGTAGAACTTGAGCGCCCGTCCACCCGTTGTTGTTTCCGGGTTGCCGAACATGATCCCGATCTTTTCGCGCAACTGATTGGTGAAGATCATGGCGGTGTCCGAGCTTTTAATCGCTCCGGTTAGCTTACGCAATGCCTGACTCATCAAACGGGCTTGCAGACCAACGTGGCTATCGCCCATCTCGCCTTCAATTTCAGCCCTCGGCACAAGCGCCGCTACACTGTCTAGAACGACCACATCGAGTGCGCCAGAGCGTACGAGCGACTCAGTAATTTCTAGCGCTTGTTCGGCGGTATCGGGCTGTGCGATATACAGGTTGTTCACATCTACACCGATCCGTTCAGCATAGATGGGGTCAAGGGCATGTTCCATATCGATAAAGGCACAGATACCGCCGCGTGCCTGTGCCTCGGCAATGGTATGCAGGCACAATGTCGTCTTACCGGAACTTTCTGGCCCGTAAATTTCGGTTACACGCCCACGCGGAATACCACCTACACCGAGGGCAATATCGACGGCAAGTGAGCCGGTAGGAATAACGTTAACGTGCAAGTGATTAGCATCGCCCAAGCGGACAATCGTACCGTCGCCAAAGCGTTTGGTGAGTTCTTGTAGAGTCTTTTCGAGCGCCTGCTCACGAGGTGTCTCCCGTGGTTCTTTAGCTTCTTTAGGCTCTTTGGGTTCCTTAGGTTCTCTTGCCATGGATCTTTCCAGCCATTCTTGTAAATTACAACAATCGAAGTAGAACTTGTGTTCGAAAGAATACCGCTTTTAGCACGTAAAGTCAAGGGGATTCTGTTCCAAAGCGATGCCGATCTACCCCTCTACTTTAGCATAATTCCTCGGATTTTCTACACAACAATGAGGGGAATTACACTTTTATGACTCGGAACCAAAGATCCGTTCTCGCTCCAGACTCGAAAAGCTTGATTTTTTCGAGTGTAATATGAGCGAAATCAATATGTTCAAACAAGCGCAACCCACCACCCAACAAAACAGGCATGATACCGATATGGAGTTCATCGCAGAGCATGGCATTTATGCACTGTTGATTGATGCTTGCACCTATCAAGATGACATTTTTATCGCCGGCGGCGGCTTTGGCTTGTGCCATAGCGCTCTCAATGCCATCTGTCACAAAGGTAACGGTCAGCGATTTGGTTTCTTTGGGCTTTTTCACTGGAATATCATGAGTAAGCACAAATATTGGTACTTGATATTCATAACTATCAGCGAATGAATCTGGATCGCCCATATTGTAGGAACGTTTGCCCATTACTACCGCACCTGTTGTGCGAATTTCTTCTTGCAGCATCTCAGTATTTCGTAGTTCACCCAAGTCAGGATAAAGACGACTCACGTCACCATCAGGGTCACTCACAAAACCATCCAGTGAGAAGGTCATACCGCCAATTACTTTTCCCATTTGATCACTCCACATTTCGAATATCTTACTAATTTAGCTCGTTTGTTCTATTTAGTCAATGAGTAATGCGCCAGTAAAATCGGGATAAAAGCCCTAGTTGCGCTGGAATTGTCGATAGGTATGATCAAACCACTATGCCCAACCTTTTAGCGATTACCCTTGATTTGCATATTGAAATTGCCTTGTCTGTGCCTGTCCTTACATCGGGTGCAGTTCATCGCGCCTCAGCAAATTCCAAACTGCCTGTTGGCGTAGGAATTAGCGTAGCACGTCTGATTCGGCAGCTAGGCCACCAAGCCGAGATCGGTAGTTTTGTGGGTGGCTTTAACGGACGTTTTGCCGTCTATCAGTTTGAGGCGGAATCGCTGCAAGGCCACTATGTGTGGTGCGAGGATGATACGCCTAGTCACATTCAAATCAAGGAACTAGATAGCCCGGACAAGCGTACAACTGCATTGTCTGGGCAAGGAATACTGATCAGTGAGGAGCAGGTTGCACAGTTTGCCGATCTCATCCGTCAAAACCATGCGCGATTCGAGTGGGTATGCTTTTCTGGCGCGGCATCGCCCGAATTCCGCGCTGGGGCTTATACCCTGCTGATCGAAGCTGCACGACCCGCGAAAATCGCCGTATACAGTCACGGGGCAGCATTGGCTGAGTTCGCACGCCAA
Organism: Chloroflexota bacterium; assembly: GCA_040007395.1. Classification (GTDB taxonomy): domain Bacteria; phylum Chloroflexota; class Anaerolineae; order Aggregatilineales; family UBA2796; genus DATGFK01. The sequence goes on from JBDTVG010000252.1 coordinate 12,824, forward strand.
TCGCCCGATCTGCTGTATTTGGATGCAGCAGAGGCAAGCAGTTTGTTAGATTACCGGATTGATTCCCCTGATACAGCGAAGCGTGGCTGTCTGGATTTGCATCGGCGGGGAATCGAGAGAGTTGTGATTGCGCTCAGTAACGGTGATATAGTCGGCTATGAGTGGGAAACCTGTCTGCATCTTCCGGCACCCCCCGTTAAGGCAATCAATCTCGATGCGACAAATAATGCTTACTTCGCTGGAATGCTTGCCGCATTGATGGATAATCAGCCCTTGTTTGTCGCACTGCGGCAAGGGGCGGCTGCAATGGGCAGGGTTCAGTTTTCGGGGTAGAGGAACAGTCCGTTGGAGTCGTGAGCGCTATATATTAGCTGCGTACCGTGCTATCAAGGAGGGGCAGCCAGAAACCGAAGGTGCTGCCCACGCCTTCATTGCTCAGGAACCAGACCTGACCGCCGTGTCGTTCTACCACTTCTTTGACAAGGCTCAAGCCTACACCCGTACCTTCAATATGCTTGGTAGCGGGCATACTGGCGCGAAAGTTCGGCTGAAAGATATTCGGCTGCTGATCCTCTGGGACACCGTAGCCCGTATCCTTAATCGAAAAGTAGAAGCGATCTTCCTCGGTATACACATTGATTGTTAGCGATCCCTCATCCGGTGTGTACTTGATAGCATTGCCGAATAGGTTGTTCATTGCCTCACGCAGTTGCACTGGGTCACCCTTAATCGGGTGTAGATTGCGCTGAAAATTCCTAATGATATGCTGCTGATGCTGTTGTGCAGAGGGTAACGAATCTTCAAGAACGGTCTGCACTAATTCGTAGGGATCAATTGGGACAGACACAATCGTATCTTCATCGGAGCCATGAGCGTCCAGCAGACTCGCGATCAGCGTTTCCATCCGCGTGATCGCTTTATAGATGCTTTCAATATAGGCCATGTCTGGGACATTGCCTTTGCCGACTTCGAACCAAACTAGATCGATATAGCCAAGTAGCAAGCCCAGCGGTGTCTTGAGATCGTGCGAGGCCATCTTCAGCATGTGCGTCTTGAGACGGCTCAGGTCTTTGAGCGAACTGACATCGTAGAGCGCAATGGCATAGCCATCTGGGCTGGCGGCATCCTGACGCAGTGTCGCCAGATTCACCACGTAATCGCGCCGGGTACTGTCGTCACTCAGTTCAAAGGTGGCTCTGCCATCGGTCAATTGGGCTTCCGAGATCATTTTGGTCAGGTGGGCAACGATGGGTGTGTCTGAGACCTCATCCAACCGCTGACCAATAGCCTCAGTCGCTGTTACCCCAAATAGTAAGGCCGCTGCCGGGTTCAGCAACCGGAGTCGCCACTTGTGATCAACCGCTAGCAGGCATTCCGAAATGCTGTCCAGCACAGCGCTCAGTTGGCGCTGGTGGAGCTGCACGCGCTCGAACAGTTGGGCGTTGCGCAGCGCGACAGCAGCCTGACTCGCTACAGCGTTTGTCAGGCGCAGATCGTCGGTGGAAAAGTGGTTTGGCTCAGGGTGCTCAAGGGTCATCACGCCGCGCACCTGACCTTCGACCACAAACGGCACACAAATCGCGGAGCGCACACGTAGTGGGTCGTCAAGGACCAGCCAGCGTTTATCGAGTGCTGTATCCGCGATAATCACTGCCTGATTGTTGGCAATGACCCAACCCGCCGCACCATCTTCTAAAATTTGATGTGAAACCAGCGTTTTCTTATGAGGGTCCATATCGCGGGCAGCAATAAAACGCTCCAAAGCGTCGCCTTGCTCGTTCAGCAAAAAACAACTGCCCTTTGACGCGCCGACTACTTCAATAGTTAATTTCAGGGTTTGCAATAAAACTTCGTCTAGATCAAGCGTAGCAATAAGTTGTGCAACATAAACGAGGACTTCAAGCTGGCGAGTTTCAGTCGAATTTGGCATAGCGGATGTTTAGCACCAGCGAACTGGTACTACCTTAAAGGAACCTGTAATTCAGGCGGCAAATTGACTTTGCAGTATCCGGCACTAATCGTACAGGTGGCGACGATTTTGTCGTCAACAGTCACATCGAACGTGGTGGCGTTGGCATTAGCAATCCACACCTGTCGGGTATCGTTAACCTTTGCCCAAGCAATCCGAAAACTTTGAGGGGTGAGCAAACACTCTGAAGTAGGCATCGGCGTTGCATAGCCTTTATCGTTACGAAATGCCTGAAAACAATATTTGGGCGGAAATGTGTCCGGTGAATACTGCGAGCCAGTAGCGTACCATAAGAGCGTATCGAGGGTACGAGTCGTGGCTTCGGTATCTCCGCGTTGGATGAACTTCAGCTTGGAGATGTTTACGGCACTGCTGTCTGTGTTGACCACCACGAATTGGTCATCGTCATAAAAAAGCGAGAGTACCGTCACCGACTCATCACTATTGGCGGTGGCTTCGATAGTGCCCTGTACGTTGGCGACAGTAACGATACTGGTCGCTGCCGTTGCCGTTATCTCCGGCAGCGGCAAACGGGTCACAGTAAACGATGTAATTCGTGTAGGCACTACCGTCGCCGTCGAAGTTGGAACTGCGATGGTTGGTTCAGGAGTTGAAGTCGATGTCCCCGCTTCGTCAGTAGAGAGCAGTGCCACCGCTACCCCAGCAGTGGTCGTTGGCAAGATAGCTTTGCATTGCCCATCACTGATTTTACAGGTCACGAGCGTTTTATCGTCAAGGGTTACGTCGAAGGTAGCAGCGGCGGCGTTGGCAGGATCGGGAGCTATCCAGAACCGCTGGTTTTCGGCTACTCGCGCCCAAGCTGCTCGGTAACTGTGCGGAGCCTGCGTGCTACAGTCAGCAGCAGGCATCGGCGATCCTAGCACTTTATCGTTGCGGAAAATCTGGAAGCAAAACTTGGGTTGCAGTGCATCGGGCGAATTTTGCAGACCCGCCACTGACCAGCCCAGCGCATCAAAGACGCGGGTAGTAGCCTCAGAATCGCCGCGCTGGATAAACTTTATCTTTGAGATATTGACGGTACTATTGCTTGTGTTGACCAACACAAACTGATCTTCGTCGTAATACAGCGTAATCGAGGGCGGCTCCCCTGCACCTTCGGGGGTTTCAGTAGCCCCCGTTGTTGCGCCGACGATGGGTTCGCCAGTTGTGGGCACGGTGGTTAGTACTGCGGTGGTTGGGGTTCGTGTGGCAGTTGGGGGTACAGGCGTGTGACTCGCTGCTGCCGCTACAACTTTCGTTGACGAAACGCTAGGTGTTCCTTTTGTAGCCTTAGTGCTATTGGCGCTAACCGTCGCAGCCTGTGTATTGATAATCACTGGCACTGTTGAAGCAACGGGTGTGGTATTGACCGGACTTGGCAATGCTGTCGGACTGCCCGAACCACCTTTTAAAGCACCGCTGATAAACAGCAAGCCAGTGCCCACTAGCAACACCAGTACCACACCAATGGCGATAGGCACTAGCATCCTGAGGGGTGACGCTGTGGGTTTATCCGATGGCGGAACCGCCAGAGAGGGCGAAGAAGGCGGCGCTGCCATGCCTATGACCGTAGACTGTCCGTCTTGTGAAGAAGATGCGCTGCGGGGCGGTGTTGACCGTTCCACGTAAGCGGCAGTCTTATTGGTATCTGTCGCAATCACTGGGGCCGATTTGGGCGGTGTTAGGGCAGCACGAGCAACAGGCAGTTCAACGGTATCTTCGACAACATCCCCGCTCGGCTCTGAAAGGAGCGCATGTTCAAGGGCTTGAGTCAGTAGTGCGCCGCTGGCATAGCGTTGATTCGCATCCTTATCCAGCAGTTTCAGGATAACTTTCTCGACGGCAAGCGAGAGTTCAGGATTAAACAAGCGAGGTGGCGGTGGTGCATCGTTTAGGTGCTTGAGCGCGACACTCATTGCCGACGGATCGTCGAAGGGAACTTTGCCCGCCAACATCTCATACAGCACTACCCCCAGCGAATACAGATCGCTTTGCGGAACAGCTTTGGCTGAGGAGACTGCTTGTTCTGGGGCGATATAGTGGGCACTGCCAAAGGTATCGCCAAGCGTGCCTTCCTGTGCATTCAAGGCCAGCCCGAAGTCAGTCAGGATGGCGCGATTTTCGGCATCGAGCATGATGTTTGAAGGCTTGATGTCGCGATGGATCACGCCGCGACTGTGGGCATAATCCAGCGCACTGCCGATCCCACGAATGATGTTCATAACATCCTGAGACGGCATTCGCTGCCCGTTCTCAGCGTATTCTTTCAAGATTTGTCGCAGGTCTTTGCCTTCAACAAAGACCATCGCCATGTAATAGCTACCCTCAAATTCGCCGAACTGAAAGACCCCAACGATGTTGGGATGGTGCAGCCGTGCAATGGACCGTGCTTCGCGGCGGAACCGTTCGGTATATTCGGCTTGATCCGCAGTAGCGAAATCGCTGTTGATCACTTTTACGGCAGCAAAGCGTTGTAGGCGCTCGTCAAAGCCTTTATAGACCCGCGCCATGCCGCCCCGCCCCAGCAGTTCTTGGATGTTGTAGTCGCCTAATTGCTTGCCAATGAGTGGATCAGCCATGAGTCTTTATCCGTGGTGCCTGCATCGCTTGATACTCTCCATTATATCCCGGTACGGGTGATAAACCAGCAAACAAACTCATAACGTCTATGGTGGCTCAATCTGTAGCGGCTTAATTGTTTAGACATTGTTACCCAGAGTGGTTGGGTTGTTATAACCACTATACATGACTGCATGAATAACGGCTGTAGTACGCCATTTCTCTATACCGATTCCATCACAATCCAATTACCGATATGCCCGACAATCCAGACGCGGGTATAATTGAGATAATTAACAGTGAACGCATCTGAAGTCTAGAGTATTGAGAGGAAACCGCTGTGCCCTCGCCGTTGAATATAAGTGAACCCGAAATACGCGAACGTTGTGGCACTCTGTTAAAGATGGCCGTCGACGAAGCTTCTCGACTCTACCACAATTACATTGGAACTGAGCATCTCTACAACGCCTTGACCAAGATCGATGGTGGTATTACCCAACGTCTGCTCGTGACTAGTGGCTTTGATCCCCGCAATGTACGTAACGAGATCCGGCGGGAAGCTGGCGCGGGAGAAGATGGACCAGAGGATAACCCACCTTTTACGCCGCGTGCGAATCGGGTGCTGGCAATGGCGGTCTTCCACGCCGATGCTTACTTTGATGATACGGTTAATGAACCCCACCTGCTGCTTGCTTTGCTTCAGGAAGGCGAAGGGGTTGCCGTTCGCAAACTCATTGCGCTCGGTGCAGAAGTCAACCTGTGGATCGAGCTTCTGGCTAGCGAACTCAAGCGGGCTGTTGTGCCGGATATGGAGCTTGTTCAGCAGGAGCAGGCTGAGTATAAACCCGAATCCGATAGATTGACCCACGTTCCTACACCTTTGCTCGATAAGTACGGACGGGATCTTACCGAACTTTCCCGTCAGGGCAAGATCAGTCAAGCGATTGGTCGTGAACGCGAGATCCGCGCTGTTGCCCGCACTCTCACTCGCAGCAAGAAGAATAACCCCCTGCTTGTTGGGGATGCTGGTGTAGGCAAAACAGCAGTGATCGAGGGCTTGGCCTACAACATCGTACACGGCAACGCACCCACCACGCTCAAGGATAAACGGATTGTTCAGCTTGAGATCGGCACGTTGGTCGCTGGAACCAGTTTGCGGGGTCAGTTCGAGGAACGCCTTGTCGGTATCGTGGACGAGGCGCGGAACAGCAGCGACGTGATCTTGTTTATCGACGAAATCCACACGATTGTTGGGGCAGGCGATACAATTGACAGCAATCTGGACGCAGCCAATATCCTCAAGCCAGCGCTCTCACGCGGAGAGATCGTGTGTATCGGCGCGACAACTCATGAAGAATATCGCAAGGCTATCGCTCAGGATGCTGCGTTGGATCGGCGGTTCCGCACTATTGCTATTGAGGAGCCTTCGCCAGAGGATACGCTGATTATCCTGACCAGCGTGCAAGGCCATTACACGAACCACCACAAAGTCCAGATTCGCCCAGATGCGTTGGAAGCCGCCGTCAGTCTGTCCTCAAAGTATATGATTGACCGCCGCCAGCCTGACAAAGCGTTGGATCTGCTTGATGAAGCTTGTGCGCGAGTCGTGATCCAGAGCAAACCCGGCGACGAAGACCTACCACGCATTGTGACCGGCGAATCGATTGCTGAGGTTGTCGCGGAGTGGACAGGTATTCCAGTGGCTGAAATTGGCGAAGATGAACGCCGGAAGTATCAGCACATGGAAGCCGATCTCAAGGCTCGTGTAGTAGGGCAGGATCATGCAATTGCCGCGGTTGCCGATGCGATCAAGACAAACCGCGCCGGATTGTCCGATCCATCCCATCCTGTAGGTGTATTCCTGTTCCTCGGCCCCAGCGGTGTTGGGAAAACCGAACTGGCAAAAGCGCTGGCGACATTCCTGTTTGGCAGCGAGGAAGCCCTGATCCGTCTGGATATGTCCGAATTCCATGACGAACATACCGTCGCACGCCTCATTGGTGCGCCTCCCGGCTATCGCGACTCGCAGCGTGGGGGCCAATTGACCGAAGCCCTACGTCGTAAACCGTATTCCGTGGTGCTGCTGGATGAAGTCGAAAAGGCCGCGCCGGAAGTCTTCGACCTGTTCCTTCAAGTCTTTGATGATGGTCGCCTGACCGACTCACGCGGCTCGACGATTGATGCCCGCCATGCGGTGTGGATCATGACTAGCAATATTGGGACTGCCGAAGGTGGCAAATCACTAGGGCTGCGCGGCGAAAGCTATCGCGCCCCCAATTACCAGACGATCCTTAAGCGGTTCTTCCGTCCCGAATTTCTGAACCGTCTGGATGATACATTGGTCTTTAATGCCTTGAGCGAAGACGTACTGATCGACATTCTCGACCTGCATCTGAGCGACTTACGCGGACGGCTTGCCAAACTAAACCTCACCTTGCAGATTGAAGATAGCGCCCGTGAATTGATCCTGAGTCAGGGCTACGATCCGGCAAATGGTGCGCGTCCGCTGCGCCGTGCGGTTGAACGGCTGCTGACCCGCCCATTGAGCCAATCGATTCTGAGCAATACTTATGTGCCGGGTACGACGATTGTAGTGATGGCAGCCGATAATCGGCTGGCCTTCACCGATCAGGCGCTTACTACTGCCAGCGAAGTCTAAGTATGACACTAGGTGTCACAACAATAGTCTAGGCTTCTGATCGGTGGTTCGGATTTACCTCACCCTTATCCCTCTCTATTAGAGAGGGATAAGGTATTTACCCTTGAAACTAGGCCAATCTAGGTAAATAATTGGACTTATGCTAAGACATGCTATGCCTGTACCTCAAACGGGTCGCCAGCCGATTACCCTTTCGCAAGAGCGTGAAAAGCGGCTGCTAAGAGGCTCCTTATCGGCGGATAAAGTTGATCCGTTTGCCAGCGATGCCAATGAAACCATCCGTACTTTGGGTAAATTGGCTTTGCGCCGCAAACAGGCTGATCCTTCGGATTCCTTCGCACTAGGCGATCTATGCGCTCTGATGAGTTTGGCTGATGACCGTCTACTCATTCTGTATGTCGGCAAGGTATTGCTGGCCTACCGCCGCGCTGGACAACACGCCGACAATAACGCCGATAAACAACTATCCGAACGGGCCACTGAAACCTATATCCGCTGGTTAATAGACATCGCGCAGCAATTGCCCACAGCCCGCAATCTTGCTGTCGCGCTGTGGGCCATCGCAGAGATCCCACTGGATCGGCAACCTGCTGATTTTTACGATCTGACACTCGTTTTGCTAGGCTTGTACAGCACAGCAGCAATCATCAAGTTCCCGCCTACCGTCTCACCTTCCCGTGAAACCAAAGAGGTTTCTGGTACAGTAGCAACACCCAACTTATCGATTGAAGCGGCGCAGGGCAGCGTCGGTGATTGGCAGAACAATGTTAACCTTGTCGATCTTCAGGATACTCACCCTGACCTTCTCGACACTCAGGTGGGTGACGAGGCCGATTACAATGCTGACGGTGCGTTCGGCCCCAACTTTTCGCGAACCGACAGCGACGAGGAAGACAAAGAGATCCCGCCTGCCGACCTTTATCTGGATCTCCCTACGACCCACAGCCGAGACAGCGAACACGAAGCTGGTCCCGACCTTCTGGCGCTTTCGCCTGTGCCGTTTTCGCCGCCGGATGATGATGCACATGCAGGCGACTTCCGAGTGGGTGAGTTTTTGGGGGATCGTTACGAGGTTCACAGTGTCGTGCGGGGCGGCATGGGTATTATCTACCTGTGCTATGATCACGAAGCACACCACACTGTCGCGATTAAGACCTTTCAAGGTCGCTTTCTGGAAAATCAACGGGCGCTGGCCCGCTTCATGAAGGAAGCGCATACGTGGATACGGCTGGAAAAGCACCCGAATATTGTTCAGGCGCGTTTGGTAAAAGACATGGGCAACGAACGAGTCCGCGAACGCCCACACATTGTGCTTGAATATATCGCTGGCCCAGAAGGGCTTGGCTCCGATCTTAAAAGCTGGATTGAACATCATCGGCTTGATCTTGGCACCTCACTGCAAATTGCGCTGGATATTTGTCGGGGGATGCAACACGCTGTTCAGAAAGTCCCCGGTTTGGTTCACCGCGATCTGAAACCTGCCAATATTCTGGTGCGCCATGACAGTGTGGCAAAAGTTACTGATTTTGGGTTGGCACACTCTGTCGGAGACACCCCGCAAAAGAGCAAAGATCCACAGGAAATTCCGCAGTTGGAGGGATCGCCAGCAGGCCGCCTTACTCGCGCCGGAAATGTCGTGGGGACGGCTCCCTATATGGCTCCTGAGCAGTGTCTCGGCAACCCAGTGGATCAACGTGCTGATATTTATGCCTTCGGTGCGATTCTGTTTGAGATGTTGACCGGACGACAGTTATTTGCCGCGAGTACCTTCAATGAGTGGATGGCGGCTCACCTTGACCAGCAACCGCAGTTCCCGGCAGATGTGTCTGTCGTCGTACCAGATGAGGTCAAATCGTTGGTGCTGGTCTGTCTAAGCAAACAGCGCGAGCAGCGTCCGCAAGACTGGGATGCACTGGCAGAGAGAGTCTTGGCTTTATATGAGTCGATTGTCGGGAAGCGCGCCGAATTAGAGACCAGCGGCCCTGCAATGGAAGCCCGGGAACTGCTAGACCAAGCCTACAGCCTGACCGAACTGAACTATTACAACGAAGCGCTGGTTGCCCATGACCGAGCGCTGGAACTTAACCCGACTTCGCCTTCGGCTTGGACGAGCAAAGGCCGCACTTTGCGCCTGCTCAATCGCTATGAGGAAGCGTTGTTCTGCTACGAGAAAACGCTCGAACTCGACCCAGCTTTTGCGTGGGGGTGGCGCAGCAAAGGCATCATTCTTGAGCGCTTGGGTCAATATGAAGATGCGCTGGATGCTTACAAGACAGCAGCCACGCTACGCCCAAATGATATTTGGCCTGTCTACTATCAGGCGGGTGTATTGAGGGAAATGGGTCAGTACGAGGCTGCGCTCGAAAAACTCGACAGCGCATTGATGATTGACCCGCATCATGTCCAGAGTTACTCGCGGCGCGGGCAAGTCTTACGCTCTATGCACCGTTATGAAGATGCGTTGGATGCCTACCAGCACGCCCTCGATCTTGACCCTTACGATGGCGCAGCGTGGGATGGCAAGGGGTTGGTACTCAAGCATGTAGGGCTATCCACCGAAGCCGCTAGTGCCTTCATGCAAGCGACTCGGCTTAGTCCCAATACAGTCTGGCATTGGGAACACCTGACCGAAGCGCTGTTCGACCAGAATCGGTATGCTGATGCACTGCCAGTGGTACAGCAGGCGATCCGGTTGGCCCCGACGCAGGTAACATTGTGGACACGGCAAGGTCAAATCTTACGCCATTTGCAGCGCTATGATGACGCGCTAGCAGCCTACGATAGTGCGCTGGAGTTGCAACCGGGTCACAGTCGCGCCTTGATTGGCAAAGGCGCGATACTCGAACGGTTGGGCAAATTTGGTGAAGCGCTGGCAACCTTCGAGGAAGCCACGAAAAGCGATCCAGCAGATGCGTGGACTTACTATAATCAGGGCAATCTATTGGTAACGCTAGGTCGTTACGACGAAGCCATTTTGCGCTTCAAGTGTACGATCAACCTTGATCGTCATCACGCTGGGGCATGGTCGGGCTGGGGAAATACACTCCGACGACTCGGCAAATACGAAAAAGCGCTGATCTACTACCATCAGGCGTTACGGATCGATCCCAATTATGCATGGGCGTGGAACGAAACGGGTGTTGCCCTTGAAGCACTAGGACAGCTCACCGAGGCGCTAAGTGCTTACCAGAAGGCCGCCGAAGTTGCCCCGAATGAACCATTATACGGCTACAATCAAGCCGATACCCTGCTAGCACTTGGACAGTATAGCGAGGCGTTGGCGGTGTTAAATCAGGTGGTTAACCTTGATCCATCGTATTACCGCGCTTGGGGCAGGATGGGACAGGTCTTCCGGCGGATGGATCGCCCAGAGGAGGCCGCAAAAGCCTATGACCATGCCGTGCAGATTGAGCCACAGTATGCGTGGGCGTGGAACGGGCAAGGGTTAGCACTAAGTAAACTGGATCGCCATGAAGAAGCTCTGCACTGCTTTCAGCGAGCCGCCGAAGCAGACCCCGGCGATGTCTGGTATTGGTATAACCAAGCTGATGAACTTTTGGCGTTAGATCGGCATAATGATGCGCTCGACGCACTTGACAAAGCGCTAAAAGCTGACGAAACGCATGTTGAAAGTTGGGCTAAACGCGGGCAAGCCTTCCGTAAATTGGGACGCTATCGCGAAGCGCTGTCTGCCTATGATCGAGCGTTGGCACTCAATCCGCATTATGCGTGGGCGTGGAATGGGCGTGGGCTAGCATTGGAACAAATGAATCGCCGCGAAGAAGCGATCCTGAGTTACGAACGTGCCTCACAAGAAGATCCCAGCAGTCTGTGGTATTGGTTAAACCAGCTCGATCCGCTGTTGGCACTCGGTCAACACGACGAAGCATTGCTCATCTGCGAACGGGCATCGGAAGCTGTACCTACGGCCTCGATTCCTTGGGCGCGGAAGGGTCAAGTCTTGCGTCGTCTGGATCGCCACACAGAAGCCTTGAAAGCCTACGACCGGGCGCTTGAACTCGACCCACACTATGCGTGGGCGTGGAACGGCAAGGGGTTAGCCTGTGCTGCGTTAGGGATGTGGGAAGAGGCACTTACCTGTTACGAATGGGCTATTCGGGAAGACGCTTCGGATATGTGGTTCTGGCACAATATGGGAGTGGCGTTCTTGGAACTAGAGCGCTATGAGGAATCAATTGGGGCGCTTAACCGTGCGCTGGAAATTAACCCGCGTCATGAACCATCCCGCAAAAAACGCACTGAAGCCCGCCGTCGACGGCATCAGATCACAGAAGAATAGAACCCAACATGCACTATTACTTAATAAGGATAAAAGCCGGATGTCACGCCTGACCAGCCGAATCTCGATCACCTATATGAGTGGGCCTTTGGATGGCAAAACGCTTAATTGGGATCGCCCCACGGCCGACAATACTTTGCAACTAACGATTGGGCGGCGTGAGGGGTGCGATATTTCGCTTAACTACGATTCTCAAGTCTCGCGGTTGCACGCCCGCGTAGTCTATGAAGCAGCGTTACGTACTTTCTATCTGGAGGATATGGGCAGTCGCAACGGTACTTATCTGCGCGGCAGTCGGCTAGAAGGCCGCACCTCGCTCAGACCGGGCGAACTGTTTCGCATTGGGCGAACGTGGCTGCGGGTCGATCCGGCGCGCAGTACGCCGGAAGAAGCCGACGAAGATAATACACAGTTCTGATCTAAAGGTCTGAACGGCCTACCCCGCTTCACAAACTTGTCTCATTCCCGATATGACAAAGCCCCATGAGACTCAATCAGTTGCCCTTTGTGCGTCGCAGCAATCACTGCCCACTTGCCAACGTTTGACTCCCTGAACTAAATCAAGGCATAATGGTCTCAAGGGAAATGTTGATCCTCAAAAACAAGAACGTTAGTTGCCTGAAATGAGGTTAGCTTGAGAATGCTACCCTATTTGGGTATACGTTCAACGGCTATAAAACATTGCATCGAGCCATCTTCGGCTTTGAAACACTCACTATTTAAGGAGGCAAGTGCCACCTTTTGAACAAGCAAGACGCTTCTTCAAACCGCCTAGACTGGATGATAATAGGGCTGCGTTGGCTGCTGGTAATCAGCGACATTCTCGTGATCGCTGCCGGACGCAACGCCGCGCTGGGCAGTATTGAGATTGCCCCACTGACGCTCTTGTTCAGCATTGTGATTTTTGCCGTCTATAACCTGCTGCTTATGCTTCTATTATTTCTAGGCTTCGGCGGGTCTGGCCTTCAACTACTGGCGATCGGCGTTGATAGTCTGATGGCAGTGATCTTGTTCTGGGCAGCGGGCGCATCGCCCATGATTATGTTAGGGGTGAGTCTGCTGCCTGTTATTGTTGCGACTGTGCGCTTCGGAACCAATCCGGGGTTAGCCCTCGTAGCATTAATCGGTGTCATCGATCTGATCGTCGTCGCGGTGATGGGACAGCTTGGAACCTACGGCGCAGTCTTGCTGCCGACGATTCTATTTCTCTTTGTGGCGGTGGGATTGGTCGGGCTGCTTGGTTCTGGTTCTATCCCCGTCCGCATAAATGCTGACGATACGCGGCGCATTGAGAAAAACGAACAATCTTCCCAACAGCGTGCCCGTGCAATCTATGAGATGGCAGCAACCCTCGGTGCAACGTTAGATTACAACAAAGTGCTTAACTCGGCGTTGGATGTTGGGTTGCTTGGCCTAAGCGAGATGGGGCCAGACGCACGCTTGATCGGTATGGTCATGCTGTTCGAGGAAGACGAGCTGCGCGTTGCCACCTCGCGCCGCCTGACCCGTCAGGATGAGTCGAAGCGCGTGCCGGGCAAGCAAGGGATATTGGCGCAGGCACTCAGGCAGGCCGAACCAGTTTTCCAGAGCGATGTGACCGATGATCCTGAACTTAAGTATTTCGCGGCCTTTCAGGAGGCACGTTCTGTCATGGTGATTCCGCTGCGGGCGGGCTTTGATAATTATGGCCTTATTGTGCTTGGCACGCCTCAGAAGGATGCTTTCTCCGAAGATCATGTTGAACTACTGACCGCCATTGGCACCCAAGCTACGATTGCATTGCAAAACGCAGCCTTATACGAGACGTTGCGCGTAGAAAAAGAGAGGATCGTCGAGGTCGAGGAGGATGCACGCAAGAAGCTAGCCCGCGACCTGCACGATGGCCCGACCCAGAGCATCGCCGCGATTGCCATGCGCGTAAACTATATTCGGAAGTTGCTCGAAAAGAAGCCCGAAGATGCTAACGAGGAACTGGTCAAGGTCGAAGAATTGGCTCGTCGCACAACCAAAGAGATCCGCCACATGCTCTTTACGCTGCGCCCCCTTGTGCTCGAAACGCAAGGCTTGGGGCCAGCGCTGCAACAGTTCGCCCAGAAGATGAAAGAAACCCACGATCTCGACGTAACCGTGCAAGTGCAGCAAGGTGCAGAGTCGATGTTAGAAAGCCACGCACAAGGTGTGTTGTTCTACGTGGTTGAAGAAGCGGTAGGCAATGCCCGCAAGCACGCCCAAGCCGAGCACATCAATGTGCGGTTGTACCGCCGTGAGAATAACTTTATTGTCGAGGTTCAGGACGACGGTGTGGGCTTCGACATTGAAGCGGTCAATACCAATTATGACCAGCGCGGCAGTCTGGGTATGGTCAATATGCGCGAACGGGCAGCATTGGTCGAAGGACATCTACGCATCGACAGCGCCAAAGGCAAAGGAACCAAGATCTCGGTCATTGTGCCACTCAAAGAGCCAGCCGTGCGCGAAGCGGCCCCTACCGATGGCAGTCAACGTCCGGCGCAGCTATCGGGATTTTCTACGCCTCGGCGTGGGGATCGCTAACGGCTCAATAAACGACGGTACAGTGTTGCGGTGCGGTCTACACTGTGCTGGATAGCATAGCGTTCGCAGACTACTGTTCGCGTTTTGATAGCCGTTTGTTGTACTGCCGGATCGGTCAGCGCCTGTACTATGTCACGCACCAATGCTTGCGTATCATTCGGCGGGACAACCACCCCAAGTTGCCCGTTATCCAGCAAATCTACCGATCACCTACCACTGTTGAGATGACGAGCACACCCGCCGCTATTGCTTCGATCAGTAAGATAGGTAAACCCTTGTTCGTCGAACACAATATCAGCGCGTCCAGTGCCGCATAGACAGGCAGCAGATTTTTAATCTAGCCTGTGAAGTGAATTTGATATGCAATACCAACTTTGAGCGCAAACAGGATACCGATTGTCACGACTTCACTTGCATCCAGTTTTGCACACGTATCTTTGGCGATCTGGCCTATTCCATTGTCGACATGATAGAAAATGTCAACGATAATTGCTTCCGTAGTCATGATTTGCGCCTTATTTTTTAGCCAAGGTAACTAGAGCTTGGCACTTTTCATGACTAGTTCAACTCGCACCACTGGTTA
>JBDTVG010000253.1:0-15006 GCA_040007395.1 Chloroflexota bacterium
TACCACCCTTGGGGCTTTTTGTCTACTACTTCCCTGTCAACCTTTGCTCGCACCCCGGAAACTGGATGAATTGGTGGAGGACATGCCCGAAATCATGGTCGTGATTGACAGTTTTGAGCAAAAAGTGCAGCGACCTCAAGCTGAAACGGAGCGCGATGACTGGTACAGCCGCAAAAAGAAAACGCATACCATCAAAAGCCAAGTGGCAGTGGATGAGGCAACTGTGGAAATTGTCGATATTCCCGACAACGTGCCCGGACCTACCGCCGACATCAAGCTCCTTGAGGAGTCAAAACTGCTGAAAAAGTTGCCAAAGGGCGTGGGTGGGATGGGCGACAGTGGTTATCAGGGGATCGCGAAACTGCACAAACGCGGCTTCAGTCCGCGCAAGAAGCCACGTGGCAAAGACCGTCCGCCGGATTGTTGTTGAGAATACCAATAATCGTTTACGCCGTTATCAAAGCCTGTCCCAAACCGATAGAAACCACGACCACACGCGCCGGGTTCGTGCTGGGGCGGGATTGGTCAATCGTCAGATCAGGAGTCGCTTGGCTGCCTAACCCTGTGTGGGGCAGGGGCACTTTGTCTCATTTCCTTATCCCGAATGTTATCTACTGGCTCCAGTCCCGTACCCCTTATCCGGTAGTTGTCTCAACCACGGTTCCAAATAGCTCTGTGCGGCTTCGTTCAATTCGTCTGCGGATAATCCCTCACTTTGCGTTATCCTTATCATGGTCCTGTCTTTGAGCTTGGTTTCGTTTCATACCTTAACCTTGCCTCATTTGGCAGAACTTCTCAATACCCTTTTCACTTGCGGCTAATCACCAGGTTCGAATCAGATTGGGCGGGGCAAACTAGATGCGTGTTGCGATGCTTTCGGCTACGCCAGTCGATACGCATGGGTGGGGGCGTTATACCCGCGATCTAATTATGGCGCTTGCCGAACAAGGCGCTAAGATCGATCTGATCACGTCGATTGATGCAGACTCCGATCCCAATTTGCCACTATCAAGCTATAGCCGCATTTTGCCGTCGCTGGTTCCGGCACGACGCTATACGAGTTTGCGACTGTTGGCGGCAATGCCCGCTGTGAGCCGACATATTGCCCACGCCGATGTGGTGCATGTTATCGCTGAACCCTATGTACTAGCAGTCCCGCCCACCCATCGAACCATCGTAACTGCACATGGGACTTACCTACCGCTGACGGTACAGCGGCGTGGCTTTGGCGCGCTCTATCGGCAAGCCTATCGACGCTCAACAGTGATCTGCGTTAGCCGTTATACCCAAAGTGCGGTGCTGGCGGCAGTGCCGGGATTGGATACTACCGTGATCACTAACGGTGTAGATGTCGCCCGTTTTCAGCAGTTGGGGACACCGCCCATTAAACGTAGCCCGGTAGTGCTAGCCGTCGGGCAGATCAAGCCACGCAAGGGCTTTCACGTACTGGCGCGGGCCATGCGTCTAGTGCGGCAAGTCGTACCCGATGCCGAAGTAGTGTTTATCGGTGACAAGTCCGATACCACCTACTGCGAACGTATTCTTGCCGATCTCGCCGCCGAGGAGCCGAATCTCAGTCACGCAGTGCATTTTCTGGGGCGTGTGCCAGATGATGTACTGCTCGGTTGGTATCACGCTGCCGATGTCTTTGCGCTGCCTGCCGTCAATATAGGTAATCAATTCGAGGGCTTTGGGTTGGTCTATCTGGAAGCGAGTGCGGCGGGCTTGCCGACAGTCGGCACATACGGCTGCGGCGCTGAGGATGCGATCCTTGATGGAGAAACAGGCTTTCTGATCCCGCAAAATGACGAAGCAGCTACGGCTGGGGCGATCATCAAGTTACTGCAAGATTCTGCCCTGCGATCACGCATGGGGATGCGCGGTATTGAGTACGCCCGCGAACACGGATGGGATAAGATCGCCCAGCGTGTTCGCGAGGTATACGAGACTTACGGCTAAATGACCCAAACAGTGTCGGGCTGGCCCAATCCTGCATCAGTGAATCGAATTAAATTTACTGCTTGGCGGCGTTCAGCAGTGCATTGTATACGGGACGCGGTTGATCGTTCTGATCACGCAGTGAGAAGCCAACTTCCTCGCGCCCTTGATCAACCAACGTTGGGATAGGCGCAAAGTTTAGATTCCATAGGAATATTGGCCCCAGAAAATCGTAGTAGGGCGGCTGCTGCGCGATATAGAAGGCTCGTAATACGTAACTGGCTTGCTGATCCTGATTGATCAACAACTGCCAGCCTGAATTCGGGTTGACGGTGGCGGGACTGCCATCGCTTTTCTTTAAGCCATCGTAGGTCGCATAGCCAAATTCAGTAGGCCAGATTTTAGCCTTGTCATGGTTGTTCTTGACCATGATTTTTCGGTAGTCGTCCAGCGTGTTGCGGAAGTAAAAGCTGGGATGTTCAAACCAACCTGTGATTCCCGGTTGGGCAGTACAGCACAACGCATCCGGCGGATTCGCCCACCCATAAGGATGAGCACCTACCGCCACATCGTTGGCTCCGTAGCGGGCTAACCCGGCATTATACATCTGCTGAATCCAGTCACGATCATCGACTGAACTGCCATCGGGAGATGTAGAAGTCGGCGCGGGTCCTGCTGTCACAAGGGTAATCCGATGGTCGCCGTAGAGGGCAGCTTGGGCTTTTTCGTCATTTTGAACGGCAGTGTAGGCTACACTGAACAGTTTCATGTACTCTGTGCCGTTCATGGGTTTACCATGCCATTCGCGGATCAGGTTAGGCTCGTTCCAGACCTCAATCGCATCAATGTAACCGGGCTTGCAATCGCGCAGTAGTTGCGCGATGAAATCTTCAAGATCCTGCGGATTATCCGGTGGGCCATCTTCTTTGCCACGTGCATCGGCAGGCCGCGCCCAATCCGGCGCTTTGGCGATACTCACCAACGTGCGGATCTTGGCATTGTGCGCCCGCTGAATCTCAAGGACAAGTGTCCCATATTGCTGGCTGAACTTACCCTTCGATGTTTCCATGTCGCGCCACTGCGCTTGCACCTTGATCCAGCCCAAACCGAGCGCTTTGGTATCGTTCAGTACCTTATCCCAACCCTCATAGGTCAGGAAAGCATGTGCCTGAATGCCCATCAGGTCGCTGCGTAACACAGGGCCGGGTGTCGGTGTGATGCTTGGAGTCAACGTAATTGTTGGTGTAAGCGTATTCGTCGGAGTCAGCGATGGCCCGACAGTGGGAGAGGGGCCAACGGTTGGCGGCACAGGCGTTCCGACAGGCGGAGTCCCAGCGATGGGTGTCCCGGCGATAATGGGCGTGGCGGTAGGTACAACGGCGGTAAGCGAAGGCGGCGGTGTGTCATTGGGTCCGACTACCGGGCCAAAACTAGCCGTAGGGCCACCAGCCGGGATATCCGTAGGCGGCAGGGTGGGTATCGTTGTTGAGACAACTGGGATTTTATCGACAGGAGGGGGCGGCGGCGATGGCGGTGTCGGTGTCCCTTGCGCTGGCACGACCACAGGGCCAAAGGCAGCGGTTGGCCCGCTGGTCGTCGGCAGTTGCGTTGGGGGTAGCAGTGGCCCTTGCGTGAACGTTGGCAGCGGCGTGGAATTTGGCCCGGTGATGGGGCCAAAGCTCGATGTTGTCGCAGTAGGCTGCGGAGCTTGCGGTTGTGTGGGGTTCGCCCCAACCGCCGTAGGCTGGACTTCATCTACATTGACCAGACTACAACCAGAGATTATGACCAATACACATACGAGTACGACAGTACGATACAGTTGGTGGGAAATATTCATAAGCTGTCAGCGCTAGTGTATCTGCGGCTGCACAATACCACTACGCCTTTGTTCCTTTCTCTAACAGTGGCGTTTCGCTCCTGTGAACGAAACGGCCTCTACACCTGAACCCAAAATAAAGTAAAACTGTTCCCATAAGCCTATCGGGCAAGCGTGATTCCCGAATTTCCGATTGGCAATCCTAACACGTCTACCCGAAAGTCTCCACTGGCACAGTAGGATTCAGTGAGGTTGAAGCGTATGTTACAATATATTGTCGCTCGTCCGCCAGTGTGCTTGACCGAGTTTATCACACAGTTCTGTGAGAACTGATTGAAACCTTTGAAAGTGCTGATGCGTATTGTATCTGAACAACTCTTCAAAGGTAACCGCCAAGAGCACTTTTCTATCGGTGTAACGAGCAGCAGTTTTTACTCATGGAGCGTGAATAATGAATGGTCTGATTTCCCGCAAATTTGTACTTCTTCTTGCGGCTATCATTCTCTGTGTTTTTTCTGTAGTAGCTTTGCTAATTACTCCTTTAGCCGACAATATCGCTCTGAGATCTGAAACTGTTTTTATGCCGATATTGTTTTACATCTATGCTTATTCTGGAGCGTGGCTGACAATCGGCCTAGCGTTGCTGCTTGTAGGCATTTGGGTGATATTGTTTGTAGGCATTTTGGTGTCGAAGAAAAAGACATTTGCTAAAACCAGTCAACTTCAGGGTTGCCTTATTGTAGTAATGGTACTTATCGCATTTATAGGGGCAAGTCTTCTTTCACTAGGTACAATTTGGCGTAATATCCATCAAGAAGATCAACTGCAATTTGATAATAATGTATATCGTCTAATTGGCATTGATACAACTGGTTTCGAGTCAATTTATAACGCTTATTTAGTTCTATATAAATGTGATTCGTCCGGGCTTATATGTAATGCTCAACATGTAATGAATGGTAAAAATTCACTACATTTAGGCTATAATAACGCGAATCAACTTTATATTGCATCCGATAAAGATGTGTATTATGTTCAGGATAGTGTGAAAGCGATAACACCCTCACCTATAGAATTAAGCGCTGGTCCAGCTATTATAGTTGAAAATGCCGTTCAAGTTAAGGAATTACAACAATTAACTCGTGGCACTATCGGCAATGCACAATGGTCAATAGATGGCAAATTGCTATATGTAGTGGGTCTTATTCCTAGCCGCCAACTGGGCACCTCTGGTGTTTGGATCTATTCAATTGATGCTTTAGAAAAGCCACCTCAACAAATTATCTTCGACAAAGACCCTTATGGGGACGCTGTTTTCAACTCTGATCGCTCTTTGGTAGCTGTAAAGGATTACACTTCTACCGCTTATGTATTGGATGTAAAAACTGGCAAGAGCTTGTATTCCTTTGCCACGAGCGATAATAAAATTGATGCAATTGCATTCAGTCCTGCTGCCAGTGCTTTAGCATATACAACTAGCAATTATACTCCTTCTAACGACACTTCCTCGACGGTGAAACTATACAATTCCGTTAACAAAACAGAGAGTGTGTTGGTAGGGTACGAAAAGTCAGCCTACGAAATCATCGACAAGCTGGTTTATAGTCCAAATGGTAAATTGTTAGCAGGGGTAAGTGGTATCAATCTTCGAGTATGGGAATTAGCGAGTTTCACCGAAAGACACGTTCAAGGGTATAGGGGTCAGGGTGCTAAGCCCATTATTGTGTTTAGCCCAAATGGTGCAATACTCGCTTCGTTAGATGCAAATGGATATATTTATCTTTTGGATGCCGAAAGTGGAAAAACATTGAAAGCTATCCATCAGACAGGTTATTTAAACGACTTGATTTTCAGCGCCGATTCATCATTACTGGTGTCAGCAGGTGAGAATGGTGTGATTCAGGTGTGGAATACGAAAACAGGTGACAACTTAATCACATTAAAAGGTCATACAAACGATGTCAATAGCATTGCTTTTAGCCCCGATGGCAAGTTCTTAGCATCGACAAGCAAAGACGGAACATTGAGATTTTGGGGTATGCCTAAATGAGGGTTACTACTGGTCTAGCCTTCTCTAACTCAATCTGTACTACCATCTCACGGTCAAACGATGCATCGGAGATCGACCACAGAGTGTTAGCATAAGATGCGAAAAAATCGCGGCATGTGGTTACTTCTGTTAGTCCTGATTCTAGGGTTAGCATTTTTGATCCGAGTATGGAATCTAAACAAAGAGAGCTTTTGGGCCGACGAAGGCTGGACAATGCTGCTAGTAAAAGGGCCGGGGTTGTCTGGTGTAGTGCAGACGATGGCAAGCGATCAACACCCGCCGCTGTACTTTGTGTTGATGCACTACTGGATAGCGCTAACCGGAAACAGTGAGTTTACCACACGCTTCCTATCATTGATGTGGTCAGTAGTCGGTGTGGCGCTAATCTATCGCCTAGCTGCCGATTCGTTTTCGCCGGGAACGGGGGCAATTGCTGCGCTGCTGTTAGCGCTAGCGGATAACGATACATTTCTGGCGCAGGACGCACGCCACTATACGCAGATGGCGGCGTTAGCAACCGCCTCGACGCTGTTTTACTTGCGCTATTTTCGTAAACCCACGCGGATTAACGGGATTGCTTGGCTGTTAGCTTCGATAGCGCTGATGTATACACATTATCTCGGCGGATTCATCCTGATCATCCAGTTAGTCCACATGGTGATCTTTGCCCGTCCACTGCGGCGATTGGGCGATCTGCTGCTGCGGTGGGGGGCCATTTGCTTGGCATGGCTGCCATGGGGCTTTGTGTTTGTGAATCAGAGCCTTGTGCGCTACACGCGCCCAATTCTATTTCAGTCTACATGGGAAAATACACCGGCAGCGCTCGGCATTGTCCGCAACGACTTGACCGGATCGCAGTATGCCGTAACGATTAGTCTGCTGTTGTTAGGATTGATCTATGTAACCTACAAAGGCGGTATTCCGAAACTCAGTTGGCGACCCGCGTGGCCTACGGTTTATATGGCATTGTGGCTAGCAGTACCGATTGTCGTGATTATCGCGATTAATCCCTATTACCCGATATTGACCACGCGCAATTTTCTCTTGGTTACGCCCGTCATTGCCCTGTTGATTGGGCACGGCTTTATGAATCTAGATCGGCTGGCGCGAACGGTGGTGTTGACTAGTTTCGTGATTGTCAGCTTGCTCACCGTCGATGCGTATTTCATCAAGCCACCGTGGCGACAAGTAGCGCTCGATATTCTGCAATATCGAACGGCAACTGAACCTGTATTGATGAACGTCTGGACGGACGATTTCGCGCTGCGTTACCACATCGGGCGCGACCTGCACGCCGATCCGGCAACGCTGCCGCTGCTCTCGATTCCCGAATGGGAAGATACGTATCGCAACAATTTCTATCCGGCGCTGTTGCAATATTTGAACGGCAAGAATGCCTTCTGGATCGCCTACTGGAACAAGAGCGACGAACTGCGGCACTGGTTCGAGCAGCAAGGTTTTGTCCAAACTTCGCAGCAGGTCGAAACCCATCTGGATGTCAATAAGATTTTCATCTATCGCTTTGATCGGCTTAAGGCCGATGCGCCCGTTCTCGCCACGTTTGGGGATCGCTTTGGCCTGCTAGGGGCTACTGCCGAGCAGCAAAAATCTGATAGCGGTGCGCCCGAACTTCGGGTTGATCTACTGTGGAAGCCGTTACAAAAGGCCGATGTGGATTATAGTTTTTCAGTGTTCCTGCTCGATCCTAGCGGGCGTAGTGTGATCAATCACGACTCGTCGCCACTGGATGGACGTGCGCCGACTTCCACATGGCAGTTAGGCGAGGTGCGCTTCGACAGCGCCACCTTGACTTTGCCTGCAAATCTACCCGCCGGAACCTACAGCTTAGCAGTCAAGATCTACTATTATGTGGATCAGAAACCGCTGCCTGTTACTGCCAATGGTGCAGCGCGCAGTGAGTATTTTGTCGTACAGCATATGGCGCTTGACGGAACCGGCGGTTAGACAACTTCTGATCGCTGTAGGGATAGGTGCATGATTCAATTAGCAAAGTTTAGTAAAGTTAAATTTTGGTATCATTGGCGATTTAGGCCAATGGGTTCAACAGCGACTTCGAAAAATATTTTACGATGCTGTTAGAAATCTGTGTCTAATCGAATTATAATGTTATACAAATGTAAACCTTTCTTTACAAATGAATAGGGCGACTAAAGTTATAATTAAGAAATCTTATCCACATGGAGGCATTATAATGCTTTATTTACCCAATGAAGAAGGTCAAGGATTGGTGGAGTATGCGCTGATCTTGGTCCTTGTCGCCGTCGTTGTAATCGTGATCCTTGCCGTTCTTGGCCCGACAATTGGTAATACCTTTTCAAACGTTGTTCGCAACCTCTAATGCTATAAATGGTACTAATGCCAAATGTCTAGTATCCGATGAGGACTAGCTTTTGGCAAAAGGCCCCTCTTGGGTGTTCATTATTATCCCCGCGTGTCTCTCCATATTTTTGACAAAATATGTATTGGCTAACTCAGAAAATTGCCCAGTAGTCTGCCGATTTGCTCTGGCTGTTCCTGTGGTACGAGGTGGCCTGCGTTGGGTACACTGAACGTGACTACATCGGGTTTGAGCGCACGAAATGTGATAGCACTTCCCCGCGAAAACATATCTGAGAGTTCCCCATGAATAACCATTGTTGGTTGCTTGATCTGGCGCGGTAGTCTCCAGACATCGGTAGGCACTGTACGATAAATTTGTGCTTCCCATTCCGGTGACCATCTAAGCTGAACGCTACCGTCCGTACTGGGCGTAGTTATACTTTCGGCGTAAGCGTGGATCATATCATCAGGCCAGCGGGTAAACAGTGGTTTGCTGCGGAAATAATCGTAAGCAGCCTGTGTACTTTGCCATGTCCGACGGCGGCGCAGAGTCCGTTCGGCTAATTCACTGCGCGGTTCTCGCCCCAATAATTTAGCGATCCAAAAGGGAATCAAACCGAGTGGCGAAACCATCGTCGGGTCGATCAGGATCAAACGGCTGAATCGTTCTGGGCGCTTAATCGCCGCGTAAAGGGTCGCGATTCCTCCAACGCTATGCCCTATCCCGACCACTGGCTGATCGGTTATCTCATCCAGTCCTGCCAATAGGTCATCGCCAAGTTGTGACCAGCTTTGCAATGATTCAGGCTCACAGTCGCCCCACAGCGGACGCGCAGGGATTGACACGACATGATAGCGCTCGAACAATGGTTGCAGCGCACGCGTATAAGTTTCAGGCGGAAAGCCGTTGGCATAGGCAAGATTCACCAGCGGCTTGCCGAGAGCGCTGTTAAACTCGAAGTGTTTCATAGTGTAGTTTATCGGCTATCTTGCAGGGCAATATGCGATTTCCGAGCGATGGTAGTCTCGATGGCAAGATGCAGCAGAAATCGCGCTCTAGAGATGCCGACATAGATATTCGCTTCCAGATGGTCGAAGCTTGCGTGCGAAAGCAATGATAGTTCTCTAGTGCCATAAAAATCGCGGATCAGCCATGCGAACGACAATAGGTTCAAAGCTGCCAATCAATGTAAGGCATTCTTTTTGTGCCGCTATTACTTCTTTGATGTCCTTATAGGCACGTGGGTCTTCATCAGGACCGCCGCCCAGTAATTCAACCCCATATTCCTTCAACAGAAAGTTAGCTGTATTAATTTTCCCAAACTGTTGAATCGCGGTACCTCTAGAATAGCGACGACCTGCGCCATGTGAGGCACTGTACAGAGAGTCCGCGTTTCCAAGCCCTATGACAACCTGAGTTTTGTCCCCCATGGTAGCCGGAATAACACCGTGTTGGCCATATTCCGCCGGAGTAGCCCCTTTGCGATGCACATAGCCCCTATCAGTTAACCACGCAAAATTATGCTTTGAGTAAATCGCGTGCGAATTCGCATAGCTTAGCGTCACCCTATCCCCAAGTCGCGTGAGTAAATGGTTATGCAGCCACCGATGCCCCGCTTCGGCAAACTCACCCGCCCAATTCATCAGTTTCCAGTAATCACGTCCTGACGGCGTAGCAGGGTCTAGTGGCGCGTCGGTCATCCCTTTGGGCATATCGTACAACCCCAAGGCTTCACTCTGAAAAGCCCCGGCAATTGTACTGCCCACTGCCCTAGAGCCAAAGTGCGATAGAAGGGCTAGATAGCGCTTCTTGCCGCTACTGTAAAATGCTCCGACATTGCTCTGGATATTAACGGTACCGACTTCAACAAAATGATTACCGTCCCCGCTTGTGCCGAAGTGATTACGGGCAAATTTTTTAATGTTTTCAAAAACTTCTGAACCGAGATCGGTTTCCATTATCAAGGGTTCAAGATAGAAGGGTTGCTTAAATACAATCGGTTCTGGGTTCATCTCCTGCCCAAAATAGGCGTGATTTCGCAAAACGTATTTGATCGATGGAATAGCATGTTGAATCCAATCTTCTTCAATAGATTGGTTAGTTATGGTCAACAGCACGGAGCAGGCAATATCCGAGCCAACAAATCCCGGCACAATTGCATCTGATAACACCACCCCGCCCACAGGCACATGATTCTCTTGTACCCGATGACCATCTGGCATTAACGATCCGCCTATCACATACGGAAGGCGCATAATTGCTGACATATCATCTAGTGCATTTCGGGCGATTAAGTGCTGTCCAAAGACTTTATAGTCAAGACTTTGTTCACGAAACGTAATCTTGGGCTTTTGAGAGGCCGCATTATTGTTGATAAGCAGTTGAAGAAAGGCCTCGATCTCTTCGGGTGTTGCGCCGTGATCGATGCGGTTGAATACCTCTCCTTTGCCTTTGATACCATACTTTTTCAGCAAACCACTGATACGTTTTTTGTCATCTTGGGTAAACATCTAAACTTTCCTTAGACCTTGTATTGCTTGCCGCACTTCGAGCGCCGTTTGACGGTGAGTCGGAAGCATCATGTGAACCACCGTGCCTTTGTTGACTTCGCTCTCCAACCAGACACGGCCTTGATGAGCATCCATCACTGCCTTGACAAGGTTCAAACCTAGACCGCTGCCGTTAATCGGTTCCATGCCGGGGTGCGATCCGCGAAAGAACTGTTCAAAGATGCGTGGTTGGTCATCGTAAGCAATGCCGACTCCAGTATCACCGATGTGAATGGTCAGGTCATTGTCCGTGCAATCCACCTTCACCCAAATATATCCTTTGTCGCGGGTAAACTTCACGGCATTCTCGATCACATTGTTGATAGCCTGCATCAAATGATGATGATTGCCGGGAATGGTTGGCAAGTTGTCGGGGATGTCGGTCTGCACCCTGATTCCATGACGTTGCATTTGTGGGTCGAGATCTTGCAACGCCGTTTGGATAAGCTGATCAACCGCGCATTCTTCATAGGTCAATGTACCAGACTGCACACGCTCAAGATCTAGAATACCGCTGATGATGCGATTCATCCGTTGCAACTGTATCCAGATCGTGTTGATGTCCGCCGACATGCTTTCCGTAAGAACATCCTCACCCTCTTCTTGCAAAAGCTCTACATGGAACATCGCCGCTGCTAGCGGGTTTTTCAGGTCGTGACTGGTCATGTGGATCATGCGGTTTTTGATACGGTCAATTTCTTTGAGTTGGCTCACATCGTTGAGCACCATGACATAGCCTTGCGGTGTAGGATTGCCGAGTAAGCCAAGATTACACAAATAGGTTTGATTGTGCATGGTCAGTTCATACGTGTAGACTCTGGTACGACGCACCTCCCGCAAGACGCGTCGTGGATTTGCGGGTAGGGCATCGCGTGGCACGATGTCAAGGATCGAACGCCCCGACAGTGATCCATGATCGAGCAGGCGAACTGCGGCGGGGTTGGCAAAGATAATCTCAAACCGCCGATTAATCGCGAGCACGGGGTTTTCGGTGCTTTCCAATACCGTTTCGAGTTTATTGTTAACCGCCTCTAATTCGCTGGTCAGGCTGTGTTGACTCTCAAACAGGCGGCTGTTCTTGATGGCGACGGCAGCTTGCGGCGCAAGGAGATCAAGGTAAGCGGCATCTTCTTTGTCGAAACGTTTGCCCGTTGGGCCTTCCACAACGACCAGCACGCCCATCACTTCGTCGGCAAAGATGAGTGGTGCAGCAATCACCGCACCAAAGGCTTGCCGCGCATAGGGCATATCGATCTTGCCGAGCCAGTCACGGCGGTAATCTTCGATACGCGCCGAAGCACGACTCACGGCAACCTGACCCGCCAACCCTTCGCCAAGGGCTAAACGATGCCCGCGAAACCTTCCCGGCATATTGTGAACAGCGGCGAGTTCAAGCGTGCTACCCTGATTCAAAAAGATCGCTGCGCCGTCGGCATGAAGTATCCCGGCGGCCTGCCCTGCAATTGTGGATAGCACTTCTTCGACCCGAACGCGGCTGGTAATAGCAAGGCCAACATCGCGGACGGCTCGTAGTTGGTTAGCCCGCCCCCGCAATGGTTCGATAATCTGGATGCGAACGAGGGCAATGCTAACTACCAATGCCGCAATCGCGCTGATGTCCAGTCCTACCGACTTACTACGCAGATCCGGGCTAATCAACTCAATCAGAATTCCGGCGCTAAAGGCGAAAATAGCGCTTATCAGTGTGTTATCTTTGATCTTGCGGCGACGCTGCCATGTGACGACTACCACCCCGAACAGCAGGCTGAGATACAGCAGCATACCTGCCCAGCCAAAAGCATAGCGCAGTGTGCCGTCAGGCCGGATCTCGAATGCCGATGAGGTAGTAAACAGAACTATCCATAGTTCGTAAACTACCAGCAGCGCCATGATCACCGTTGTCAGGCGGACAGAAGCCCGCCCTCGTCCACCGCTTAAGACGACGGTAAACAGATACAACCCCGCACACGATCCGGTAAAGCCAACGTCCAGAATACGCACGCCCAGCAGAATTAACTCCTGTGGCCCGCCGATTGCTGCCGTGATACGCGCCAACAGCGCGCCCGTTGACCACATGCTTAGCGTGACCAGTAGTGCGCCGAAAAATAAATTTTCGTGAGTACGCGAGTCATGCCACAGCAACATGATCAGCATAAACAACGCCAGCGGAATCGCCAGAACATTGACAGACAGGGCAATAGTGTTGTAGGAAAGCATAGGATAAGCCCTGCATACTCGCTTATGAGTCAGACCAACGATTGTTTTTTAAATGAGTCATCACCAAACGACTCTTGCAGATCTATGGGTTTAGCTAATCTGTAATTCGTGCGGGTCAGAAAACCGATAATCTCGCCATCCTGCGCCACAAGCAAGAGCTTCCCCAACAGGCTGCGTAATGTCTGGTTGATAACCCGATTCTTCATCGCCCAGAACTGTTCCATCCCGGTCTCTTGTAGGAACTTGAATGCTCTCTCGATCTGCTGTGACGAAAGGTGTTTCCGAGTTCGATTTCATCTGGTTTATTCGCACGCGAGTTGTGTCCAATCGTGCCGCGACATCTTGTATTCGTTTTGCGTAGGCTTCAATAACCGATGGCTGCTCCTCATTCAACTGCAAGTCGATGAGTTTGTCAATTTGCTGACGCAGCTTCGTTTCAGTTTCAAGAAGACGGCTGTACTTTTCTTCTTCGCGCTGGCCTACGGCTACAAGCGTCAGAAATTCAGGCGAATTCTCGGCCTTCAACCGCGCAATAACTTTAGTAAGGTACTCCTGAATTGTCGATTCTTTAGCATGGGTGGTATTGCCGCAACTATCTGTCTCATATTTGGCGATTAGACTCCACTTGCTAGCGCACCGCATGGACGTAGGAGGCCGAGGCATTGCGACCATGCGGTAGCGGCACTCCGCGCACACAATGAGGCCAGAAAACCTACGAGTATTCTCTGGATTGGCTTTGCCCTTCATATCGGTTCGGCGGCGTAGCTCTGCCTTCATTTCCTGAGCAAGCTCGCCTGTATACACGGCAGGAAAGGCGTTGCGAATGACAATTGTTTCAGGATTGGATATTGGCTCATCCTCGTCAAAAATCCAAACGCCTAAACTCTTGTAATAATGCCTCGCGGAATGATCCCAGAACGTAGGATTAATAATAGTCTTCCTTAGAGTACGTTCATCCTAGGCCAAACCATTCCGCGTGTACCCAAACCGATCTCTCATTTCTCTGCCAAGCCTATTCCATGCTATGCCTTCGAGAAACAATGTGGCGAAGTCCTGCCAGAACTGAGTGTATTGCTCATTCAGTGCTATACCAATCTGGTGTCCACGCTTGTCGAACACGGGGCGATGGCTGAATGAGATGCTGTTTGACCCTAGACCCTTGCGGACGCGGTTATTCATGCTGTCTATGTTTCGCCACGCGCTTTCCTTCATCTCAGCGGTAGTGTGCGACACTCTGAAAGGCAGCTTGCATAGCCCCGTTCTGTGCGTCTATCCAACCTTCTGCCTGTGAGTAAATACGCCCACCACGATCAATAATTTCCTCAACAACGCGAGTGAGCAGCGAACCTGTGCGACCAATCCGTGTGAGATCTCTGCACCATAGACCGTCCAAGCCCATCGGCTTCGACTCCCACAGCTCGATCAGCGTATCCAGAGCATAATAGCCGTGCTTCTTCATGTCTTGGTTGCATTCATTCAGATCCCGATAGTCGCGGGAGAAAGACACTTTCAGCACATCGACGATTTTTGCGTCATTCGCCTCGGCCCAAGCTCGACCCGCACGCTCCTGACCGTTCAAGCTGTCGCGTTCGTCTTTTGCCTGTTCTTCGCTTGACACAGCGCACTAAATCACAATTTTTAGCATCAGCTATTTCCTCGTTTACCCGCACTGGCAGATGACAAACGGCCTACAATTTTGTATAATATAAAGCGCTAAGCGAACCCCAATTTTAACATTATTCTCCATAGAACGGAAATTCTCGTTGCCCTCTATCATCGACGACCCCGATTTTATCCCCCTCACAATTGAAGACCTCAACACAATCAGCCAAGCTGAATTTGACGAGCGAGTTGGACACCGACTCGACGCTGCGCCCCTGTATAGAGCGCTTGGCAAATGCGTTGCGAGTGGCGAGTTTGACGATCATTTCCCCGACGCTGAACGCATTCGGGTCGTGCTGGATAACCTCGCCACCCACACACCTGCGGCACTATATACCGCTTTCCCGCCTGCTGAGGCACGCCGTATTCTGGCTAAACTTGATTTCCATTTTACGCCTAAACACGCTTCGTGGCTCAACAGGGTTGAAAT
>JBDTVG010000254.1:0-56121 GCA_040007395.1 Chloroflexota bacterium
AGTTCAGAACTGTTTACCTCAATGCCGGCCCGCCGTTCACTGATCAACAGCGCCGAAGTGTCAGCCGTACAGGGCACAGATACCGTTGCGCTCTATAATGTGATCGATCAGGTCTTGAAAGATCCCACCACACTGGAAATTCCATCGCAAGCGGGTTCTTCACCAACTTCGTTCATCCTCCAATATTGGCTGTATAAAGCCTTTGACAGCTACGTACTCAAAGATGGCGATTTAGAGGCGGGCTTGAAAGATGCTGAGATAAACTCAAAAGGCTTTCAGGACTGTGCAGTGAGCCTCCCGCCACTAGATGCTTCGACCCAAGATAGCGCACGCGAGTACATCAAAAAGTTTGGCGAGTGTGCCACCAAGATCGATCCTAGCTTGAAGCCGCTTTTTGCCCTGATCGGCGGATAAATTTACGATGCGATAATCTAATCCACAACGGGTTGCAAGACACTATCTTGCAGCCCACAAATTCAATATCCTCCTATTGTTTCTTGTGACATCATTGCGATTTTGGCAACGACAAAAGTAAGTATAGTTTTAAGGTGCTGTACACTACAACACCTAAACTTCTCAGGATACTTTTGAAAAGGGTTGCACTGTGAAACGTCTTCGTCGCATCGTCTTTAGCCTTGCGTTGGTTGCCTGCTTTGTGTCCGTTATCTTGCTGCTGAACTTCACTGCGCCGAACCCTACAGGCCGACGTTATTCAAGCCGAATGCCGCTTTCTACCAGACAGGGAAGCGCTAATCAAATTGGCCTAGACGGAGAGCGTGTCCTCTCCGATGATTTGCGTCTACCGCGTAACGATGCTCCCGATCAACTTCAATGTCTCTGCAACAAACCGGGCTATAGCGATCCTGCGAATTGCCGAGTGTGTATTGTCTCCGTCCAATTGACGGCTGCGTATCGCCGCCCAGATTTTGTCGCGCCCGCTTTCATTGCTGAATCCAAAAATGCACAAAACCTGTACTACGACTCGCGGGATCTACAACAGATAACAGATTTCGCGATGGCTGCACGGGCATTAAAACGGCCTCTGTGGGTCTACACTCGCGTGAATACTAACCTCGATTCAGAGTTCTATCGCATTGTCGAAAGCACGGGTGGCGGTGTTGTACCATACTTCACCGTTGCTGGATACGTTGACCCA
Source organism: Chloroflexota bacterium (assembly GCA_040007395.1). Classification (GTDB taxonomy): domain Bacteria; phylum Chloroflexota; class Anaerolineae; order Aggregatilineales; family UBA2796; genus DATGFK01. Next base: position 1,157 of record JBDTVG010000254.1, read on the forward strand.
ATGGATACAGCAGCTTCGCGGGTAGCTTTCGGATCGGGTATTGCAATTATTGTGCTTGGCTTATGGGAATTTGCTGCCCGACGTGTGGCGACTCCGAGGGTTCCCAGCCAGCCTAAAAGCCGCACGACGCAACTTGATCGCGCAATAGATTCGGTTGAAACGAGTGCAAAATTCACTAAAGAGAGCAAAGAGCGTCACCGCGACAAATTAGATTAGGAGTTGTAAGTATAGCGACTGATGTGCAAGCGCTCTCCAAGCGATCAATTAGCGGGTTACTTCGATCCCAGCAATGACTACATTATCGGGAGCCGGATCAGTCGTATCCAAGCGTTTGAGGCGTTGGCCTGTTTCCAGACGGTATAGACCAACTTCGAATGTATAATCGCCTAACGGCGTGTTATCCGGCACGGTTAAGCGGCGATGATCGGCAATCGTTTGTCCAACCCACAGGGCGCTAGTGGGTGTGTCGGCAGGATAGCTGTCCTGCCCCGTCCAGAGTGGCCCATTTGTCGCCGGGTTAAAGGGGCCAAGCAAATGGCTAAACACGGTGTAGTTTTCTGTCGGAACGCTGGAGACTTGCCAGTATAAGGTAAGGTCAAGCGTTTCGCCGGGATGGAGACTCTTGGTCGATAATGAGTAGCCAAGTAACTTCATCTCGCCGAAGTCGGCGTTTAGATTGCGTTCGGGGTTGGGTTCGGGTTGGCTATGCGTGATCCGAAAGGGATAGGACGAATCGCCAACTTGCAGCGAATAATCTCCCGGTGGATAAGTATGGTAGATGGGAAATTGTGCCAACTGCCATGTATCCATTGGTTGGATTGTGCGAATAAGGATATTGTCGTGCAGCAGCGAAACGCTTTGATTGGGTGGCATACCGATCCGCACAATATCATCGGGTCGCGCCTCGTGAATAATTGGCGGCAAAATCTGATCACTAGTAGGCGACGTTTTATCGCTAGCAGCATAGAGTGTTAGCCCGTTGTAGTCAATCGGGATATGCAACACACGAGTAAAATGCGTGTCCAGCCAAGGAATCGCTTTATTCTGCGGATCACCTAGACTGCGCTCAATCTCAATGACCCAGAATCGCGTGTTAGTTCCGATAATAGTGCTTATCATGCCATCGGCATTGTCACCCAGCGCAGGCATCCCAACGGCATTCAACGCTGAATAGCCATTCGCAGCACGGTTCAAATGATAATAAACGAGTGGATAGCGATCCCCTGAGACGAAGAAGATCGGCTCATCGGGTTTTGCCAGCAGATTCACGGTTCGCAGCATCATCGCGTAATCGTCGCGCATATAGCGTGCATCAAGATCGCGTAAGTAGGCATAGCCATACAACCCGAATAAGCCAATCGTCGCGGCGATTCCCAATGCACGCCACAACATTCGCAGCCGATCCAGCGCAATACCAACTCCGGCATAGACTACAGGCGCGAAGATCATCAGGTAACGTTCTTCGGGGCGCGGGTGATAGAATCGGTTAGGCATACTCAGCAGAAAAATTGCCAGCGGCGGAAAGCCTGCCATCAAGAAAATGAGCAATCCATTGCGCCAGTCGCGCCGTGCGTAAAGCGCCAGCCCGATAAAAAATCCGATCATCACGATCAGGGTAGGCCACACATACTGATCGACGTTGACCGAAGTCCCAACTGCTAATAAGGTAGCGGCAAGCTGGAAGATAAAAGCGGGTTGGGCATTCGCATCGCCGCCGCCAGTGCGAGTACGGCTTATCGCAAACGCGATCCACAATAGCAAAATCAATCCGGCGGCGATCATCGCGCCGATCCAACGCAGATGATAAGCGCGGGGTCGATAACGGATCGTTAGCAGCCAATGCAAATTCAGAATTACAAGGATAAACGCGCCTAGATAATGACTGAGCGCGGCGGTTGTGCCAGCGATAACCAGCAAGACCCACCACAACGACCAACGGCGATCTGTCCGCAAATACGCATAACAGGCTAACGTTGCCGCACCCGCCGCCATTGCATACATGCGTGTTTCCTGCGACCAGTGAATATGAAATGCCGACAATGCGATAAAAAACATCGCCAGCAGTGCCGCCCGATGATTTCTTTTGGTGAGTCGCAAGGTGAGCGGATAAACTGTCGCGACGGCTAGCAATCCCCACAGCACCGAAAGATAACGTACCGCGAACTCGGTAATGCCTGCAATACGCACCCAGCCATGCAGCAACCATTGATACAGCGGCGGATGCACATCGCGAGCCGTGATCTCAGTGGTTTGCACGAAGGATTGCTGCGCTGTCCACACCGACCACGCCTCGTCCCACCAGACCGCTTTTTCGCCAAGCGTATGGATGCGGAGTGCAGCCGCCAGCAAAAGCAGCAGCAGGACAGGGAATAAGCGTTTCATCGTGATGTGATTATCTCCATGTGGTCGCGCCCGCGATGATACCACATACTACGCCTGCACAAGACTCGATAGCAAGGGTACGTCTGAACTGCACCAAATATGCTCATGCAAGTTAATTATTTTCCGCGATATAGATTCTAATCTTGTGAAAACGTAATTAAGGCAAGATACGAGGATAGGCTTTAAACTCTATTAACTTAGAATTCGCTTTCATGTCAACAGCTAATATTAGTTCTGATGGAGAAAAATAAAATATGTCGGCCTTGACCAACTCTCCCGCTTGGACAGCCCTAGAGCAGCACTATCACGAAATGCACAGCGTCCACATGCGCGATCTTTTCGCCCAAGATCCGCAGCGCTTCGAGCGGTTTTCACTGCGCTGTAGTGATATTCTGTTCGACTACTCCAAAAATCGGATCAACGACAAAACGTTGGAACTGCTCATCGATCTGGCGCATCAGGCCAAACTGAGCAACAAGATCGAGGCAATGTTCAGCGGTCAGAAGATCAACGTCACCGAAGATCGTGCCGTGCTACATATCGCGCTGCGAAACCGATCTAACCGCCCGATCCTTGTCGATGGTGCGGACGTAATGCCCGAAGTAAATCGCGTGCTCAACCGGATGCGAACTTTTAGCGAGGCTGTGCGCTCCGGTATATGGAAAGGTTATACGGGCAAGCCGATTACAGACGTGGTGAATATCGGGATCGGCGGCTCGGATCTGGGGCCGAAGATGGTCACATTGGCGTTAGCTCACTATGCCAAGCCCGATCTGCATTCTCACTTTGTGTCGAATGTGGATGGCACAGATCTCGCAGAAACGTTGAAACTTGTCAGCCCCGAAACGACGCTGTTCCTCATCGCCTCTAAGACGTTTACCACGCAGGAAACGATGACGAATGCCCATTCAGCGCGTGACTGGTTTCTGGCAGCGGCTAATGATGAAACGGCGGTTGCCAAACACTTTGCCGCCCTTTCGACTAATGCCGAAAAGGTGCAGCAGTTTGGCATCGACCTACAAAATATGTTTGGCTTCTGGGATTGGGTCGGCGGGCGTTATTCACTGTGGTCAGCCATCGGCCTTTCGATCATTCTGGCAGTTGGCATGGATCGCTTCGAGGAACTGCTAACTGGCGCACATAAGGTAGATGAATATTTCCGCACGACCCCTTTTGAGCAGAATATCCCAGTGATCATGGGACTGCTGGGCATCTGGTATAACAATTTTTTTGGAGCGCAAACGCAAGCGATCTTGCCCTACGATCAATATATGTCGCGTTTCCCGGCTTATTTCCAGCAGGGCGATATGGAAAGCAACGGCAAGAGCGTTAATGTCGAGGGTGAGCCAGTAGACTACAGTACCGGCCCGATCATTTGGGGCGAACCGGGAACTAATGGTCAACACGCTTTCTACCAATTAATCCATCAGGGGACAAAGCTCATCCCCTGTGACTTTTTGGCTCCGGCGCGAACATTGAATCCGTTGGGCGATCATCACGCCATCCTGATCGCGAATTTTCTGGCGCAGCCCGAAGCACTCATGAAGGGTAAAACGGCCTCAGAAGTCCGCGCTGAACTCATCGCGGCAGGTACTGAACCTTCCGACATATTAGTCGCCGCCAAAACCTTCGCTGGAAATAAACCATCGAATTCCTTTTTATTCCGAGAATTGACCCCCGAAACCCTCGGCTCCTTGATTGCCCTGTACGAACATAAGATTTTCACACAGGGCGTGATCTGGGAAATCAATTCATTTGATCAATGGGGCGTAGAACTGGGTAAGCAGTTGGCAAAGGCCATTGAGCCGGAATTGAAAGGCTCAGAGCCAATCAAAACCCACGATTCATCAACCAACGGATTGCTTAACTATTACAGGCAAACGCGCTAGCGACTCGATTCAATCCCCCGTGCTGGTCAGCACGGGGCGTTCGGCATGACCTAGCCGGGCTAATTCGTGAAATACAAAGGCCAGCAGTGCCATGATTACGAAAACAAGGGACATGGCTTCCAAGCCGAAGTTTTTGCCGACCGTTCCGATTAGGCCGGGTAAGATAGCCGCGCCAATGCCAACTGCACCCATCTGAATACTGATACCATTCTCGGCGTGTTCCGCGCCGATGCGCTTCGCAGTACCCATCATCAGCAGTGGAAATACAGGTGCTTGTGCCACACCGAGTATCACTAACCCCAGAAGGCCAACAGCAGGCACAGGATTCCACCAGAATAATGCCGCACCAACAATCGCACCGCCGATACATACCCGCAGCACGCGATCTACTTCAAAGCGGTTCGCGACCACGCCGAACAGAATGCGTCCTCCGGTAAACACACCCCAGTAGACACTGACCCACAGTCCGGCATAGCCTGTCGGCATAGCCCGTGATGCGGTGAGTAGGGTATAAGCCCACTGTCCAACGCTGATTTCTAACCCCACATAGGCAGTAAAGGTCGCCATGCTGTACCATAGCACAGGAACACGCAGCGATTCGGCAAAACTAGCACGGCGAACAGGTTTATTCTCGGCGGTTTGTAAGCCTTCACTGCGCCATGATCGGCGGGTGAAGGCAAACAACAGAATTACGCCGATAAGAATGGTGGCGACAATGGCATAACCTGATCGCCAGCCCCACTGCTGTTGCAGGACAAAGGTCATAATCAGCGGGCCAACCGTAATACCGATACCAAAGCAAGCGTGTAGCCAATTCATCTGGCGGGCCGTGTGATAGGTCGCCATATACATATTCAGTCCAGCATCCAACAGTCCGTTGCCTAGACCGAATACCAACGACAGGGCGATTACGACAAGCCATGTTGCTGATGCAACGATACCGAACATCGCCACACCCATCATCAAAACCCCAGCAAGCAGTGTTGTGCCGCTGCTAAAGCGAGACATCAACCGCCCGATATAGAAACTCGCGAGTGTGTAGGCCACCGTTTGAACCACATACAGCGTATTAACACCATCCAGTGGCAGCGCAAACTCTTTTTGCATCGAAGGCCATGCCAGCCCCAACAAACCCGATGTCAGACCCAAGCCGATAAACGCCAGAAATGCAATGGTAACAGTGGAAACGGTTCGCGCCTCGGCGCTTTTTTGCAGCATGTTTTGGATTTCGCTTGTATTCTATTCCGTCTTGAGAAGCCAGTTATTGATTATACCGCTTCCCGTTTTTTACTCAGCATAACAAACCCCAACCCGACTAGAATCACGGGCAAAGCGATCACCGCGCTCCCAGTAAGATGTTCGCCACCGATGAACATGCCTAACAGCAAGGCAATTGCCGGATTAACGAGGGCATAACTGGTCGCTAGTGATGGTTGAACAGTTTTTAGTAGGTACATATAGGCGGTGATGGTTGCCAGTGAGCCAAAAGTCGTCAGGTACAGCAGCGCTAACACTGCACTCAAGGTTGGCACGGCGACGATCTGTTCACGGCGTAGCAATCCGACGAGAACCAACATTGCACCACCTGCCAGCATTTCGGCGGCATTACCCATCGCGCCTTCGGGCATGTCCAAATGGCGGCTCCAGATCGAGCCAAGCGACCAACAGGCAGTGGCAAATAGCATCAACGCCACCCCACCGGGGTTAGCCTGTAAGTTACCTTCAAGGGTCAGGAGGCCAACGCCGATGACCCCTAGCACTACCCCAATCCACTCGCGGCGGGTCGGAAAGCTGCCCCACAGCACACTAAACAGCATTGCCCACAATGGCGCGGTTGCCACTAAAGTTGCCGCCAACCCCGATGAGACGGATTCTTCAGCCAGTGCGACGCTGCCCATTCCGCCCAAGAGCAGCAGTCCCCCGACAATTGCGGCGCTGCGCCACTGCTTTAAGGTTGGCATTTTCGTGCCGCGCGCCCGCAAAAAGATGAACAGCGCGCTGCCCGCCATCAAGAAGCGTATGCCCATCATCAAATAGGGTGGGAAACTTTCCAGAGCATAACGGATCGCCAGATAGGTCGTTCCCCAGATGATATACACGGTCAGCAAAGCCAAGATAATCCACGTCCGCTGCTGCGTCGGTTTTGGGATGATCAACTGTGGTGATTGGGCAGTTTCTGCATTCATTGCAAGTTCTCCAAGCAATCCTTATACACAAATAGCATTATAGGAGTGCTTATTGTAAAATTACAGACTATATCGAAAGCGTTATGGATAGATTTGTCGAAAGTAAAAGGCAAAAAACGAAATGACTTTACAAACTGATAGGTATTTAGATGGTGTTGGTTGGAAGCTCTTGCGGCTGTTGCAAGAGAATGCACGCTTATCATTCAGACAGATTGGCGAGTCAATTGGTCTGACAGCGCCGGCAGTTGCGGAACGGGTACGGCGCTTGGAGGATGCAGGCATTCTAAGGGGCTACCATGCCGAGATCGACTTCGCGAAGGCGGGTTTGCCCATCATGGCATTTATCCATTTGGCGACGAATAGTCAGCAATCGACGCGGCTGCGAGAAACGGTTGCCGACATTCATGAGGTGATCGAGTGTCATTGCATCACGGGCAGCGAGTCATATATTCTAAAGGTCGCAGTAACTTCCGTACCGCACCTTGAGCGTCTGCTGCTCGAATTGAAGAATTCTGGCGAAGTACGAACCTCATTGGTGCTCTCGACTCAGATACCGCGGCGACTCATTGACGAGTCGATGGTTCGGCAGAGTGACTAAGCCTGACGTTTCTGTCCAGTTGGCCTGACAATGGTAATTTGAGCCGTTACCGAATTACGCTATACTAACTGTAGATCAACCTAGCGATCAACCCTTTCGGAAAAGGCTCTTACAAAAGGTAGCCAGTCACCTGTGGCGAAAAAGCAACTTGGCAAATACGACATTATCGAACGCCTCGGTCGTGGTGGCATGGCTGAAGTCTTCAAAGCTTACCAGCCTAGTTTGGATAGGTTTGTCGCGATCAAGCTGCTGCATCCTTTTCTTGCCGACGACCCGGAATTCAAGGATCGCTTTGAGCGGGAAGCGCGCAATGTCGCACGGCTGCGCCACCCCAATATTGTTCAGGTCTACGACTTTGAATACGACACAGACAGCGAGAGCTTCTTCATGGTTATGGAGCTTGTCGACGGTCAAACGCTCAAGGATCATTTGACCGAACTGGGCAATAAACCCCAGTCTGTGAGCGAAATCTTGCGAATTATGCGCGGAGCAACAGACGCGTTGGCTTACGCTCATGCACGTGGCATGATCCATCGTGATGTTAAACCCGCCAATTTGATGCTCGACAGCGACGGACGAGTAGTGCTCACCGACTTCGGCATCGCCAAGATAGTGACCGGAGTCCAGTTCACAGCAACGGGCGGTATGGTCGGCACGCCTGCTTATATGGCTCCCGAACAAGGGCTAGGCGACGCAGGCGACGAACGCTCAGATCTGTATTCGCTCGGTGTGATCATGTACCAACTTGCCACTGGTCAACTACCCTACGATGCCGAAACACCACTAGCGGTTATTCTCAAGCATCTGAATGAAACGCTGAACCCGCCGCACAATATCAATCCTGACATTGCCCCTGAGATTGAAGAAATAATCGTCAAGGCGCTGGATAAAGACCCTCTGGGACGCTATCAGACCGCTGAGGCCATGCTGACTCGTTTGGATGAGATCGCCGGGGTGAAGCACTCAGATACTACGCCACTGCGGCGGATGGTCGAGAACAATGGCAATGGTGGGAATGGTGGCAATGGCAGCAACGATGCAATTCTGGTAAGTGGTGGTAGTGGCAATACCCCACCGCCATCAGCCGCCATTAGCGAGGGCGCTTCGTCTGGTTCTGCCGCCAATCTTGCCATCAAACCCCGCCGTCGGACTCCGACAGCGGGTATCGCGGCGCTGGCAGTTGTGGCCTTGCTTGGTGCGTTGGGTGTGTCAACCTTCACGACGGGCAAAATCCCCGGACTCGGTATAGTGATCCGCCCAACCGACACGCCCACTTATACAGCCACCCCACCATTCACCGCGACTCCTGTTGCTACGGCAACGCCCACCGAGTCACCTGTTCCGACAGCAACGGCAACCTATACGGCAACCGCCACACCATCGCAGACCCCCATACCGAGTGACACGCCAACTCCTACCCCAAACATCACTCAGACGATTGAGGCAGGCACAGAAGTCGCGGGTAAAACAGCATTGGCACACTTTTTCGAGACTCAGCGAGCTAACACAACCCCAACCGTTGACCTGACAGCGACGGCGGCAAATTGCACAAAAGAATACCGACAGATATTGCTCAAAGATCCGGTTAAAGATCCCATTCGGGCTAATACTGAATTTACGCGGGAAGTCATCCTGCGGAATACTGGCAATTGTGCTTGGCTGCCGGGGATGTATGTGACCTATAGCACTGGCGAACGCTTCAACGCTCAACGCACGATCATCATGAAAAACACCGATCCAGTCAAACCCGGTGGTGACGCGACGTTCCTTTTTGCTGGACACACGCCGAAAAAAGGTGGCCTGTATAATGGAACGTGGGAAGTCCGCTTGGCGGGCGATGTCTTGATCACTGTACCGTTAACGATCAGCTTTTTTGTGTACGAATAGATTTTTATACGAGGGCTTGCTAATGGTTCAACACCAAGCACTGCAAAGTGATCATTCACTCGCGATACTATCTGTCGTGATCGACAAGTCTCCAGCCGGGCTGCTCCTGCTGGATGGCAATCGAATCACATTGGCGAACCCTGTTGCCCTCGACATATTGGCGTTGAGTGCCTCTGCGGTAGGCACAGTCTTGCACATTGAAAGCCCTGATGGTGCGCTCATTGAGCGAATCGGGGAGAGCCTTAAAAGTGGCGGTGCAGCGTTTGACTACCGCATTCCTGCCAACGATGAACGCAGCGAATATACCTTGCGGATCGAGGCAGTGGCACTGGCAGATTTGAACCAGATTCTAGTACGGATAGATAACGTGACAGTAGCTAGACGGGTCGAAGCACGATGGAGTGAGTCCGTTGCTCATGCCTTCCATGAACTCAAAACGCCGCTAGCCGTCCTGAGCTTGGGCTTGAGTAATCTTTCGACGTATTATGCGCGCCTATCCGACGAACAGCGCGTGGCGACTATCGACGATCTGGCAGATCAAGTGCGCGAAATGAACGAGATTTTGGCGGATCTGTTCCAGCAAATGCGTGGTACACCCCCTTTAACGAGAGTCTCGGTCGAGGCCGACAAAAACTGATCGCCAATTAACAACGACTGCCAACAAAAACCAGAAGTCAGCATTCTTGTAACTTCTGGTCACAAAGCCTGATCATTTTTGGCTTGGCGAGGTGATCTGTTTGTAACCGCCTCAGTGCCATGCTAATTTTATCTTGATATAGGTCGTCGAAAAAAAATCTCCGCACGAGGACGTTCGATGTCTCTAAAGGCATACTGCCAACCTTGACTGTCCAGTTCTGACATAATCAGCTCCGCGCCTTGTTCCCGTTTTACTTTCTGCCGAACTGATCCATCATCTTTATATAGAACGATTTGACATTCACTGTCTGGATTATCATCTTCGTAGATTAGAGCACAGTATTCATAGATAGTCTGCATTACAACGCCATCTCCAATTTTACAGTGTGATTAGAACGATACACCCATGATGCTAATGCTATGAGTAGCTTGATTCAAATATATCATGGGTTTTTACCACTGTAATTCTTTGTAACAAATTTGATACGTCCATCATATCGTGTCTGAAAGACTTTTTTTCGTTGTCTACGGATTGGGTTCACGCTCAAGGATGATGGTAGTCGGGCCATCATTCTGGAGATCGACCAGCATCATTGTCCCGAAGCGACCCATCTCGACACGCTGTACTCCTGCCACACGCAACAATTCGGCAAAGCGATTAACCAGTGGTTCAGCAACTTCGGGGCGAGCCGCTTTGATAAAGCTGGGTCGCCGCCCGTAAGACGCATCGGCATACAATGTGAACTGCGAGACAACCAACGCCCCGCCGCCGACATCCAATAGGGAGCGGTTAAATTTGCCGCTATCATCTTCAAAGATTCGCATGAGCGCGATTTTCTCAGCGAGCCATTTGGCTTCGGCTTCGCTGTCGTTAGGGCCGATGCCAAGCAAGATCAGGAAGCCCTGATCTATCGCACCAACGACTTCGCCAGCTACCGTAACCGAAGCCCGTTTGACTCGCTGGATAACAGTACGCATGAGAATTTAGTATCTCCTGTAGTGGGTCAAATTGCGGTATTTGAAGGATTGCCCTCAAATGCGATTGCACCTGTGACCGATTACCGTTTTGAATGTTTGATCATCAATGAGCGCTCATTGAGCATGTAGGCAATACATAGACAACGGCTAATCCGCGTCGTCTATCCAAGAGATCTACTCTGCTTCGGAGAAGTGCTGCATCGGCTTATTATTCCCGTGATGACCCAACAAAACTAATGATCTGCCAAACAATCTGTGGAAATTGCTAGGGAAGTTGCTATAGTTATCTCATCTTCTACTTAGAAAAAAGTTTTATACTCTTTTTTTATTATGCGGTAGTTTGTTGACTTAGTAGAGGTTTTGCCCCTGGGATGAACGAACCGCCTCCACCACGTTTTGAGTTTTGGCGGCGCACCCTAAGCCGCTTGCGTACCCTTGTGCGGCGAGTTGTGCCGTTTGCATCAGGCGTAGTGGCTGCGCTCATTGCCCTGCTACTTTTCAATGTTCTTGCCCCTCTGCCACACCAAATCACCAAGCAGGAAGTAAATACTTCGGTAGCACAAGCAATGGCCTCAGCAACTGTTCCCCCATCCTTTTCGTCGCAGGTCTACCGAATCATCCATCCTTCACTCGTGCTCATCCAATCCCACTCAGCAGACGCAAACGGCAAAGTTGAGGATAGTTTGGGAAGCGGGGTCGTCATTGATGATAAAGGCGACATTCTGACAAGTTTGCATGTCGTTGCCAATATGTCCGATATTCAGTTAACGTTTGCGGATGGTTCCAAATCCAGTGGGGTCGTGACGGTTAAACAACCGGAAAACGATATTGCTGTATTGCACGCCATCACGCCACCCGCGCAGCTTGTGCCTGCCACGCTGGGCAATCCCAACGCCATGCATGTTGGCGACGAGGCCTTTGTGGTTGGCAACCCATTTGGTTTGTACAGTTCGATGACCAGCGGAGTGATCTCAGGGTTTGGTCGTTCCTTCAAAGCCCCCGGCACAGGCCAAAGATTACAAAACCTAATACAGATCGATGCGGCGGTCAACCCCGGCAATTCGGGCGGTCCGTTGGTAAATCGCAATGGTGAGGTCGTCGGGATCGTGGCGGCGCTGCTTAATCCGAGCGATCAGGATGTGTTTATTGGCATCGGCTTTGCCGTACCGATCACAGCGGCGGGTGGGGCAGCAGGCGCACCGCCGTACTAGAAAGTCAAAATATCAACGTCAATGAGTAGCCAAAAGGTGTACTAAGCATGAATCCAGACAATGGAAAGCCAATGGAACGGATGCTGTACGAAGTTAAAAAAGTGATTGTAGGACAAGATCACTTGTTGGAACGGCTGATTGTCGCACTACTAGCACGCGGACATATCCTCGTTGAGGGGGTGCCGGGGTTGGCAAAGACAATGGCTATTAAAACGCTGGCAGAATCTATCGGCGGCGAGTTTAAGCGCATCCAGTTTACGCCCGATCTCGTGCCTGCCGATCTGATCGGAACGCGCATCTACAACCAGAAGACAGGCGAGTTCAACACTTCGCTTGGCCCTGTTTTTACCAATTTACTGCTTGCTGATGAAATCAACCGCGCCCCTGCCAAAGTGCAAAGTGCCTTGCTGGAAGTGATGCAGGAGCGCCAAGTAACGATTGGGCGTGAGACGTTCAAAGTACCCAATCCCTTTCTGGTGCTAGCAACGCAGAATCCCATCGAAACCGAAGGAACCTATCCTTTACCAGAAGCACAGGTAGACCGCTTCATGCTCAAGGTTCTGGTGGGTTATCCCAGTACCACCGAAGAGTTTGTCATTGTCGAGCGCATGACGAGTGCTTTGCAGGCTGTCCAACAAGTTTTGACGACTGAACAGTTGGTAGCCTTGCAGCAGGAAGTGGACAAAGTTTACGTAGACCCAACGTTGATTGAGTACGCAGTACGCATGGTGACGGCTACCCGCAGGCCACAAGATCACGGTTTGAAAGAACTAGAACACTACATCACGTTCGGCGCGAGTCCGCGTGCCTCGATCAACTTAATCCTCGCTGGACGGGCGCTGGCTTTCGTGCGCGGGCGTGACTACGCACTGCCACAGGATATTCTGGATATGGCGCTCGATGTGATCCGTCATCGCCTTGTGCTGTCCTACGAGGCGCTCTCAGATAACGTGACGGGCGACGATCTGCTGAACAAGATTCTCAAACGCATTCCCGTTCCAACCGTACCTTTACGTGAGCAAGCCAATGGTCGCCGCATCCAAAACGCCTGATTCAACATCATCAACAGAGTCAACAACGCCGGAGCGCATCTTGCAGCGCCTCGATTGGCAAGTCATCCGCCGCTTGGATGGCTTGCTGCAAGGCGACTATCGCAGCCTCTTTTATGGTTACGGAGTCGATTTTGCCGACTTGCGCGAGTATCAGCCCGAAGACGATATTCGCTATATCGACTGGAATGTTACGGCTCGGATGAATGCACTATATGTCCGCCAATATGTCGAGGATCGGGAGATCACTGCGTGGTTTTTGCTCGATCTCAGCCCCTCTATCGACTTTGGCACGATGCAGACGATGAAAAGGAACGTGCTGATCGATCTCGTCACGACCTTTGCGCGGCTGCTGACCCGTCACGGCAACCGCGTGGGTGCGATATTTTATGGCAGCCAAACCCCGCGAACTATTCCGGCGCGGGGCGGGCGTGTTCAGGTATTGCGTCTGGTCAACGATCTGCTCAAACAGCCGCGTTTGCCGAGTGCGCCATTTACCAACCTGACCCCGTTGCTCGACAGCGCATTACACACGATCAAACAGCGTTCGTTAGTCTTTATCATCTCGGATTTTATCTCCGCGCCGGGTTGGGAGCGTTCGCTAAAGCTGCTCAATCAGCGCCATGAAGTGCTAGCAGTACGGCTTTGGGATCCCCGCGAGGTCGAACTGCCAGACATTGGCATGATTGTCATGGAAGATGCAGAAACGGGCGAACAACTGTATGTAGATACACACGATAAAAAGTTCCGCCAGCGCTTTGAAGCCGCAGCACGGCAGCGCGAAGCCGTCTTGCAGCAAACCTTCAAACATGCCGGGATGGATATGCTCTCGCTTTCAACCGAAGAAGACCTAGTTCGCGCGATTGTGCGTTTTGCTTCGTTGAGGGAGCATCACCGAAAGTAAGCGTTAGTGTAGGGTTAGTGACCTATGTTATTCATCTGGCCTTTGATGCTTCTCTTATTGTTATTGATTCCGCTGGCTGTGCTGTGGTATCTCCGCCACCAGCAGCGACGACGCGATCTCATCGCCCGATATGGCAGTCTTGGACTCGTGCAAGGGTCGATGGGTCGCACAATCGGAATACGTCGCCATATTCCTTCGATGCTTTTTCTGCTAGCGCTAATCATCTTGATTTTTGCGTTGGCGCGACCCGAAACGCAGGTCAGTTTGCCCCATATCGAAGGCACGGTAATTCTGGCCTTTGACGTTTCGGGGAGCATGGCTGCCGACGATTTGAAGCCGACTCGCATGGAAGCCGCTAAAACCGCTGCCCAAGACTTTGTGCAGCGCCAACCCTCCACTGTGCAAATCGGCGTAGTAGCATTCAGCGACAGTGGGTTTTCGGGGCAAGTACCGACACGAGATCAAGGTGCTGTGCTAGCGGCGATCAATCGGCTAGCTCCACAGCGAGGGACATCGCTGGGGAATGGTATTCTTGCCTCGCTCAACACGATTGCGGTAGGCAGTGGCACTCACTATTACAGTAACCTGTCGCAGACCCCTACCCCCACGCCGACTCCCATGCCGCAAGGCACATATACCTCCGCGGCGATTGTCTTGCTCACGGACGGCGAAAACAACGCATCGCCCGATCCGCTTGTCGCCGCCCAAGCCGCCGCAGATCGCGGTGTGCGAATCTACACGGTAGGTATTGGCAGTACCGCCGGAACAAATATAAAGGTTGACGGCTTCACGATCCATACGCAGCTTGACGAAGCAACCTTGCAGCAAATTTCGCAACTGACGGGTGGTGCTTACTACAATGCTGACAACGAACAAGACCTACGTAGTATTTACGACCATCTCAATACGGAGTTGGTCGTGAAACCGGAAAAGACGGAAATCACTTCTATTCTGGCAGGCATCAGCATCTTTATTATGCTCATCGGTGGTATATTTTCGCTGTTGTGGTTCAGCCGCTTGCCATGATCCCGTTGGAGAATTTGTAGCGGAGCTTACGCACATGGACTTGCTATGGCCCGGATTTATCCTTCTGTTGGTGCTCATTCCTCTGCTTATCGCGCTCTACATCTGGATGCTGCGACGGCGGCGGTTTGCGGTACGTTATTCTAGTCTGTCAATTGTACGTGAGGCTATGCCGCGCTACTCACGGTTGCGCCGCCATTTGCCTTTTGCGTTATTCGTGCTCGGCCTTGCCAGCCTGATTATCGCGCTGAGTCGTCCGGTCACAGTGGTGAGCGCCCCAACCGACCAACGGGTTATCATTCTGGCAATCGATGTATCGCGGAGCATGTGCTCGACAGATATTAAGCCTAACCGTATTCTGGCGGCTGAGGCAGCAGCATTGTCATTCATTCAGCAGCAAAAATTAGGTGCGCAAATTGCCATTGTTGCCTTCTCTGGGTTCGGAGAATTGGTTCAAGCACCCACCACTGATCAAAATGCATTGCAAACTGCCATCCAGAGTTTGACCACAGGCCGCCGAACCGCGATTGGCAGCGGCATTCTACAATCGTTAGATGCCATTGCCGAAATTGATAAAAACGTCGCACCAAGTGTGAGCGATCCGTTGTCCGAGGATGAGCCACCACCAGTTCCCAAAGGAGCCTATGCACCGGACATCATTGTCTTGCTCACCGATGGCGTGAGCAATGCTGGCCCCTTTCCATTGGATGCTGCCCAACAAGCCGCTGACCGTGGCGTGCGTGTGTATACAATCGGGTTTGGCACTGCCGCCGGGGCAGAATTCCCGAACTGTGGGCCGCAGTTTCTTGGCAACGAGCCATTTCGCGGCGGTCAGAGACAACCACCCAACGGAGGCGGCTTTGGCGGTGGGTTTGGTGGAGGCGGTGGCGGTCAAGGCGGATTCCGTCGGGGAATCGATGAAGCAACTCTCAAACAAATTGCGGCAATGACAGGGGCAACCTATTACTCGGCAGAAAGTGCTGGCGAACTTCAGGATGTCTTCCAGAGTCTTCCAACCAATTTGATTATCAAACATGAAGTCATGGAAGTTAGCGTGGCGTTTACTGCCATCGGCGGACTGCTAGCGGCGCTAGCGATTGTGCTTTCGCTCAGGTGGAATCCGCTGGCTTGAGTGGAGTGAGCGTGGTTAGCGTAGCGTTCGCAGCAGCCACGCCTTGAAGATCGCCGTGAGCCACAACCTGTCATCAGTATCGATGTAGGTGATCTCGTCTAGCCGACTTCTCAAGGAAGGATCGATTGTCAGCAGCGATGGCGGGATTGGCGTATTGTGTGTGGCAAGATCGAAAAATTGTGTATGGAGTTCGTCGCTGAAGCGTTCGATGATATGACCTGTTCGATCTGTGCCGCCGTACCACAACAGGCGGTACGTCGGCTCCCAATCGTCGATAGCCCGCTGCAAGGCACGCTCGACATGCACCGCTGTGATCGATGCTGCATCCTGTTCGAGCATTGTCTGAACTGCATAACGGCTTAAGCGTTGGATTTCCATCGGCAGTTGATCGCTATAAGTCAGGATCAAGTTTTCGGCTTCGTCTTTGAACTTGTAATATTCCTTGACGGGTTGCAGGATCAAATTTTGGGCTTCGCCTGAATCTAACGGCCCCAGCGTCACAATGCTAACCGTCGCGCCAAAAGCGTCAGGGGGTAGATGTGTCCCCGTCGCAATCAATTTTAATTGGTTGCCGACTGCCGTTAGCACATTGCGGAATGTCTCGACAAATGCCTGATCATAGCCAGATGGGCTGGTCGAATTGCCATTAAACCACACATGAATATTGTCCAGACACAATACCATCCGGGTTTGCCGTCCGGCAATATTCGGCAGATCCAACACTTCGCTGATGTCCTCGCGGAAGTCTTCGGCCTGATAGCGTTCGGGATGGACATGGTAGCGCAGATCGGTGCGCGTCTGGTGATCCTCGACATCGCGCAGAATGTGTTCCATCAAGGTCGCATAAAATGTCTGGGCAGGAATACCCTGCAAGTTGAGCGACACAGGCCAATACCAGTATGTCGGGTCGGAAACACGTCGTTCGCGCAAACGGCGTTCGACCTGTCGCAGCAACGATGTTTTGCCTACATGACGATTCCCCTCGATCAGCACATCGTCACCACCGATTACCCCTGCACCAATCACACGCGCTAACGCCGCGATCCGCCCGAAGAACAACCGCGCATCAGAATCAACCAATGCACCTTCAATAATGTACGGGTTGAAGCGAATATCGCGCGCGTGGGCCTCGCTGCGGGCTTGGACACTGCGGAGCAAGCGTCCAGTAGCTCGGTCAGCAGCAATAATCAGTGCTGCCACAAACACAATCGTGATGAGGTGTACGACGGTGAGCAAGGCTTGTAGGGCGTTAGCCTGTGCGTAAGCAGTGGCGGCGGGTTGCTGGACAACCAGAGTCCATGTTTGACCGCTGTTGCTTAGAATGCCGTGTAATGGCTTCGTGCTTAAAACATTGTCGTGATAGCGTTGGACCGTTGTATCCCAGTTTTGCAATTGCAGATCTGTGTAACAAGTGCGACCCGGATCGCTACTCCATGTGCGGTACATTTCTGCACGTCGCGATCCATCCGAACTCGCCAGCAAACACCCATTGCTATCCAGCAAAAAAGTTTCCTGCTGATCCGAGAACACAAAGTTTTGGGCGAAGAAATCATCGAGGTTGAGTACGGCGGTTGCGTATCCCTGATGCTGCCCATTGACGATGATCGGCGCAGCCAACCGTACCGCTGGACTCTGATACGATTCCGAGGCAGCATAACGCGGATCGCGACTGATAGGGAACACGTAAACTTGTGTATTGTTTATCGCGGTCAGGTCATGCAGCGCCGCTGGATCTGTGCTGAAAGTGGGCTTATCTATATTGACGGCGTTCCCGCTGCCCCGCACCGCACGGGTGATCTCGTTGCCACTATTGTCGATAAAGCCAATTTCGACGTAGTAACCGTTGGGATCTTGCAGCTCGCGTTGCAGTTCGGTACCGAACACGTCATGGGCTTGATCGGCACAGCCTGTTGTGGCACATGTCTGAACCTTATCGCTGGCAGCAAAGCTAATCAAGGACGCAGATTGCTGGTTGAGAAATTCCTCGAATGTGCTGCCTAGATCCGCCAGAATGGCAGTTTGCTGTGCCCTCAAATTATCGGTGGTCACAGCATAAATACGCGACCCGATCAGGAGATTGGCGGGAACCAGCACAATCAACAGCGCACTAACCGCTGGGAGAAGGGCTTTCCACAGCGATGGTAAACTGTTCCAGAATCGAGTCGTGGTTTCGACCAGAGTCGGGGAAGCGCTGGTGATTTCCATGCAGCCTTATTCTTCGTCTTCGGGCAGCAATCGCTTCATCATCGTTCCTAGCAGTTTGGGAAGATTCAGCTTTTTGCTCTTGCTGCTGCTACCGTTTCGATAATTTTTGCTACTGCCATTGCCATTAGTATGCCCACGCCGTTCATCTTCCTGATCCATGACCAAGCCCAAACGCAGCAAGCCCACACTTGTACTGTAGGACGGATGGCGCAACTGATCTGCCATCCCACTCAGGCGTTCCGGCTGTGCAACACGCACAGGCATTTTGAGAACTTCGCTGGCGACCTGCTTGATCCCCGGCAGTTGGGCACTGCCACCCGTTAGGACGATGCCCGCTGAAAGCAATCCATCATAGGCGCTGTATTTGGCTTCACGCAATACAAGCTGAAACAGTTCTTCAACCCGCGCATTGATGATATGCGAGAGATCAGCCCGCTTGACGCGGCTCATTTGTTCCTCGCCAAAGGGCTGCACAATAAACATCTCGTTCGGATCGAGACTCTCAGGATCGGCGTGACCGTACTCGATCTTGACCGCCTCCGCGATCTCGTAGGGGAGATGCAGCCCTTGTGCAATATCGTTGGTGACGTGCCATCCGCCAACCGAAATCACAGCAGTATGCCATACCGTCCCATCAATGAAGATCGCAAGATCCGTTGTGCCGCCGCCAATATCGACGACCATCACGCCCATTTCGCGTTCGGCTTCGGTCAGCACAATATCGCCAGAGGCTAGCGGATTGAGGATGAAGCGATCTACATATACACCTGCGCCCTCGACACACTTTTCCAGATTTTGCAGGCTGCTCGACGAAGCCATGACAATATGTGCCTCGACTTCGAGCCGGAAGCCGTGCATCCCTAACGGAGTACGCACCCCCTCTTGACCGTCAAGGGTGTAGCTGCGCGGGATAACATGCAGCACTTCGCGATTGTGCGGCAGAGCAACCGCCCGTGCAGCATCCATCGCCCGTTCTAGATCACTGATCTGCACGCCGCGTGGACTGCTGATTCCGACGACACCTTTGCTATTCTTCGAGTCGATGTGTGCACCTGCCACACTGACAAAGGCTCGTCCAATCTCGTAACCGCTGCTGCGTTCTGCCTTGTGAACCGACGACGAGATTGCCGCCGTCAGCGCCGCCACATCGTTGACGACTCCCTTTTTCATGCCCCGCGCTGGCTCTACTCCGACCCCGACGACATAGATGTCTTCGGCACGAACTTCGCCCACCAGCGTACAGATTTTGGTCGTGCCAACGTCAATACCAACTACCAGTTCACCCATTCGATTTTGCTCACTTAATGATTCTTATGACAGGTTGCCCTCACCTGAAAGTTTCTCTATAAGAACAGGATCGGGCAAAAAGGCTGTTTCCGCTATTTCGGAGCATAACTATAATACGGCGCGTCCGGATCGGAAACATTAATCTCGATGGGCTGTTTGCCTTGTGCCAAGATGCTCTCTATCGTCTTGTTATAGACCGCCATCTTTGTCACAATATCCGTACCGTCACCGAACCACAGTAGCCAACCGCCCCCCTGATGATACCCCAACCCTTTGGATGGATCATACACGACTTCCGTTACATTGGGATAGAGTGCTTTAAATTGCAGCACACCCGCTACGATATTCGGGTCGATGCAGCTTCCCGGCCCCAACACCTCATCCATACCCATCAGCGGACATTTGCCGGCTTGGACTGTCTTCAGAGGCTTTTCCACGATAACCCGTACTAAATCTTTTTCATCGCGGCGCAGTGCCATGACTCGCCCACGTACATCCACCCAGACACGCAAGCCCGCCTGTTCCCAGATGAGGGCGGGTTCGCGTTCGGTAATCGTAATCTGGATCATGTTGGGAGGCCAGCCTACCGCGACATTAGCGTTGGCAATAGAAGCATCTTGCTCCAACCGCGCCTCGATCTCGACAGGATCGACCCAGAACAAGTGCATCTTCGCTAGTCCACTGCGTTCGAAGATCTCTGGTGGGGTCAGGTATTTAGTCCCACCAACATAAATTTCGTGGATAAAGAACGCATCACGAGTGAAGAACAGGAACAGCACAAAAAGCAGCACAAGGGCAATCGCACCACTGAACCAACGCAGACTAATATAGACGCGGAAAGGTAAGCCTCGCGGGATGGCAGCAGGCGGCAGAATATTTTCACTGGAAGCTTTACGCAAACGCCGCAAGCGGCGGCGTTCGGCAAACCCAGCGGCGGCTTCAGATCGAGCCAGCGACACATGACTGCGTTCATGGGGGCGACCCGTAGGCTCCCCCGACTCTGGATCGCGCCTGCGTGAAACCTGACGGCGTTCAGGTGGTCTAGTACTCATGATTAACCATTGTACCTCTGAATGGTGGATCACACAGGCCAATGGATTATAGAATTGTTAAGCCGCGTATGCCTCTGTTTACCAATCACTTGCCGCGCTTGTCTTTGTCCATTGGAATAGCATAACTGAGTGCATCAGCAAGACTCCGCACCGCGATTGGCTCGATGCCGCTGGGCAGTGGATCGCCACGCCGGACTGTCTTGGGGACAAGACAACGCTTGAAGCCCAGTTTGGCGGCTTCGCGCAAGCGTGCCGGAAGCTGCGCGACAGCCCGTAGTTCGCCGCTTAACCCGACCTCACCAATAATCGCCAGATCGGCGGGGATAGACTGATCCCAGACACTCGACGCAATCGCCACCGCAATCGCGAGATCGGCGGCGGGTTCATCAACGGTCATGCCGCCGATCACGTTGACAAAAATGTCCTGCTCCGCCAATCGCAATCCTACCCGGCGAGTTAGCACAGCAGTCAGCAGTTGCAAGCGGTTGAAGTCCACGCCATTGGCGGTACGGCGCGGATTAGGATAGGCGGTAGCGCTAGCTAACGCCTGCACTTCAACGAGTAGAGGTCGGGTGCCTTCCATCGTTACGGCGATACACGATCCCGATGCGCTGACAACGCGCTCCGCTAGAAACGCTTCCGATGGGTTGGTAACTTCGACCATGCCGACTTCGCGCATCTCGAATACCCCGACTTCGCTAGTCGCCCCAAAGCGATTCTTTACACTTCGCAGCAGCCGGAACGCATGAAACGGATCGCCTTCGAGATACAACACGGTATCAACGATGTGTTCCAGCACACGCGGCCCCGCGATGGCTCCTTCCTTTGTGACATGCCCAACCAGAAATACCGCCAATCCTGTCGTTTTGGCAAGCATCTGCAAACGGGCTGCACACTCGCGTACCTGTGTGACCGTTCCCGCCGATGAGGGCTTATCATCACTAAAGGTCGTCTGAATCGAATCAACAATGAGCAGCACAGGCTGGATAGCTTGGACATGCTCCATAATAGTTTCGAGGCTAGTTTCTGTCACCAGATAGAGATCATCGGCGGTAAGGCCGAGTCGTTCGGCCCGCATCTTGATTTGCTGGGCGCTTTCCTCGCCGCTGACATATAGCACTTTACCCGTTGTTTGGGCTACTACAGTAGCTATTTGTGCCAGTAATGTAGATTTGCCTATCCCCGGTTCACCCCCCACTAATATAATACTACCCGGTACGATACCACCACCAAGGACCCGTGAAAACTCCTCGACAGGCACAGTGATACGGGGACTTTGCTCCATCGAAACGTCCTTGAGGCGCTGTGGAGTCGAGCGGAATCCGGGCGGCAGGACAGATCGCGCACCACCGCCATTCGATGGCTCACGGGCTTCGACTTCTTCTTGCATAGTGTTCCATTCGCCACAGGCGGGACATTTGCCCATATACCGAAGCGACTTCTTGCCGCAGCTCTGGCAAACGTAATAGGTTTGTGTTTTAGCCACGAGGGTTCCTTACTTTATGCACTTTACGCTGAATCGACACTTGGAGTACGAGTGAGAGGCGATGAGGGTGTCCAAGTTGGCGGCACAGCGGGATTAATAGTGGGAGTTGGCAATGGCTTGGGCGTTTGCGTGGGAGTATTGCTTGGAACGGGCGTAACCGTTGGCAGGTTCAATGGGCGGGCAGTGGGGTTGCCGGGAACAATGACACTCTCGTGCATGTAGCCAAGCTGTGTGATCGGATCAGTGGGATCGACGTTGACCTGATACCAATCAGTCGCATCTGGCGCAATCCCATAAACGCAGATCGACGCGCCTTGTGCGGGAAAGGTGATCGTATTGCAGGTATCTTTGGGGCATTCCCGGATTCGCGCCTTCACGACCTTGACCTTGAAAGTCTGGCAGCTTTTGGTCGGAGTCATCCCCGGCCCACTTGGATTAGATAAGTCAAGCGTGCCAAACTTTGCATCAACCGTCGCTGTCTGGTTGATATTATTCTGGGTAGTGACCCTAATAACCGGGTCGATTATGTTGCCGCTGGAGGCCATAAAGCCCATGAAGCCACGCCAGATGGTATAACCGCCAAAGACTAGTAGAAGCGCAGCGGCGACTGCTAGACAACCGGGCAGTTTGTTAGCACGGCGAGAATACATGGCACATTTATAACCTCATGTCTGGTATCGATGAGCGATGCACTAACCCCCTGAGAAAAACAGCCGATAGAATGCCACACATCCACGCATGGCTTCTATCGGCTGGAATTATATCGCAAAATCGCCCCTTTGGAGCCGATACTTTAGTCGCGCCCGCCGCGTTGGATCGCCAGTTTGACCTCACCAATGGCGCGGGTCACTTCGATGTCGCGGGGGCAGGCTGGCGTGCAGTTATAGATCGTGCGGCAGCGCCATACCCCATCAGGATCAGCAAGCACTTCAAGGCGTTCTTTGGCAGCATTATCGCGGCTGTCGAAGATAAAGCGGTGCGCTTGGACAATCGCGGCTGGCCCAATGTAGTCGCCGTTGGCCCAATAGCTGGGACAGCTTGTGGTACAGCACGCACACAGGATGCACTTAGTCGTATCGTCGAATCGTTCGCGTTCTGCAATGGTTTGGAGGCGTTCGCGATCCCGTCCCTGTTCGTCCGCAGGCACAGCGCTGTCGTTGACAAAATAGGGCAGTACCGAGCGATAGTGGGCAAAGAATGGCTCAAAATCCACTACAAGATCCTTGATTACCTTCATCCCTAAAATCGGTTCAATCTGGATCGTCGGGTTTTCGCTGAATTCTTGGATCAGCACTTTGCAGGCGAGACGATTGCGCCCATTAATCCGCATCGCGTCCGAGCCGCAAATGCCTTGAGCACACGAACGGCGCAGCGTCAGAGTGCCGTCCTGTTCCCACTTGACACGGTGCATCAATTCGAGGACGCGATTGGTCGGGGCGCAGTCTTTAAGCGTATAGGTTCCCCAGTAGGGCTTTTTGTCTTTTTCCGGGTTAAAGCGCCGGATTCGCAAGGTAACGTCCACGTGAATGTAACCTTTCCAATATCTCTAGTTAAGTACCGCGAAAATGTCCGCCAATTTCACTGCAAAGCTGGGTAGAACATTGCCACCCATCAACGTATCATCAATGCCCAGAACTGTCACATCGCGCTGAGTGTGGTAGACCACTACCGTTTTCGACTTCGGGTAGACAATCCAGACCAACTGAACGCCAGCCTCAAAGAATGCGATAGCCTTATCGTGCAGTTCAATCTTCGTATTGTTCTTTGAAGCGACCTCCACCACAAGATCGGGTATTGTGGCCTCAAACCCTTCACTGGCTGCACCAAGTCGGCTTTGGCGGTGAATGCTGTATCAGGAGCCAGTACGGTATCCTGTGCCAGAATAAAGCCTGTTTCCGCACCATAGGCTGTGCCTAAATCGTTCAATCGGGCAAAGGCCATAATTAAGTAGGTCAGTTCAGCCGTGATATGTCCATGCGCACTGCCTGTTGGTGACATTTCACTCAAGGTTCCTTTGAACAGTTCGTAGTGTTGACCTTCCTCCGAGAGTGTCCACAAATCCTGTGCAGTGTACAGACGATCTTGTGCAACCATGTCTGGCCTCGTTTTAGTGTGTCGTTCTTGGCTTAATACACGCGCTCTTTGGGCTGATACTTCGTGATCACGACTGGCTTGTAGTCCAGCTTGATGTCGCCGCCGTTCTGATGCGCCATCGTATGCACCAGCCAGTTCACATCATCGCGCTTTTCGTAGTCTTCGCGAGCGTGACCGCCCCGGCTTTCCTTGCGGTTAATGGCTGATACCGTCGTGACTTCGGCAATATCCAGCAAGCAGCCCAATTCCCACGCTTCGAGCAGATCGGTATTGAAGCGTGAGCCGCGATCATCAATGCTTAGGTCGTTTTTAAACTGTTGCTTCAAATCGCGCACACAGTCAAGCGCCTTCTGCATTCCCTTTTCTTCGCGGAATACGCCGACCAGATCCATCATTTGCTCCTGCAACGTCGTGCGGATCACGGCAGGACGAGTCTTGCCATTGGCCTCACGAATACGCTTGATCTCGGCCTCGATTTCTTTGCCTGCGTCGGTGGGCAGTGGAGTCAAGGTCGCACTCTTGCAATATTCAGCGGCGTGTTTTCCAGCGCGGCGACCAAATACCACAAGGTCTACGAGCGAATTTGTCCCCAGTCGATTTGCGCCATGAACACTCACACAAGCGCACTCGCCCGCCGCGTATAGACCGGGGATCACGGTATTGTGAATATCGGAGATTACGCAGCCATCATTATTAGTGGGAATGCCGCCCATCGCGTAATGTGCCGTAGGCTGGATCGGGATTGGTTCGCGCACTGGATCGATCCCAGCATAGGTACGCGCCTGATCGACGGTTTCAGCCAGTTTCGTCTCGATAAAGTGGGCATCAATACGGCGAGTTTCGCCTGCTTCGGCAAGATAGCGATTGACCGTATCGGGGGTTAGATCCAGATGTAGATAGCGTTGGCCTTTGATGCCATTCCCGGCACGAAGTTCCATGGTAATAGCTCGTGATACCACATCGCGGCTGGCGAGGTCTTTGATCTTGGGGGCATACTTTTCCATGAAGCGTTCGCCGCGCCCGTTGATGAGGACACCGCCTTCGCCACGCACGCCTTCGGTAATCAGAAAGCCCGTTGGATACATCCCTGTGGGATGGAACTGGTAGAACTCCATATCTTCCAAGGGTACGCCCTGCCGCAGACACACCGCTGCACCGTCACCTGTCAGGCTATGAGCGTTGCTGGTCGTTTCCCAACATTTCCCCCAACCGCCTGTCGCGAAGATGACACACTTGCCCTGAAAAATGTGCATCTCGCCGCTGTCGATATTGATCGCGACAACTCCGGCGACTGCACCATTATTTAGGATTAGGTCCACCACATGGTATTCGTCGAAGAAGTTGACGTTATTCTTGATGCACTGCTGGTACAACGTCTGCAAAATCATGTGGCCTGTGCGGTCAGCGGCATGGCACGCACGGCGAACGGGATTGCCAGTGTCATTATTAGTGTGTCCACCAAAACGCCGCTGCGCGATCTTGCCTTGCTCCGTGCGATCAAAGGGCAACCCCATACGCTCCAGTTCGACTACCGCATCGATGGCCTCACGGGCCAGAATTTCGGCGGCATCCTGATCAACCAGATAGTCGCCGCCTTTGACGGTATCGAAGGCGTGCCATTCCCATTTATCCTCTTCGAGATTGCCCAGCGCCGCGCCGATCCCGCCCAGCGCCGCCCCGGTGTGCGAACGGGTCGGGTACAGTTTACTGATCACGGCAGTTTTTGCCCCGCGTGAGGCATTGAGCGCTGCCATCAGACCTGCACCACCAGCCCCGACAATCAAAGCATCAAACTGATGGACTTGCATGAAAAAACTCCTATAACCCTATAGCTCTAGCATCAAACTAGTGCAGTATCCTGAACGCGATTCTGCATAATATGTGGCGATATTCGTTGGCTGCTACTTGGTAAGCAGCGCAGTTTGCTTGAGCAATTGCGCCGTGCTGATCGGGATCGTGTTGAGGATCGCCAACCCTCCGATGATGACCAATCCCAATGCAGTCACAAAAATGGCGATGTTTAAGCCGCGATTGATGACGATGTTATGAGCGTAGTCATTGACGACGTAGCGCAATCCGTTAAAGCCATGCACCACAGCAAAGGCCAGCAGTAAAATATCGTAGATGCGCCAGATAAAGACTCCGGCAAACATCGTGTTCCAGCGCAGCGACACAAATTCAACGGCAGTGCCAGACACATTTGGGCCGAGATTAGTAAACACGGGGGTATAACCCGCTGTTGTAATATCAAATACGCCCTGAATAACGTGCATCATCGCTAGATGACCGAATACTAGCGGAATAATCAGTACACCCGAAACTCGCATAAATGTCCACATGAATTTGTCATAGCCGCTAGTCTTGCCGCGCTTCGGCGTGTTCACACCGGGGATCACTGAGTAGACCGCCGACACGAGGATACCCATCACCACTATCGCTATTGCCGCCCCGACAAAAACGCTCTGTTCGCTGATGACCGTCGCCAATTGCAGGTCAAGGGGTCTGCCGCCTTCATAATGATCCAGTACATGTTGGAACATTAGGAAAAAGGTTGGCACAAGAATAATCAGAGTACCAATCAGCACCGCCCGCGCCGCGTCTGCTTGCCGATGCCACCACTGCGGCTTCCAGTCGAAGATCACGATGCGGAAACCGTTAAGGGCGTGGTACACAACAGAGGCGACCAGAGCGAATTCGCCTAATGTGAACAGCGGACTTTGATAGGTGACAATGGCCTTCGCATAGAGTTCGGGGTAAAACACCGCCCATGAGGTATCAATGACATGCAGGAACAAAAAAAGTAATGTGCCGAGACCTGCTATCCGATGCAGTGCCCAGCTCCATTGACCGAGCTTGCCGCGATAGCGCAGCGTTTCGGTAATCGTAAGAACTAGCGTTGCCATGAGTCCACCTTAAACTAGTAATTCGTGGGAAAGATCGTTTGAAAAGATTATAACGCGCATAGGCGGGCGTGCTACAATCGGGAGTAATCATTCTCACGATAATCGCGGGTGGGTCTAAATTACTGGACAACGCGGTACACCTAAAGGATAAATAAATATCCGAAGTGCCAAGCCAGTACAAAACTACGCTGTATTGATGAAAGTTGACACAGAACAAATTTTCCAATATACTATGTGCAACCATTTGGTTGCACATAGGAGTTAATGAGTATGCAGAAGGTAGGACAAGTAGGGGTTGAGCGAAGTATCTGGATCAATGCACCTCGTAAGCGGGTTTGGCAGGCTATTCTACAACCAGATCAACTTGCACAGTGGTTTATGCCGCCCGCACTGGGCGCACAAATGAAGCGCGACGACAAGGGTATGCTCTTCGTCTCGATGGGCGGGATGGATATTCCTGTTGCGGTTACTGAAGTTGTGAGGGAGTTGCATCAACTGATAAGCCGCAGTGTACCGGATATGCTGCTCACGACAACCTACACACTCGAAGATGAAAAAGGTGGCACACGCCTTACTGTCACAATGAGCGGCTTTGAAGCACTGCCAGAAAAAGCAGCACAGGAACGCCTTAATCCTAGCAGTGCGGGATGGGAAAAGGCACTGAATAACCTGAAGGCTTATATCGACGGCGCGGAACTTCCTTTTCCAGAGGGGTATGTTGCCAGTTTATACGGCTATCGTAGAGAATCTAAGGAAGCGTTTGCCGTTGAACGCAGCATCTGGATCGATGCGCCTCGTGAACGGGTTTGGCAGGCCATCACCGATCCGAAGCAGCTTCAACAGTGGTATTCACCAACAACCCCTTGGCTGCTTTCTGCACTGGAAGTCGGTGGAAAGTTCTACATCTACAATGTAGAAACAGAGACCGAGATATATACAGAGGTGATAGAGCTTCTCGATCCGCCTCATCAACTTGTTAAACGCTTGGTAGCGAAACCACCGGAAACACCACATGTTATAGCATGGCGGTTGGCTGAAGAAAATGGTGGAACACGGGTAACAATTACCAATTCAGGCTATGAGTTGGAGTCGGATAGCACTCGCCACCCGAACATGGAACAGAACGCATTTGGCTTTGGGATGATGCTAGAGAACCTGAAAGCATACAACGAGGGTAAGGCACTGCCCAATCCATACGGGTTCTAATCTCTGCTAAATAATTCCAAGTATACGGGTTGAGCTATTTTCACTCGTATACGTCGTTTTAGGCGGGTTATACGGCAATATCGAGGAGATGCTGACATGGACAACGCACCAATTTTTGCTGCACTGGCTGATCCCATGCGGCGGAAACTGCTCATCAATTTGGCAGAAAATAGCCCTAAAACTGTAACTCAGCTAGCCAGTGAATATCCTATTACACGACAGGGAATTCTGAAACATCTGCAAATTTTGCGTGATGCGGGATTGGTCGCTGTTCATCAACAGGGGCGTGACAAACGTTATACATTTACCCCTGAACCCCTCAGCGGACTTGAATTATGGATCAAAGAACTTAACACAAAATGGGATGAACGTTTACTGCGGCTCAAGACATTTATCGAGAACGAGTAACGTCCCACCGATCTAAATTTGAAGGATGGTCTAAAAAGCTGGTCAGTGTGATCAACTGAAAGAATGAGAAAATTTCCAAAGTGCTAAAGTGTGTAAAGAAAGTCATCAATTGGCAGTAGCCGAAAGCCTCTAGTAGACTGCTGCTCAAACGCATCGCCAATACGCTGGCGCATGGCCTTCGCGGTATCACCACGCGGACGGTAAGGGGGCGTAACCACCGTAACAGTCCAGTTCAGAGACTCGCGCACCCCATTGACAAAAATCGGCTTGTAGCCTTGGTCAATCCACAAATGCGCTAAACGCGGAAAGGTAGGCTTCAAGCCAGACAGGCGCATCTGTCCGCCAGCACTCTCGGAAATATTGGCTGGATGTCCCTCTCCCTCTTACCTCTAAACTTTCTTTACACATTTTAGGCTTTACCTGTCGTCTCGATGGTAGTCTGTAAGCTAGATTCGCTGAGTGCTGGTGCTGTTTTGTATATATTCTCTATCTCTACTGTGCAGGGATCAGGACGCGCACCGTTACATTATTAAATCGCTTGAACGGAAAATCCTCATGTCGTGAGGCACTACGGGTCACGTTTGCCGCTGTCCACCACGCCCCGCCGCGTAGGCCTTTTAAGGGGCCAGTAGTGGGGCCAGTCGGGTCGTCTTGAATTTTCAGGGCATACTCCGCACTCTGATACCAGTCGGCAACCCATTCCCATGCGTTGCCCGCCATATTGTATGCACCGACCCACGATACTCCATTGGAATAGCTATCGATAGGTGCACTGTGCAAAAACCCGTCGCTATGCTGTTTGTCAGCCCACGCATAGGGACACGGCGCATCGCAGTAGTTTAACTTGGTCGAGTCGAAGGTATTGCCCCAAGGATAAATCATATCGGCGGGGCCACGCGCCGCATATTCCCATTCGGCCTCGGTCGGCAACCGTCCGCCGCGCCATTTGGTGTAGGCTTCCGCTTCATACCACGTAATGCCAGCACGGGGTTGAGTAGGGGCGGTGAAGTCGTTGAAATTCACTGGGTTGATCCGTCCGAGCCGCACCCGCCAGTCCCAGCCGTCGTCAGACCACCACTGGCGGTCTTTGTAGCCACCTGCATCAATGAATTGTTGGTAGTCCGTGTTGCTATTCTCAAACTGGTCAAGCCAGAAGCCCTTTGTGATGCACACTTTAGATTGTGGCATTTCGTCGGCTAGCGCTTGTTTATCCACAGTGGGATCGCTGCCGCGCAAGAAGCATCCGGCTGGCACATACACTTGTCTGATCCCCTTCGCATCGGTGCGAACCGTGCCTGCCTTGGGTGTCTCCGACTGCGCGATTGCCGTGATTGTCGATGGCGGAAAAATCGCCACGAAGATCAACAGGGTAAGCGTAAATAATGAAACAACTAGGTGCTGAGGGACAAGATAGATTTTTGATAGGTGTATAGGATTATTCATGATTATCGTTCAATGGGGCTAACCACACGAACCGTTATATCATAACCATAGGAGGCAGCAGGACGATAGAAGCGATATGTCAATCGGGTATCTGGTGGCAGGCTACTCCACCCCGCCCCGCGCAATACCTTTCCAGCGCCACTCGATGGCCCTAGTGGATCGTCTTTAGTAGTGCTGCTACGATAGGCGGCTGCGCTGAACCAGTCCGCGCACCATTCCCATGCGTTACCCGCCATATCGTAGGCTTTTACCCACGTTACGTTATCAGGGTAACTGCCCACAGGCGCACTCTTGCCGAAACCATCATTGAAATCACCATTGCGCCAATCGTAACGGCAGCCTTTATTGCACCAGTTTAGCTTTTTGGCATCGAATGTGTCGCCCCAAGGATAGAGTACGCCTTTTTCGCCACGCGCTGCATATTCCCATTCAGCCTCGGTTGGCAAACGTCCACCGCGCCAAGTGGCATAGGCTTCGGCCTCATACCACGTAATGCCGACTCGCGGCTGTTGAACATCAATATAGCCACGATAGGCTTTGGGACGACGCGCACTGCCTTGCAGCCATGCCCAGCCCGCTGCCGACCACCATTGTTTATCCTTGTAACCGCCCGCGTCGATAAACTGTTGATAAGCCTCGTTCGTCACCTCGTATTGATCCAGCCAATAGGCTTTGCTAATGCAAGCCGGATGGGCGGGTTGTTCGGCAGCTTGCGCGAGTTTATCCTTTGCCGGATCAGCGCCCATCGTAAAACAGCCTGCTGGAACGTAGACCTGCTTAATCCCCTTTGCATCGGTGCGTGTATCCCCGGCTTTGGGACTATCGGCTTGAACTGGCGAGGTAGTGTTTGAACCGAATAGCTGCACCATCAAAACACTGATAGTGACTGTCAAAAGAACATATTTTGCCCTTTGCCAAAATGACCAACGCAATAGAACCTCCTGAGGAGAGTTGTGAAGATCTTTGACAAGTATAGGATGATTGCTGTACCAAGCCAATTTCAGTAGCGCAAGTCTTCATTCGCAGGAGACGCTAAGAAATTAAAAATTCCTCCTTGTTTGCAAGGAGGAATTTTCGTGAGGTCGATGTATTTTCACAAAGGGTCGCTTAGGTGCGATCCCGTTCGGCCTTGCCAGCGAACACGATATTTACCACCAGCGCTGCCAATAGCACCAATCCAGTGATGAACGTCTTTTGAAAACTGTTAATATTAGCGATGTTATCCAGACCGTTGCTAAGTGATCCATAGATGAGTAACCCAACCGCTGTCTGCCACATTCCGCCGCGCCCGCCTGTCAGGGAAGTTCCACCCAGCACAACGACGGCAATTGCTTGGATTAGGAAGTTCGACTGCGGTGCAGGCAATGCAGTTCCCAGACGACCCATCGCTGCGATACCCGCTAGCCCTGCCGTAAAGCCGGAGATAGTCAAGACGGCAAAGACCATTGCCCGCGTATTAACCCCCGCCAACCGTGCTGCCGAGGGGTTGGCTCCGGTCATATAGACATAACGCCCAAAGCGCGTATAACGCAGCACCAGATAACCGATCAGTAGACAGATCGTTGTCAGCAGAATAAACACGCCGGAACGCAGTCCGTCATCACCACCCAGTTTCGCACTGCCGATCCACAGCGGAAACGGTGACAGTTTAAAATATTGAGTCCCCTGACTCGTCCATAACAGCAAACCTTCGGCAATGAGCGACATCGCCAGCGTCGCCATGAAGGTTGGCACGCGGATCACCGTACTGATAATACCGCTGCCCATGCCACATAATGTGCCGACAATCAGTCCGGCAATGACTGGGAGTGGCTCTGGCAAATGATGGATAGTGTAGAACTGCGTGGCGACATAGGCCGACAGTCCCATAACGCCGGCAATGCTCAGGTCGATCTCACCCGTCAGCAGCACAAAAGTCATGCCTACTGCCAGAATACCCGCTGTCGCGACCTGCGCCAGAATATTATTAAAATTGGCGGGAGTCGCAAAACTTGGCGAGGCCAGACTAAAAATGATCCACATGACCAGCAGAGTCCAGACTGGCGCAAGTGTCTTCAAACGCCGAATCCAGATCTCGCGACTGCTCTCCTGAATGACCCTTGCTTCCGCCGCTGTTTCCGGCTGGATATTAGAACTTTCTGCTTGTACACCCATGATATTTTAAATAAGCCTCATCAATGAATCTTTGTCCAAACCTTTATTGTCCAACTGTGCGACGATCCGCCCGTGCGACATCACGGCGATCTGATCCGACACAGCTAGTACGGTCTCTGGTTCCGAAGAAACGACCAGCACGCCATAATGCTCGTTACGGAGCGTGCGAAGAATGCCCAAAACTTCGCTTTTCGCCCCAACATCCATGCCGCGGGTCGGTTCACTGACAATCAAGACTTTAGGTGGGAAGGTCAACCAGCGAGCAATGGCGACTTTTTGCTGGTTGCCGCCGCTTAGCTTGCCCGCCGCATTCAGCGGATCGGGCGGCTGGACATTGGTTCTGATCATGGCTGGTGTCGCCACTTTCAATTCTTGCGCTTGGTTGGGGACAATTGTGCCAATTTGTGAGAGGTGTGGCAGCGTAATATTCCGGAAGATGGGTTCGTCCAGAAACATGCTTTTGCGCCGAGATTCGGTTGCGTAGGCCAATCCCGCCTTGATGGCTTGCCTTGCCGAGAATTTATCCGGCAGCTTTTTCCCATCGATAGTGATAATACCTTGGTCAAAGCGGTACATGCCGAAGATCGCTCTGGCAACATCGAAGTGGCCCGCGCCAATCGGCCCGTAAATGCCGAGGATCTGTCCGGCGACCACCTGAAAATTGATATTCTTGAACACGTCCGCCGAAAGGTCTTTCACGTCAAGCAAAATGTGATCTTGTTCGGTCGCCTCTGGCAGCACGGAGGGCAGAGTGGCATTGATCTCATGCCCCAAAATCAAGGAGATCAACTGATCGAGGGTGGTGTCCTGACGCTCCAATGTACCGACTTTTTGTCCATCGCGTAGCACAGTAATCCGATCCGCGACGCGCATCACTTCATCGAGGAAGTGCGAAATATACACAATACTGCGCTTTTGCTGGCGTAGCGTATCGATCAACTGAATCAGGCGCTCTACTTCGGCGGGTGACAAGGCAGAAGTCGGCTCATCCATGATGAGGACCTGCGCCCCAGAGAGTATAACCCGCAGCACCTCGACTACCTGCTGAATGCCTAGCGAATACGTGCCAAGTGGCAAATTTACGTTGATCTCAGGAAAACCGAGATTCGCCAGTTCTTCGTGTGCTACGCGCTGCATCTTCTTCCAGTCCACCGACCCAAAGCGCGTCAGCGGTTGGCGGCCCAGAAATAGATTCTCCGCTACCGTCAAGGTAGGCATCGTACTCAATTCCTGATGGATCATGCCGATGCCCGCGTTTAGGGCTTCTTTGGGGTTGTGAAAGTGAACTTGCTTACCGTTGAACCAGAACTCGCCCTCGTAGCCGTCGTAAACCCCAGCAAGGATACGCATCAGGGTACTTTTGCCAGCGCCATTTTCACCGACCAGCGCATGAGTCTCCCCTTGACGCAGATCGAAGTTGACATTTTTGAGGGCTTGTAGGGTGCGGAATCGTTTGGAAATATCCTTGAGTTCCAGAATGGATGAACTCGTCGTTGAACTCATAGGTGCGCCTCTAAAAACTAAAATACAGAACTAATCTCAAGCCAAATTTGTAGTTCGATCTGTGAAATAAATACTGGAGCCTAATAAGTACTGTCCTACGCCATAGAGGGAGAGGCGAGTGTTGCTCGCCTCTCCTTGTGCTAAACGTGTGTCCCGAACGATTAGAACAGGTGGTTGTTTTCGAGCCAGAGTTGACCAGCCGCCGAACCAACACCCAAGCCCTTGATCAACCAAGGCTTGTCTACCAACGTCGGATCGCCAGCATCAGCAGCGGTAATCGTCGGGCCATCGACCATCAGCCACGCGGGAATTTCGGCGCGGGCTTTTTCCAAACCGACAGTGGCACCATATGCACCAACGACGACCGACCAACCGTGTACACGGCCTGCCGAGTTGCGGGCGGTAACGGCATACTTGCCAGCCACAACGGCCTCAATGGCGGGCTGCATGGCATCGATACCACCGAGGAAGACCGTCTTGTCTTTACCAGCGTCGGTGACAACCTTCAAGCCTGCCAGTGCCATGTCGTCATTATCGTAGAAGATAGCGCCGAGGTCTGGATACTTGGTGACGAGGGTCTGCGTGAGGTTAGCAGCCTTGTCGGTGTTCCAGTCGGCTGGCTCTTCGGCAACAATCTTGACTGCGCCACTCTTGACCAGTGGATCGAAGATGTTGTGGAAACCCTGACCGCGCCCCTGTGCGCCCGTATGACCGGCCTGACCACCAATGCGGGCCACGCTGCCCTTGCCGCCAATCTTGTTGGCAAGTACGGTGGCGACACCTTCACCGAGGATGATATTGTCGCAGGACATGAAGGTCAATACGCCCATCGCCTGCTGATCCTTGAAGGGAGCCAGTAGAGTGTCGATGATAACCATCGGCGTACCCGCTTTGATCATGGTGGTAGCAGGCTCGTTCAGCGTGCTGATGCTGACCGGCTGTACACCGACGAAGTCATACTTCTTGGTCGCAAACTGATCGAAGATGGCACGCTGCTTGGCGGCATCGTGAGCCGGGTCTTGCCATTCAATCGTGATATTCATCAGGCCAGCGTAGTACTCGACCACGTCTTTACCCTGAGCGCACCACGACGCATCCAGGCCATTGTTGGAGTAGGCAGCTGTCATAGATTTGGCCTGAGCAGAAGCCATACGCCACTCAAGGAATTCATACAGAGGTGTGCCAATGCCAATGCCAGCCATGGCACTGAGCTTGAGAAAACTACGACGGTCAAGTTTCTTGATTAACATGTTAATTCTCTCCTAAAAGCAATTGTAGATAACAATTCTGCGTAACCGGAACCACACGACTACAAAGACCACCGATGTTTTGGTGTATATGCCCTCCCTTTCCGCGTAATCCTTAGTGTTCTCATTTTCACAGCAAACTTTTTAATAAGCGGAACATTATTGATTGTATCCGCGAATTAACGATTATAACACCTACCATTGAAAACTAACGGAAGTGAGCGCCTCGGATATGTGCAAAAACCAATAGTCAATTTGCAAAAATTTCTCAAGGCAAATATCTTAACTATTTTTGGGCTGGTTGCACTGGAACCCGCCTCCTAAAGCGAAAAAAGCTGCTAATCCAATCCACGAATGTTTTGTTGCTGAGAATCTTTTGCAATCCAATAAAGACGAACAGCAAAAAGCCGATAATAATTCTTGTCCACCAGCTATTCAAGCTGCCATCAAAGGTAATGTAGGTTTGGATGACCCCTTGGATCATAATCCCAATGAGCGTACCTGCCACATAGCCTACCCCACCCGTTAGCAGCGTCCCGCCAATAACGACAGCGGCAATAGCGTCCAACTCCACCCCTGAGGTTGCCAGTGGATAGCCAGAAGACGTGTACAGGGAATAGACGATGCCAGCGAGGGCAGCCAAAAAACCGCTCAGTGCGTAGACACCAATCGTCGTGCGAGCCACAGGCACACCAAGGAGGAGTGCTGCATTCTCATTTCCCCCCATCGCGTAAACGTTACGACCAAATTCTGTATAGTGGGCAATGAAAATACCCACTACCAGCACAGTCAGAAATATCATAGCAAGAAAAGACAGCTTTCCACCGTCGGGAAACTTGATGGAGATGTCGTATACCTGTTGGTAAAACGGATGCGTAACCCCAATCGATTGCGTGGTGAGTAAAAATATGGTTCCCCGCGCCAGAAATAGACCCGCCAAGGTGACAATGAACGCAGGAATTTTAAGGTAATAAATCATGGCACCCATTGTCGCGCCAAAGGCTGTTCCGATAGCCAGCGCCATTGCAAACACAACCAGCGGGTGTATGTTATTGTCGCGAAGCATGAGCGCACAGAATACGCCAATAAATGCAATGACCGATCCAACAGACAAATCAATCCCACCTGAAAGGATCACAAAGGTCATGCCCACTGCGGTAATGCCCAAAAAGGCATTGTCGTACAGAACATTAGAAAGGATCACGGTTGAACCGAAGGCTGGAAAGCGCGTCCAGCTCACGACGTACAAGACGATAAACACCGCAACAGTTGCGCCGATGGTAAAAAAACGTGATCTCATGATGAGGTTCTCCGAAATCGGTGTCCGACGAATGTGCGGAAGCTCTCTGACTGAATGAATAGGATGATCAAGACGACAATCGCTTTTATCGTCAAATTGAATTCTGGCTGAATATTACTGGTAAGAATGCCGGTATTCATAGCTTGGATGATCAGAACCCCTATAGCGCTCAGGCCGAGGTAAAACCGTCCGCCACTCAACGCTGTACCACCGATAACCACCGCGAGGATGGCATCCAATTCATAGTACAGACCCGCATTATTAGCGTCTGCACCCCTAATATTGGCAGTGACAATGAGTCCTGCAATAGCGGCACAGATGCCGGAAATTACGTAAACAGACAGCTTGATGACACGCGCATTGATCCCAACATAGTAGCTAGCTCTGGAATTTGCGCCTACCGATTCAATCATCATGCCAAGGGCGGTTCGGCGCATCAACAGGTAGACAAGAAGGACGACCCCAATTGCAATGAAAATTGCAACCGGAAGTCCAAAAATGTAGCCTACACCAATAAACGAAAGCCCCTCATTTTGAAAGGTGGCAATCGTTGCCTTCGTAATCATCTGGGCAATACCTCGTCCGGCAACCATCAATATCAGGGTGGCGACGATGGGTTGTATTTCAAGGAAGGCCACCAGAAAACCATTCCACAATCCACACAGCGCACCAACCCCAATACTGATTAAGATAACCAGCGGCACGGGAATCGGCGATTCGATACCCTTTCCAACGATGGTAGCAGCTACTGCGCCACAGATGGCCATGACCGCGCCTACCGACAAATCAATGCCCTGTGTGGCAATGACGAGGGACATCCCTGTGGCGAGGAGCACAATGGGGGCGGCATTCTTGAGAATATCGATCAAGCTGCCGTAGAAATGATTCCCGTACTTGGCATCCTCAATAACGCGAATATTGAAAAAACTATTAGATACCAAACTGTCGACAAACATAATCAGCAAGAGAGTCACCAAAGGCCAAAGTGCACGCCGACTATCTCGCAACCAATTTGGTAGTACACGGCTTGTAGCAACTTTAGTACTGCTCGGAACAGACTCTTTGGTAATCATTAACTCTCCGCAATAGCTTTCATAATCGAGTTCTGGCTAATTTCATCCCGTTGAAGTTCAGTCACTTTTTTGCGATCCCGCAGTACAACCACACGATCACTGTAATCGACCACCTCAGCGAGTTCTGAAGAAATGACCAGAAGGGGCATTCCCTTCTTGCATAGATCCTTGATAATTCCAATAATTTCTGCGTGCGCGCCAACGTCAATGCCGCGTGTAGGTTCGTCAAGGATCAGAAATTCCGGCTCCGAAACTAGCCAACGGGCCAAGATCACTTTCTGTTGATTACCGCCTGATAGTTCTTTGACCACTTTTTGAGCGTCTGGAGTAGCGATGTGCAGGGCTTTGATCATGGCATCTGCCAATTCTTCTTGTTTCTTGCGGGTAATGAATCTCAACCAGCCACGTTTGGCTTGTAGGGCTAGGATAATATTTTCTCGAATGGTCAAGTCGCCAATGATGCCTTCGGCCTTGCGATCTTCTGGGCAAAGCCCAAACCCATGCTGGATCGCACTGCGCGGCGAATCGAACGTTACCGTCTGCCCTTCAACGGATATTTGCCCTTTGTCTTTACGGGTAATCCCGAAAATAAGTTGTGCTGTTTCTGTCCGCCCAGAGCCAAGCAATCCAGCTAGGCCCACGATCTCACCCTTCCGGATGTCGAGATCGAATGGCTCCATCATACCCTGTTTACCTAGGCCCTGCACATGCAAGTAAACGTCTTGTTGGTTAGTTATATGTGCATTTTGTGGTGCCAGTTGTTCGAGCAATTCCCTGCCGAGCATTTCAGTAACTAATTGCATCCTCGGCAGGTCCTTGGCCAAATGTTCACTGACTTTGTAGCCATTGCGGAGGACAGTAATTCGGTCAGAGATCTCATAGACCTGATCAAGAAAGTGGGTTATCAGCAATATGCCGATCCCCTGTTCTTTAAGGGAACGGATTACTTTGAAAAGCGTCTTGACTTCACTGGCATCTAGGCTGGAAGTTGGCTCATCTAAAATGAGGATTTTAGCAGATAGGTCAACGCCACGGGCAATGGCCGCAATTTGTTGGACGGCGACCGAATAAGCCCCAAGCGGCTGAGAGACATCAATGTGCATGTCATAAGTTTCAAGTAGTTGTTGGGCTTTCCGAATAGTGGCACTCGTGTCGATAATGCCCCAACGTTTAGGCTGCCTACCTAGAAAGATATTTTCGGCTACAGAGAGTGTCGGGATGAGGTTCACTTCCTGATAGACGGTGCTAATCCCAAGCGCCTGAGCATCATGCGGGCTGCTTGGTTCAATCTCTTTCCCTTGCAGCCGAATGCTCCCCGAATCTTTCTTATAGACCCCAGTGATTACCTTGATGAGCGTAGATTTACCCGCGCCGTTTTCCCCCAATAGCGAGTGAACTTCGCCGGGATACATGGTGAAGTCAACCGACGATAGGGCAGGAACACCGGGGAACGTTTTGGTCAGGTTGTGGACTTCTAGCAGGGGAGTATGGTTGTTAGCTTCGGTCATGGTAATTTATTTACTCATAAATTCTAAAAACCAATATCTGTTCGCGGTGACATGCGAACTGGACATTGAAGTCGACTTTGGGAATGTCGGTGCGATTAAAGAGTTTAACCTATACAGTATAACAACAGAGGGGCACTTTTGGGTAAAGTGCCCCTCTGTTTTCAAGCAATGTTACTTCGCGCTACATTTGGCATATTTTGCCGCAGCGCTGTCGGGGAAGTTCATTGGGCTAGGCATGAGGATACGCTTTTCAACTGATTTTCCGGCGATGGCATCCTTCGCAGCCTGATAGGCCAGAGGACCAAGGTCCGGGAGCAGTGTTACGTTGGCATTGGTATCGCCATCGGCCATGGCCTTGAACATATCGCACACGCCGTCGACGGAGATGGTCAGGATGCCGCCGGGGCCAGTCTTGATGCCGGCTGCCTTGAGGGCTACGAGAGCGCCCAAGAGCATGTCGTCGTTGTGTGCCCAAATCGCGCAAACATCTTTGAGGTTATTCTGTGACTTGATGAAGCCTTCCATAACCTTCTGGCCGCCATCGCGAGTGAAGTCGCCCGACTGGCTGGCAACGATCTTCATCGTGGGGAAGAGAGCAATCATATCATTAAAGCCCTTGGCGCGGTCAAGAGCGGCACTGGAACCAACGGTACCTTGCAGTTCGACGATATTGCAGCTACTTGCCCATTGCGTACCAGCGGAAGCCGCGGCCAGCCATGCACCAGCCAAAGCGCCTTCGTGGGTGAAGTCAGCGGCTACGCGGGTAACATAAAGCGAGTCATCGGCAACCTTCACACCACGGTCAACCAAAATCACGGGGATCTTGGCATCTTTGGCTTCCTTCAGAACAGCGTCCCAACCGGTTTCGACGATGGGGGCGAGCAGGATAGCATCAACTTTTTGAGCGATGAATGAGCGAATAGCAGCAATCTGGACTTCCTGCTTTTGCTGACCATCGCTAAACTTCAGGTCGATACCCTCTTTTGTCGCTTCTGCCTTCATGGAATCGGTGAAAGCAGTACGCCAGCCGCTCTCGGAACCGGTCTGTGCAAAGCCGATAACGAGCGCTTTTTGGGCATGTACAGGGGCTGCGAAGAGATTGGTCGACAAGACCAGAGCGCATACCAATGTCAAGAAAACTAACCATTTAATACGTTTCATGTTTTTCTTATTCCTTGTTTGATAGAGACAGTAAGTATTTGAAGGTGGACTGTGCATTGATCGCACGAAATGCGATTAAAACGTAAGCCTACAAACCTCCTTCCATCTTAAATTTGTGAGGGTATATTTGTGAGCGCTCACATGCAGGATTATACCACCTATTTTATAGAGTCAAGAGGGTAATATTTTTGCGCGAATGTGTCACTTCAAGGCAGTACTCCATCCCCAAAGCACAATGGCGCGATGATTAAATATACCTTCTGACTAACAAAAACTGTTAGGTGTAGATTGCTTGTACCGCAGAATCAACGGTTGCTGCATCGATCCGATCTTCGGCAAGGAAGTCGCGCCGCAGAACGGTTGGCAGAGTACGTAGTTCGGCTATAGGTACCACCGGTTGACGGGCTGATAGGCTGGCCTGCGCGTTGGTAAACACCACGATCCCAAAGACTGGCACTTGGCTGAGTCCAAAGCGGGCTAGATATTTGCGAAGTGCATAAATATCCGTCACACACTCACGCGTCGCGTTCAGCTTAGACAGTACGAAGGTCTGGCCTCCTTTGCTGTCGCGTTCTAGCCAGTCGGAGCCTTCGTTGCTGAACGTACCCGGTATGTCCAAAATACGAAAGACCAGTGCGCCGGGCGGTCCAACAAGGATAGCATCAACATAACCCAACCGACGGCGGCTCACGTTGCGGATCAAGGTGTAGCGAGCGTCCAGTACACGGCTCAATTCATCGGCGACAGCAATGGCTCCCTGATTCTCCATTCGCAACGTCAGGCCCCTGACCAGCAGGCCAATCCCGACCAGCAACACAATCCCCCCCACAACGATCAGCGCATAGCCGATAACGTTGCCGATCTGGGTACTGGAAAGCAGTAAAAATGCGACGACACTACAGCCGCAAGCAAGGAGGCCAAGCAACATCACAATCGCGCCAATGATCATGACTTCGCGGCCCTGACGCTGGACAATGCGTGTTGGGTTTAGACTTTGCATAGAACCTTGTTTTCGCGAGTGGTACGCACGAAAATAAAATTTGATTGAGTTTGCCAGTCACCATCCGGTGCTGACCAGCCAGCCGTGCCGCTGACTGGCAAAGTGTAGTCTACCCTAGCCAGATATGCAACCGCCAGATACACAACTATCGGTGGTTAGCGGCTAGGGCAAAAGGGATCAGGTTGGCTGAACTGTCGGTGTCGTTGGCGGTGGTTGAAGCGATTTGCGTTTATCAATGATGTCATCCAGCGCTTTACGCAAGTCGGGCATGGCTGGCAACGGTTTATACATCAGAGCATCAGCCTGTGCTCTGGTTTTGAATTGATCTTCTTCGTCAGGGCTGAGTCTATATGCGGTAATCAGAACGATGGCAATCTTGCCGAGACGGTCGCTCTTACGCAGCCGTGCGCCGACTTCGGGGCCAGCAATTTCGGGCAGTCGAATATCAAGGATCGCCAGTTCAGGCAATTCGCCCGTAAAGTTCCCCTTATCGACATCCTCAATCCAAGTCACCGCTTCCAATCCATCGACGAACGCTACGCCTTCGATACCCCAAATCTCGAACATTGCCAAGAGCACATCGTAAATATCTGGTTCGTCTTCAACAACCATCCAGGTAGCCAATGGAATCTCCTTGCAACGTTAGATCAAAGTTAGCATAATGGCGAAACAGTTCCTCTTTAGTTTAAGACTAAATCGTGGAAACGCAAAGGGCAATTTGGCCTAGTGTGTATTTGAAAATGAATGATAGCTGCTTAACATTTGTTGGAAAATTGTAACGAAAAGACGAACAACTTAATGACTCAACGGTGTGTACTCTATCGTTGAGCCATATGGGCGAGGCGAGGTTTCTGCGTCAAGCTTGGAGTGGGCGAAGCACGACGATAGGCAGCGACTCTTGCACAATCTTCTGAAGTGCTTCGGAGGAAGCTGCGCTGAGATCTATCCCCATCAGGCGGCTCAATTCGCGGCTTGCCAACGGATGATGCTTCCGGTAGTCAAGCAGGACTTGCACACCCGCCGAAGGGGTAAGGGTTTCGGCACGTATTGCCCGCTGATGTCGTCCGATCTGCACTGTAATGTTTGGCCTCGCCAGCAAATTCTGATACCAGTTGGCCTTATAACCCCACCCAGAGACAATGTAGTACGTATCCTGCGCCGCATTGTGACCGATAATCTCAACCACCGTTTGATGTACTTGACCTGTTTTGCGGCCTAAGTGGTTGAGTAGCACAAAGCGCTCACCGAGTAACCACCCCAGTTTCAGACGATATAACAAGATCGGCAGGCGTAGCATAAGGCGCAGCCATCCCGACGGCGGTTTTGCGACCAAACTTTTTTCTGACATCATTATCTCTCCCTGAGTTTTCCGGATAATTGGTTCTCTACGTCCGTCCCTAGTTCAGAATACTTTCACTGCCAAACTGCTTACGCAGCACGCCAATAAATAGATCCCGCAGGATCAGCTTCATCACCAATTTTTGGACTATCAACTCCACGTTGCTACCGGGAACGAACGCCTTTGCAAAATCGCGGGCATTTTTCTGGCGCGTTTCTATTTCTGGACGCATCCGTTTTTCAAATTGGCAGAAGCCGTCTTCATAGTGCAGATTGTCGCGCAACGCCTGTGCAAGGAGATAAGCACCACCCATTGCCATTGATGCGCCTTGTCCAGAGATAAGCGTCAGGCAGCTACTAGCGTCCCCGACCAGCCCAACACGCCCCTGATGCCAACTGGGCATGTGAATCTGAGTCACGGTATCCATATATATTTTGGTGGAGTCATTCACATCATTAAGCAGTTGCGGGGTTATCCAGCCCATGCCATCAAAGGTTTGCCGTAAACAAGACAATCGCTGCTCCGGCGGGATAGGGCCATTATCGTTGGCGGCGTACATAAACAAGGTAATGATCTGGCCTTCGTTGTTGCTGCAATACACACCAACTTGACGTTTAGGCTCTGTATAATTTCTCCAAGTCTGCCCAATTCCATAACGGTCTGGCAGTGGATAACATGCGACATAGTAGCCCATATAGCGCCCAAACTGCGATTCTGGACCAAAGACCAACTGCCGCGTATTGGAATGTATCCCATCCGCCCCGATCAATAAGTCAAATGATTCAGTGACTCCATCATCGAACGTCGCGATTACCGCATCGTTGTTTTGCTGAACCGCTTTGAGAGAGCAACCAAAACGAATTTCGACATCGTTTTTGATCGTCTCATACAAAGACTCTTCCAGAGTCCAGTGCATCAATGCTATATAGTTGCCCTTCATGACCTTTTCCATCAGCGCAATGTCTAACTTGGCAATGTTCTTCCCCTTACTATCGACATAGGAAACAAATTGAATGGGAATAGCTTGGTTGTGGAGTTGCTCAATTAACCCCATGCGCGAAGCTACATCATAGCCAGTTCCAAAAAAATCGATGCCATAGCCATCATGCCGAATACCGTCTGCCTGCTCGATGACGACTGGCGTGAAACCATAGT
This sequence comes from Chloroflexota bacterium, assembly GCA_040007395.1. Lineage (GTDB taxonomy): Bacteria > Chloroflexota > Anaerolineae > Aggregatilineales > UBA2796 > DATGFK01. Next base: position 44,556 of record JBDTVG010000254.1, read on the forward strand.
TGTGCAGCCAATAGGCTAGCGTTAGTCCGGCAATACCACCACCTGAAATTAATATTTTCATGTACTTGCCCTCCATCTAATATCACAAAAATGCTATCAGCTTGCTGTTCATCAGTTCGGCTGCTTTAACCCTTCTAGCAACATTGTGATGGCGTTCTCAAGCTGGTCGCTTAAATGAAACGCAGTGGGCATAACCCCCCAAATCAGAAGTGCGCCTTCAAATAGGGCGATAATCGTCAACGCCGTCGCTTTAGGATCGACCTTTTTCCACTCGCCGTCCGCGATACCCTGCATAACCAATTGCTCAATGTAGTCCTGATACATCGCGAAATACTGCACAAGGTGATCACGCAGTGGTTTGTCATGAGAGGCTAACGCGTAGAATTCTAGTGACGAAGGAAACTGAGAAACCATTGTTTCCAAGTCATTGCCGCTTAACTTGATGAGTTGCATTAGTTTGTCGGTAGCACCCAGATTTGTATCCATGAGAATGACCTTAAGTACTGTTAGCTGTGCCTCGAAAAACTGATCAAAAATGGCGGCGACAATCTCATCTTTACTGGCGAAATGCCAATAAACACCCCCTTTACTGAGACCCGAAGCCCGCACAATATCGTTGATGCTTGTCTTGCCAAAGCCCTTTTCTGCAAAGAGCGCCAATGCCGCGGCAAGAATCTGCTGCCTTGCCCGTTTCGCGTCGTCAGTCACAATAATCTCTTTCGATTTTCGCAGACCGACCAGTCGGTCTGTATAATCATCATAGTACATTCAGTGGCTATTTGTCAAGCATCGATTATGTGAGCTTCCCTGCGGAATACAGTGTAGAGGCCAGTCTATAGGCCGTCTTTCCCCAAAGCGAAGGTACTATTGAGATTCGGATCGATGCGCTGTTAGCTGTGGATCGTGTTCACGATGCGTGTGATTTGCTTGATTTGAGGTCGTTCGTGGCGAGCCAGGCGCTGTGCATAAGATAGTACAGCCCGTTCGAGTACCTTGCCTGCCCCGTAACTGTCGCTGCACGTGACCAACCTTCGGGCGCTAACGGCTTCAATACTGCCAATAGATCGGTACTCTGCATCGTAAAAACATGCAACGAGGCTTGAAATTCCGGTTCGCGATAGTCCGTTTTTTTGATCCAAGTCCGGGGATCGATAGCTCGCAAAGTCGGCCTGTCTTGGGCGATGATCCCCCTAATGCAACTGCCCCAAACGTCGGCACATGCACGCAGATGGGAAAGTACATCATTTGCAGACTACTCACCCTGCTTTGGGCAGAAATTAATTAAGTTGGGGTTGGGGACAGACCAGCGGTAAGCGCGGTTATACGCTTTGGCGTTTCTGCAAATACGGTCAGCACCGGCTCTACAGTGAGTAAACTACAAGCCATGCGACTCATCCTTTCGCGCAGACTAAGCGGTGCTTGCAGCGCTACATTTCTGATTCTAACCATTCCGCCATTGGTTCCAACCAGTAGAGATCCCAACTCTCATCATGGTTAGTGCGTTCCTCGGCGTTGGGGAATTTACTGTGAATCAAGTGAATCTGAGTCGTTTTGCCCATTCGCCGGAGTTCCCAGCGGACAACCGAGTCGGGCCAGCTTCGATCCCAAGTGTTCTGTCGCCATGTATATTCGAGAAAGTCTGGCTTTTCGATTAGGGTAAATACACCCGTTGTTTCGCCGCCGAACACCGTGTAGCGTCCAGCAGGTTGAAGATCGATTTGTACGGTGTCGTCTTCCATCCATTCGCCCATCGCATAGGGGTCAGTGAGCGCAGCCCAGACTCGCTCAATTGGGACTGCGATCTGAACGTTTTTTTCAATGTCGGTCATGGAGAACTCCTATAGAAACAGGGTTAGTAAGGATAGGTGTTTACAAAACGAAGCGCCAGTTCCAAGTCTGAGGTTTCCGCATCAAAGCGATAACGATCATTGATCCACGTAAAGCCCTGCTTGCCCTGACATTCATAATAGACGTAAGGGATTTTCGCTTCCGCGTGAGGTGTCGTTTTACAGCCGTTCGAAGCGCTGTTGAGTATTGCCATTGCGCTCTGATGATCGACAAAGGGAGTCACCGAAAATCGGAACGGTGTACCATCGGCGGGCGCGTAGCCAGCCGTTAGACCGGGACCAGTTTGCGTCGGTCCGGTGGTTAGCTTGAAGTCCCCAACTTGGGCAGGCAGTAGCTTAACATCGTCAAGCGCAGTTGGGACTGCCTGACGATTCAAATTAAAGCGCAGATCGGGCGAAGCCTGAATGTACAAAAACCAAAAGCCCCATGCGTAGAAAAGCACCGAGCCAATCAGCACGACAACGACGGTAACTTTACCGCGCATTTGCAACTATCCTTCACTAGATATTCATTCACATTATACGATAGTAATACTTGATCCGTCGCGGGTTTTGCGGACTTCGATATGCACGGGAAACGCATCCCGTAAATCGTCAAGGTGCGTCACGATTAGGATCAAGTCGAAGTCATTGCGGATCAGGTTAATGGCTTCGACAAGGCGTTCGCGGCCTATATCGTCCTGCGACCCAAACCCCTCATCAATAAACAGCGTTTGCAGCCGTGCGCCTGCTCGACGTGCTAAAAACTGACTAAGGGCAATCCGCAGCGCAAAATTAACCCGAAAGCCTTCTCCGCCGCTGAACATATCATAACTGCGCGTGCCAAGCTCATCGCTGATCAAAATATCCAGCGTTTCGCGCACACTGCCGCTTTTGTTCTCGTGCTGTGTATCAAAGCGGACGTGCATTTGCCCGTCGGTCATCCGTGACAGCAAGCGATTAGTCGCCACTTCTAGTTCCGGGATCGCCGCTTCGATAATCATGGCGGGAACGCCGTTCTTGCTAAACGCCTCGCGCAATTGCTCGTACAGCGCGAAATTCGCTTGAAGGACATCCTGCTCCGCCAAGATTTCATATTTGCGCTTACGTTTCACATCAATAGCGTTCAATTCTTGGCGGATGCTTCGCAGTGTTTCGAGTTCGTTCTGTTCTTCTTTGCGGAGGCGGTTCACCTCGGATTGTCGAAAGTTTTCCTCTTGGACGAGCGTTTCAAGCCGCTTGACTTCGGGGTGCAGCAAGTCCGCTTCGGCGCAATCGGTATTCAGACGTGCCGTGACCCGTTCATGCTGAGCCTGTGTTTCCTGTAGGCGGCTTTCGAGTTCCGGTAACTGCTGAACGGCAATGTCCAGATCGCGCTTTTGTGCTTCAAAGGCACTGAGCGTCTTGAGGGTTTGGTTGGCCTCGGTATGGGTTTCTTGATCGTAGCCGAGGGTTGCGATCTGCTGATACACGTCGTCAATCTGTTGGCGCAGTTCGTGACCGTAATCCTCACCATCCAGTACGCGCTGAACAACTTCCAGATCGGCACGGGCAAGGTCAAGCTGCTGACTTTCCGCCTCCATAGCCAGCCAGCGTTCGTGAAGTGCTCCCTGCTGCTTTTTGCGCTCATCAAAAACTTTCAGGTCTTTTTCGATTCGTTTGAGGGTGCTTTCATCAGCAGTTGAAATTTGCACGATCTGCTTAAGGCGTGCTTCATTATCGCGGTAAGCATCACCACGACTCGTTCCTTCGGCGGTGTACTGCATCACGAGTTCGTCCACATGCTCGGCATCTAGTGACTGTCCGCAGATTGGGCAGAGTGCGCCATCTGCCGATTCGACCATATCCAGCCGTTTTCTGAGGTCTTCCATTTCGGTTTTAAGCTGCTCGTTCTGGGTACGACGCTCGGCTTTCTCTTGAATAAGCGCTTTCTGTTCCGTTTGAATCTGTTCACCATCGGCTTTGCGCTTTTCTAGCCGATCCAGTTCCGCGTTTATTGTGTCGAGTTCGGCTTGAAGTTTTGTACCATCGGCAATCGCTAGTTCTGCCTTGCGAATCCGATCCTCATAGATAGAGGCTTGTTTTTCCAATTTGGTTCGTTCAGTGGTCAATTGCTCGTTTAGGCCGTTGAGATAAGTCTCAATCTTGCGCTGCTGGATTAGCCTGTCGCCCATCTCCTGAGCCGATTGCCGTGCCTCTGCCAGTTTCGCGTAATTCGCTTCGATCTCCGCTTGTGAGTCGATGACCAATTGGTATTTAGCCAGTTGATCATACTGGCGAGTGAGGTTGGTTGCCAGCGCGGCAAGATCCACTTTATGGATCTCGATCTGGCGTTGGATGACCGCCAAGTTAGCTTCAGTAGCTTGTTTCTCCGCCTGCGCCCCTGCCACTTCCACCAGAGATTTTTCGGCGGTATCACGTGCTGCCATCGCCGCTTCGACCTGTTGAGTCGCTTCTATTAGTTGATCGTATAGCCCCGGTTCGCGGACTTCTTCGCGCTCGATCTCATCGATGCGGATCTGGTTAACGCGCCGCGAGTCATCGATCTCTCGCAACATGTCTTTGGCCTGTTTCTCATACTGTTCCCAACGAGATAGGCCAAGAATATCCGCGAAGATTTCCTTGCGGCGTGCAGGAGTTGTAATCGTAAACGAGTCAGCCTTACCCTGCTGCAAAAATGCAGAGTTGACAAACGTTTCGTAATCCAGCCGTAGTAATTGCGTAATATGATTTTGCGTTTCACGGATTGCCGCGTCGCCGCTGATCGGCTCGAAGCGGCGACTGTCGTCATTCCACGCGCTCAGGACTAAGGTGGATTTTCCCCGCCCAGCGCGGTTTCGTTTGCGTAACACCTGATACAGATTTGCGTCTTGACGGAAGTCAAGGACGACAGACATTTCTTCCTGACCCATGTGGATCAGGTCATCGTCGGATTTGCCACGCGCCCGACCCCACAACGCCCACGTTATCGCATCCAGCAGCGACGACTTGCCCGCGCCGTTTGGCCCACTCAGGCAAGCGAGATTAATTCCTTCAAAGATCACCTTTACAGGCGCACGATAGGCCAGAAAATTATACAGTTGAAGGCGAACCGGGAGCATGTTTTGACCTTACTGATCACATAATTGAGCCAACTAATTATACCGTTAGAGCTAGGTGGTTGCGAACGGATTTGTGGTACCACCAAAGCGATTGCATCAAAATTGAGAGAATAATTTAACGTAAGTTGGGGATAAGGGGTTAGGCCAGCACCAAGTCAGGCGGATGAAGGATAGCGAGTGAAGGCTTTTTAGGTTGCCCACTATAAGCGATTAAGCCGACGAGCAGATTGACCAAGGAATTAAGTAGGTTGCTGTGACGGGTGTGTTCACTCTGCGAGATAATTTTGAGTTGGTCATTGATAGATTCAAAGATGACTCGGTGACGCAGGAGCGCGGTTGGTCGGTATAGGCATAAGTTGACCTTTTATGGTTTTACGCAGCCTGGTAATAAGTTGAAGGGAATGTTGAGTAAAGACGAGGTGGAACAGCATTTGGGAGATATAGCCTTTATCGCCGAACAGTTTACCAAACAGACGTTTGGTCAGTTTCGGCGCTGGCTGACGGTCATCGACGTTTCTTGCACAATTTAACGTTGCCGGGAACACTGTCACCACAGCGAAAGCCCCAGTCGACCAGCATAATCGTTTGACCATTGTATTGTTCAACCACGTTCTAATAATAATTTTAAAATAGTTTAAATCCCCTATTAAAATCCCTTGGCAACTGCACCCGACATTTTTGTAAGACTCATTACATTTTTCGTTTCTTCCTCAGACACAGAAACGATTCGCCTCAAATTCTGATTAACCATCGGCACAGATTCGATCAATTGCCATTGCTTTATCTATATTCTATATAAACAAATACTAAATTTTAATTGATCCTTAACCACAAAACGCTTATAGTCTATTAAGGCATATTTGTCGCCGATGAATATTGCTTTGTCCTTTTCACAATGTTGACTATCGCATCGAATGCCTGTGCTATCCATTATCCCCCAAACATCTCTTATGCTCATCAGAATGATTCGTTGAGCCACCCATTACCATCCATCATAGAGGAGCACCAGACGTGAGCATGAAGCGTATACTGTTACTATGTATCTTATTTATCGCCCTCATTGTTTTAGTCGAAGCAATTAGTACATCCCAACCTGCCCTAGGGGTACCTATTAGTGTTGTGACCAGTCGTTACAACAACGCGAGGACTGGTGCCAACCTGAATGAGGCGCTCCTCAATGCCGCCAATGTGAATGCCCGTCAGTTCGGCAAATTGTTTACCCGCAGTGTCGTGGGCGACATTTACGCGCAGCCACTCTATGTGCCGGGAGTCACCATTCCGGGGCAGGGCGTTCATAACGTCGTGTACACGGCGACGATGCACAATAATGTCTATGCCTTTGACGCGGATAATCTAACAGCTTCGGCTCCTTTGTGGCAAGTTAATCTGGGGCCGTCTTTCACAGATTCAGCGGTGATTTTTACGGGCGACATCTGGGGCGGGGAAGACGGAGTCCTGAGCACGCCCGTGATCGACCTGACCACCCAGACCATGTATTTGACTTCGCACACGACTGTGAGTGGTGTCACCTCGCATAGGCTTCACGCACTTGATATTACTACTGGGCAGGAAAAGTTCGGTGGGCCAGTCACCATTCAAGGATCGGCTTCTGGGTCTACCTTCAACAGCTACTGGCATTTGCAGCGTCCGGGACTGCTGCTGCTGAACGGGAATATCTATCTGGCCTTTGCATCAAGCAATGACCGGGGGAGCTATCATGGCTGGGTAATGGCCTACAGCGCCAGTACGCTGCAACAGACCGCCATCTGGGTCGTATCGTCGTATCAAGGTGGGATCTGGCAGTCTGGGTCGGGCTTGACCTCCGATGGCGCGTCGATCTATACGATCACGGCGAACGGCGGCTTCGATGCCAGTACAGGCGGCCCTAACTACGCCAACAGTTTTGTTAAATTGAGTCCCAGCCTTCAAGTTCAAGACTACTTCTCACCTTACGACCAACAAGCGCTCTCGGATCAGGACTTGGATCTGGGTGCAAGCGGCGTGTCCTTGATTCCCGGCAATGGTATGCTGCTGGCGGCAGGCGGCGGTAAAGACGGCAAGCTGTATCTGCTGAACACTGCCAACATGGGGCATTTTAACGCTTCCAACAATAATAACGCTGTACAGGTGCTTCAGGCGACACGCGGTCACATGCACAATACGCCTGTGTACTGGAACGGCCCCGCTGGCGCTACTATCTATGCTTGGACTGAACAGGATTATCCTAAAGCCTTCCATCTGGGCAGCAACAACCAGTTAGATACGGTTCCGGTCTCGACAGGAGAAACCTCAACGACCGGGATGCCCGCGGGAATCTTGTCGCTCTCCGCGAATGGAAGTACCGCCGGAACAGGCATTTTGTGGGGTACGTATACGCCCCCTAACGTTCGCGATGGCGTGCTTATCGCCTTCGATGCCAACGATCTAACTAGAGAATTGTGGACTAGTGAGGATAACCCCTCCCGTGACCGCTATGGCATAATCTCCAAATTTAGCCCCGTCACAGTTGCCAACGGTAAAGTCTACGCAGGTAGTTTTTCCAATCGCTTGAATGTGTACGGGTTATTGCCGGGGGGGCAGAACGATACCATCGGTGTTTATCGACCCTCTGCCAAAGCCTTCTATTTACGCAATTCGAATACTACTGGCCCTGCCGATATTATCACCGGGTTTGGGGCTTCAACCGATCTTCCGGTTGCGGGCGACTGGAATGGGGACGGCATCGACACGGTAGGGGTATACCGCCCCAGTACAGGCCAATACTTCCTGAGCAATTCTACTACAAATCCCGCCACGGTCAGCTACAGCTTTACCTTTGGCTCACCGGGCGATCAACCCATTGTGGGCGACTGGCTAGGCAATGGCTTTGACGGCGTTGGGGTTTTCCGGCCTACAAATGGCCTGATCTACCTTAGAAATACGCTGAGTTCGGGCTACGCCGACTATACGATGGTGCTGGGAGTACCCGGTGACAAGCCAATTGCGGGCGACTGGAATACTGATGGTGTCGATACTCCGGGCGTGTATCGCCCATCGAAGGCGACGTTTTATTTGACCAATCGGTTATGCAATTGCGGTGTATACGCGGACTACACAACAACGCTTGGTGTAGCGGGTGATCAACCTTTTGCAGGCGACTGGAACGGCGATTCGCGGTCAGGCATCGGCGTATATCGTCCGAGCAATGGGTTAATCTATCTCAAGAATAACCCACAAACGACGGGCTATGCCGATATTACGCTGGTCTTTGGCAGCCCGAACGACAAACCAGTCGCCGGACATTGGTCAATGAATACTGGCGCAAGTCCCCAACAAGCTCCTGCGTTGGTCACACCGTTCTTTGTGCCAGCGACTCAGCCAGCAACACAATCTGCGCCGAAACTCGCACCTACGTTCGTTCCATGATGATAAGGAAGTGACTTCACTCCCCTGATTTTGTGGTAGATAACTAATGTGAGTTTGATACTATTGGCGAACTCGGATTCAGCAGATAATGGCGGAAACATGAGATGAGAAATGAAATCTGAAAAATGAGCCTACAAATACGGACTCTACCGCCAATACCTGAAGAAACGGCGCAAATAGATCAAGCAGCATTTCCAGAAGGGATGTGTACATGCAGATTCGCGATGAATTGGGGGAGCTTTACACCGACGAGATATTTTCCGATTTATATCCATCAGAACGGCAATAAGGTCTGAGTCCCTAGCGTTTAGCATTTCAAAAGATTTATTTGGGTCAAGTCGAATCACTTCGGTTTGGAAGACAACTTCCTGACCGTGATCCTTGAGCTTGAACTCCGCCTTCGAGCCAACTTGCGGCTTGATTGCGCTGATGGTTGTCCATCAGCCCTTGTACCCAGCTTCTTCAGTGACTGCCTGATACACTTTCTCTGGGGAGGCGCTTACATCGAATTCAAACACGAGCCTTTCAGGTCGTACAATCTCCATGTATTCACCGCTGATTGTACTGAACTTCGTAGTTGACTCTTGAAGATTGAACTGGTAGTGACCGTCGGTATACAGATCGAGGCATACTACCAAATTGGCAGCCCAAACGGTCTGAACCACTGTTCAAGTGACTTTGGATCAGTCCAAGTGTGGAAAACACGCGAAGCGCGGTACAACCGTTGCAGCCGAATGAACCCTTGTAGATCAGGTGGTGGGCTGGTCATCGGTGGCTTCTATTGAGTTTTCATCGGAAGGGGTATCCAGAAACGCACCCAATAAGTCGAGATTCTGTTCCCAGAACTGCCGATAATGATCCAACCATGCCGAAATTTCATGTAACCGACTGGGGGCCAGACTCAGGTGATGAATCCGACCTTCTTTGGCGCGGGTAATCAAACCCGCTTTTTCCAAAGTGCTCAGGTGTTTGGAGATGGCGGGCAGCGACATATCGAAGGGATCTGCCAGTTCGGTCACGGTCGCGCTGCCTCGCGTCAAGCGTTCCAGAATAGCCCGCCGTGTCTTGTCTGCCAGCGCGCCGAATACGAGATCGAGTGTCGAGTCGGGTGCCAAATTTGTCATACTGGACAATGATAATCTTGATGGTTAACCATTGTGTTAAACGATAGCAAAATGCAGGCCAAGAGTCAAAAGCTTCCTTGGTCTAAAAGGCTTACGGGAACTGAAACACTTCAACTTCGTGTGTGCTTCCAGCGCAGAATCATGCCAATGCCCGTTAGCAATATCACGGCGAAGGTACCAAGCCATAGCAATGTCCCCGCCGCTGAATAATTGACAACTGGATTACTGCTTTTGAGCACCACATCGAGAACGGAAAACAGCGCAAAAACGATCTGAATAAGCCCTAGTGTGAGAAACTCGGACGGTGAGCCGACATGGATTAGCATAAATCCGCCGATGGCAGCGGTAATGCCAACGGCACTGTACATCTGGGTATGGAAATCATCGATCTTGGGCCAAGGCCAGAAAGCAGTCGTTGCCGATGCTCCCACTATCATGACTATCCCATATAACCCCAAGACTAGCCCCTGCACAATGAGGTAGGTTTGCCAGATAGGGGGTGTAGGTAGTGCTTCCGCTGGCGGTAAGCGGCGATACAGCCACAAATGATAGGCTGAATTTATTGGGATAAAAATATAAAGTGCAAACCACGCCCACGTCGCCCAACGGCTATAATCAAAGTAATCAAAACGAGCCAAATGTATCAGCGACCCGATCAATACAATTAGTGTGAACGTTAGCAGCATGGGAAGCACCAACCGCACTGGCGACCAGCGTCCTATGACCAACATCATGCCGGCCGCCACCAGCGAAGCCAGATAGAACGCACCGAGGAATCCCGCGTTAAATGGCGCGATCTTCCAAGCCCATAAGGGACCCGCAATCTCCGGTAGAAAAAAGAGTCCGATCCCGGCAGCCGCCAATGCTAGACACTCAATAAAGGTCACACCGCGTAATAATGGCGTTAGTTGAGGGTTTTCCTTTTTCATGCAGACTAACTCCTGAACAAAGAACCCATCACTAAAGACACGAGACATGATAGAATGAACAGTCATAGTGACGAACCATAAAGTCGTCCTAAGTATAGTAGTAAGTGAAAATCCACGCCGGGGAGCCGCCGAAAAATCAGTCGCGCCCGGAAAATACGAGTACCACAAACCATGCCAGAAGAACCAAGCGTAATCACCAACTTACGCAATCTCTATGATCTAAGCCAGACGGAGATTGCGGCGATGCTCAAAGAGTGGGGTCAACCCGCCTATCGTGCCCGCCAGATCACCGAATGGCTATATAAACACAAAGTATCCAGTATCGAGCAAATGACCACCCTGCCGCACACGCTGCGCGAAAGACTTGCCGACGAAACCCGTATTGGCGTGCTGGAACCCGCCACCGAACAGATCTCCTCGGATGGACAGACGATCAAGCGCCTATTTCGGTTGCCCGACGGTCAGCTTATCGAAAGCGTGTTGATGGAATATGATGATGGGCGGCGAACCGCTTGCATCTCGACACAGGCGGGTTGCGCGATGGGCTGTGTGTTCTGTGCCACTGGACAAATGGGTTTTGCCCGCCACCTGACCAGTGGCGAAATCGTCGAACAGGTGGTGGACTTCGCCCGCGAACTCGAATCCAGCGGCGAACGGTTGAGCAATGTCGTCTTGATGGGCATGGGCGAGCCGTTCCATAACTACGACAACACCTTGCAAGCTATGCGTACCCTGAACGATCCTGACGGGCTGGGCATCGGACAGCGCCATATCACGGTCAGCACAGTAGGATTAGTGCCTGCTATACGGCGTTACGCCGACGAAGCGATCCAAATGGGGCTGGCGATCAGCTTGCACGCGGCGACAGACGATGAACGTTCACGGCTGCTACCTATCAATCGCCGCTACCCGATTAGTGATGTGATCGACGCAGTGAAGTATTACATTGACAAAACAGGTCGCCGTGTAACCTTCGAGTGGGCGTTGATTCGCGGGGAAAACGACACCGTTGAGCAAGCCTACAAACTAGGCCAACTGCTCAAAGGGCTGTTGTGTCATGTCAATATGATCCCGCTCAACCCGACAGGCGGCTATGGCGGCGCACCATCCGATCCTGAACGGGTGGCAGCATTTCAGGCTGAGTTGGAACGCTGGGGGATCAGCAGTACGATTAGGGTGCG
>JBDTVG010000255.1:0-4853 GCA_040007395.1 Chloroflexota bacterium
AGATGGCAGGTCGTCACGGCAACAAGGGTGTTATCTCGAAGGTCGTGCCGATTGAGGATATGCCCTATCTTTCTGATGGTACCGTGATTGACATCATCCTGAATCCGCTGGGTGTGCCGGGACGTATGAATATCGGTCAGGTACTCGAAACGCATCTTGGCTGGGCGGCAGATCGGCTGGGCTTCCGTGCGGTTACGCCCGTATTTGACGGCGCAGACGAACACGAGATCGAGGCTGAACTTGGCCGTGCTTGGATGATTGACCACGCATGGCGTGAGATTACCAATCGCGCGCTCGAATGGGTCAAGACCGAAGGCTACGACGAAGATTCGTTGGAAGACGATGCCGAAGTACGCCGTCTGTATGTTGACCAGTGGATCGGGGATTTGCCCGAATACAACCGCGAACGTCTGGCACTCGAAAACGTCTATGCACGCCGCACAGTAATGCGCGAATGGCTCCGCGAGAAGGGCTACGACCCGAATCAGGCGTTGGTCTTCGCCACGGACGATATGAGTATTGGCACTCGTGACCACAACGATAACTATGGTATCGATGCGGCATTGCAACTCTGGACTGAATTTACAAGTGGTGAACCGACCCCCCGTGAACTGGTCGGAGCAGATCTGCGCGAATATGCCAACCGTGTCTTTATGCGTACCGGACAGCCTGTACCGATCTATGGCAAGCAGATGTTGTACGACGGCAAGACAGGCGAACCATTTGACCGTCCAGTGACTGTCGGCATTATCCATATGCTGAAGCTGGCTCACTTGGTCGAGGACAAGGTTCATGCTCGGTCTACGGGGCCATACAGCCTTGTGACGCAGCAACCACTTGGTGGTAAGGCTCAGTTCGGTGGTCAGCGCTTCGGTGAAATGGAAGTGTGGGCGCTGGAAGCCTACGGTGCAGCGCATACCCTTCAGGAAATGCTCACCGTCAAGTCCGACGATGTACAGGGGCGTGTCAAGACTTACGAGGCTATCGTCAAGGGCGAACCTATCGAGGAGCCGGGCGTTCCGGCGAGCTTCCGTGTGCTGGTCAAGGAACTACAAAGCCTCGGCCTCGCAGTAGAAGCTATCACTGAATCAGGTGACGTGATCAAGTTCGGCAAGGACGAAGAAAAATCGCGTCAGCCGAAGATCAATATGGGCTTGCTCGGTTTGGCAAACGACCGCTAAGATCGCGGCGCTCCCACAATTTCGTATCGTTCCGAGGGCGGGTATCAATTACCCGCCCTTTTTATTGCCATATTCCATAGTAGATGAACTTGGCTCTAGTCTTGGGTAATATTGATGGGTCTGCACGGTTCGACCACTCAACCAGCTTTGCATGGATAGTGCTGATCAATACAGACTGAAAGATTTGCTTTATTAACTTTACAAGGAGACACACCTTATGAGTATTCGTTTTGCCGCTATCGGACTAAATCACAACCATATTTATGGCATTACCAACCAGTTGATAGATGCTGGTGCGGAACTCGTTGGGTGTTATGCCAGTGAGCCAGAATTGGCAGCAGCGTTTGTCAAGCAATATCCACAGGCCGGCCTTGCCGACTCGGAAAAGGCTCTTTTGGAAGATCCGAGCATTCAACTGATCATCAGCGCTGCAATCCCGATTGATCGTGCGCCGTTGGGGGTGCGTGTTATGCAAGCTGGCAAAGACTTTATCTCCGACAAACCCGGCTTTGCCACGTTGGAACAGCTAGCCGAGGTTCGCCGCGTACAGGCCGAAACCGGGCGAATCTATTCAGTGTGCTTTAGCGAACGCTTCGAGAATCGCGCTACGGTGAAGGCGGGCGAACTTGTTTACGCCGGGGCTATTGGTCAGGTAATCCAGACGATTGGGCTTGGCCCACACCAGATCGCTCTTTCATCACGTCCACTGTGGTTCTGGGATCGCCAGTTTTACGGCAGTATTATTAATGACATTGCCTCACATCAGATGGATCAATTTTTATACTTTACCCAAAGTACCTCGGCGGAAATTGTGGCGGCACAGATGGGCAACTTCCACCATCCGCAATATCCCCTCTTTGATGACTTCGGGGATGTGACACTCCGCAGCGACCATGCGACTGGCTATATTCGGGTCGATTGGTTTACGCCAGATGGCCTCGGCTCATGGGGCGATGGTCGGATGCTGATTTTGGGGACGGACGGCTATATTGAAGTTCGCAAAAATATAGACATCGCTGGACACCCCGGCGGCAATCATCTATTTTTGGTGGATCACAAGGGCGTTCAGTATATGGATTGCAATGCAGTGCCGTTGACCTATGGGCGAGCCATTGTGCAAGACGTTTTGAATCGCACCGAAACTGCCATGAGCCAGCAGCACTGTTTTCTGGCCTCGGAACTGGCACTGCGAGCGACTCAGCAAGCGCAGCGAATTACGCCCCATGTCGCGGCGGATACCTCCACAAAGTGAGCGACGACCACAACAACCAGAACGACCACGCGGAGCCACACCTGCCGCAGTTTTTTTCGGGCAATCGTCAAGTCTCGCTGGCGGCGCTACGTGAACAGATTGAGACGGAGTTCATCGCGGAAACGCGCTCTGATACATTACTGGAAGCGGATGAAGCCAGCCGCCGCGACATGATCCGACAGACAGTTGATTATGTGTTGGCAGTCGAAACGATTACCCTATCGCGTGCTGAGCGATTTGCTGTGTTGGATCTTATTTACCGCGATCTGTTTGGCTTCGGCCCACTCGATCCGTATCTTGCCGACCCGACGCTAACCGAGATCACCATTAGTGGGCCAGATCGTGTCCATGTACGCTATGGCGCTCAAGAGATGGTCGCCGCTGATGCACACTTTGACGATACAGGCCATCTTGAACGGGTGGTACAAGGCGTACTGAGTACCGCTAAAACTCGCTTGAGTGATAGTGAGCCTGTCTTGGAAGTCGGCGTGACACTGGCTGGACGTGCCGCACGACTGACGGTCATTGGGCCTCCAATCAGCCCGGTTTTGAGCGTAGATGTGCGAGTGCATCCGTCCCAGCCTGCCACGCTAGCAAACTGCCTCGCGACAGGACTCATCGATCAACCATCGGTGGATCTGCTACGGGCAATTATCGCTGCCGGACATGGTCTGATGATTGTAGGTGATGTGGGTACGGGCAAAACGACTTTGCTCGAAGCCTTGTTACCTCTGATCAGCAATGCCCTTGTGGTTGAACGTGCTGCCGAACTGCGTCTACCCGATGGAATGCCGCGTCTCACCGCTATTCCGCCTGCGCCGACGCAACCGCCGATCAGCTTTGCCGAGCAAATTGACATGGCGATAAGCCAAAAACCAGATTGGCTGATCCTTGACGAAGTACGTTTTGATGAGACACAAGCGATGTGGCGTGCTTTGACCACCGAGTCCAGACCACGCTGCCTATGGATTTTTCGAGGGGCAGTCGCGGCGCTGCGGCTGCGAAATGCCTTCAATATGTCGGTGCGGCGGGCGCAGCCGGGAATCGAGCAAGAGTTTATCAACAGCGCTTTACTAGATCGCTTGCCGTTTGTCGTATTAATGGCCCGCCAGAACAATCACCTATCCGTATTGAATATCTGTGAGTGGCAGCCCGACGAACAGCAGCCGGAAACGCTAGCGCTCAGGTCGTTGTGGCCTATCGTCAGCGCTCAGGCGATTCATCCTATCGATTGGACTCCGACTTAGTATCTAGCCAACCTTGATCGTGGCGGAATATAGTTAACCCGACAGTGTATTTTGATGGTACGAGGAATTTAATGACAGAAGCACAAAAATTGATGCCTAAAGTTGACAGTATGGCGCTTGGGGCAACGGATCTGCATGTGAGCCAATTGGGGATCGGGACGTGGGCATGGGGAGATCGTTTCGTATGGGGCTACGGTCAAGGCGGCTACACCGACGAAGACCTGAAAAAATCCTTTGATGCGACTCTAGCCGCTGGGATTAACTTCTTCGATACTGCCGAACTCTATGGTTTTCCGTCGCATCAATCCGAAAAACTGCTCGGTCAGTTTAAGCAGAGCACTACGCAGCCTGTGATCATCGCCAGCAAATTTTTTCCACTGCCGTGGCGATTTATGAAAGGCCAGCTCATCAGCGCCTTGAAAGGCAGCCTGCGCCGCTTGAAGATGGATCGGCTGGATTTGTACCAGATCCATTGGCCTACCCCACGAGTTCCCCTTGAGCGCTGGATGGAAGCACTTGCCGATGCAGTAGAGGCTGGCTTAACGCGCACCGTAGGGGTCTCGAATTACAGCACCGAGCAAATGCGTCGTGCCCATGAAGTGCTGGCGAAGCGTGGTGTCCCATTGGCTTCCAATCAAGTGGAATATAGCTTGCTAGAACGTGCGCCGGAACGGAATGGTTTGTTGGCGGCGTGTCGCGAATTAAACATTACATTGATTGCCTACAGCCCGTTGGCAATGGGTCGCTTGACAGGCAAATACACACCCGACAATCTGCCTACCGGGATGCGTAAACGCTGGTACACACCAGAACACTTGATGAGCATTCAACCGCTTATCGCCCGTTTACGCGAGATTGGGGAGATACATGGCAATAAGACCCCTGCACAGGTCGCGCTCAACTGGACGATCTGCAAAGGGACGATCCCGATTCCGGGGGCGAAGAATATGCGGCAAACACAAGATAACGCCGGGGCGCTAGGCTGGTATCTGACCCCTGATGAAGTAGCCTCACTCGATGCGGCGGCTGATCTGGCGAAGTAATCGCCTACGCTTCGTGTGCTTTGAGCGAAAGGCCTGTCATTCTCGAAATCGTAGTGCAACTATTCACTTGTTGATTACTAGTCACCCGACAGTAGGAGGGAAAGGGCTTGCAGGGCAGGAAAATGCCGGA
>JBDTVG010000256.1:0-60035 GCA_040007395.1 Chloroflexota bacterium
CGAGCAAGCGCTTGCTTCATCGTCTTGCCCCGGCTTAATTTTCAAACACGCTCTATATGTACACTTACTGCATATTGAAAATACTAGCACACCTTACTTATTGTTCCATAAATTTTGTGAGAATTTTGTTCGTTATTATCAAACTGTGAGAATTTTGGAAGATAGCCATGCAGAAGTTTATTGGCATCTTCGGTTGCACTCATTCGTTAACAGTTAACCATAACTTGTTAACCTGCTGTTACGTCTCTTTTAAATATCATGCAGTATAGTTCCCTGAGAGAGAATCATTCGGTGGCGTAATGGTGGAGGAACGTTTTGGGCAAAGCAGACCTGCATATGCACAGCACTTACAGCGATGGCTACCAGACGGTGGCTCAGATTCTGCAACGGGTTGAGCAATACACTGAGTTAGATGTGATTGCGATTACCGATCACGACTGTATCGACGGCGCACTACTAGCCCGCGACCTGTCCACACGCAATCGGGGGCGGATCGAGGTAATCGTTGGTGCAGAGATCAGCACCCGCGATGGACATTTACTAGCCTTGAATATCGAGCACTTGATCCCGGCTAACCTGCCCATGTCTGAAACCATTCAGGCGATCCATGAACAGGGCGGACTAGCAGTCGTGGCACACCCATTGAGCCGTTGGTGTCCCTCGGCAAAGCTGGCAACCCTGTTGGAACTGGCAGCCCATAAAGATCATACTCCCGACGGTATCGAAATTTACAACGGCAGCTTTGCCGGAGTCGGCAGCAATAACCGTGTACGCGAGTTGAATGATGCACAGTTGGGTTGGAGCGCGACGGGTGGCAGCGACGCTCACACCATGAGTGCTATTGGCAGCAGCAGTACAGACTTTCCCGGCTCACGCAGGGTGGATCTGCTAAACGCGCTCCGGCAGCATCGTACAGTAGCGTGCAGCGGTTTCTGGTCTACCCTGACCTTTGTCAAATATACACTGACCATAGCCGCCAAACGTTAGGCATAAAACCACCTTGTCAGGAATGTGCTTCCTGACGGCAACGCCCTAGCGTCTCGCAAAGCTGATTAATATGCAGACGATCATGGCGTGCTGTGAAGTGCGCCATTTCCATTAGCGTTGTTGGCCCAAAGATGCTGTGTCGCGCCGGACGCTGCCAGTCAGCAGTGCTCAGACCATTCAAAAAATCCAACGTCTGGCAGCGTTCTTCCCAGAACTCATGCAGCACCCTATTACCATCTTCAGCCGTGAGATTGCGCTGATAAGGGCCGGGCGGCGGCTGTGGCTGTGAGATAAACGGGTTGTCTTCGTGAGCGATCCGCTGTAAACGCGGGCGCTGGACATCGCGTTCGCTGTCGCGCAGATGACAGATAATCTCCAGCGGTGACCATTCGTTCGGGTCGGGTCGCATGTTCCAGTAGTCTGGCTGGATCGTCTCAACCAGCCCGAACAGCGCCCCGACATTGCCCAACAGATGCGGCACTATCTGTGCCACCGTGCGTGGGCGTGGTTGCAAAGTTGTGAGCCAGCCCCCCGCGACACGCTGCTCGAACTCTGCCAGCGACCCGGAGCCATCCGGCATGAAATCGGCGGGAACATCATTGGGTAGCGGATTTCCCCAGTGCAGCCAGAAGGTATTTAGGCCAGCCTGCGCAGCGGGGATCATATCCTGAGTGAAGTTGTCGCCTATCATGATGGTTTCGTCTGCCTCAACACCCACTCGCGCTAGCAATTCGGCATAAAAGTGCGGCGCAGGTTTGGTAAAGTGCATCTCCTCAATGTTGGTGATAAAGGCGAATGGGTTACGCGGTGCATCCAGCCCAGCCCAGATCAAGCGCTGCCGAACGGCTTGCAGCGGAAACAGCGGATTGGTGGCAATGACCGCCTTCAAGCCCATCTCGGCGAGGCGGTCTACCAGACTTGTCGCAGCGTCAATGCGCGAGGTTGCCGCACCCATCAGCAGGTAATCGCCCTGATGAAACTCATCAAAGATCTGTTGCAGCAGCCCATCAGGGAGATCGTAACTATCCACGACGGCAGCATTGAAGATCGCGGCGTTAGTGCTCGTTGGGTCGAGATTCTGTATCGTTTTCCCCATCGCCCGTTGAATCACTTTGCTCAGTGGGACCTCGGCACTTTCCAGCGCTGGGTATCGCCTCAGCATCAATTGGGTGAGTTCAGTCAGGTATCGTTTGACAAAAGCATCGGTATCGAGCCATAGCAGCGTATCGTCAAGATCGAGAAACACAGCTTTGATCATTATGTATCATTTATCCTCAGCGGCTCAGAGGTTTATGGTTTGAATGCGATTTATCTTTGCGTTTTCCCCTAACCACGATTGTTGCGTCGTCCTCGCGTATCGTAGAAAGGGGTAAACGAGTGTGGAAATCCCTCTCCATTGGCGCGGAGAGGGATTTAAGGTGAGGACTATTCCGTACCTATTCCGTATTTCCTGAGTTTTCCAACGCATCCAGAAACGCATCAAAACTGGGACGTTCGGCATTGCACTTCAAGCAGCCGACAAAAGGATCTTCGATGGCTAAGTTATGCTTTTCGCAGTAAGCATCGATCTCATTGCGGCGACCAAGCCCCAGAAACCCCGCCTTAATCGTCAGTCGCAACCGCATATAGGGACTGGCGTTGGCCCGCAGAATATCGGGCAGGGCACATTTGGCACAGTCGCCGGGATGCCACTCCGCCGACTGCGGGTTGCGGGCGGCAAGGCGACACTCCTGTACTTCCTTGCGACGGTAATTCAAATCTTCGTAGTATTGAGGGCATTCCTTGCCCGCAGGTGTTCTCATCGTGTTTATTCTACCCACATCATCCGTTACTTTGAACGTGATCTAGAGTAATTATAAACTTGAATGTCCCATAATTCACATTAAAAAACTGAATGAATGCGGAGATCTGCCAGTGCCACCTTACCCCCGCGATTGTGCATCCATGACTGCGACTGCCGTCATCGCCATGATCGCTTCGACATCATCACCCGTTTGCAGGACATGGATCGGCGCGTCAAGGCCGAGCAAGATCGGGCCGATAGACCGTGCGCCGCCTAACCGAGCCAGCAGTTTATAAGCGATATTTGCCGACTCCAGACTCGGAAACACCAATACATTCGCCTGTCGAATATTGCTGAAAGGATAACGCGACTCCATTAACTCTGGCACAACAGCAACGTCGGCCTGCACTTCACCTTCAATGGCAATATCGGGGCGGCGGGCTTGCACCAGCGCTACTGCCTTACGAACCTTGTTCGCTAGGGGATGCGGTGTGCTGCCAAAGTTTGAGAAGGACAGCATAGCAACATTGGGCGTAATGGTTAATTGTGTGGCAAAGTCGGCGGCGAGTATCGCGATCTCTGCCAAATCTTCGGCGCTCGGTTCGATATTGACCGTCGCATCAGTGAAGACATAGACCTGACTACGGGCGATCATCAGGTAGACTCCGCTGGCTTTTTGCATCCCCGGTCGCGTATGAAAGATTTGCAAGGCAGGACGGATCACATCAGGGTAATCGTAGGTCAGACCCGCTAGAAAAGCGTCCGCGTGTCCGGCCTTGACCATCATCGGCCCAAAGATATTCGGATTCAGGACATCTTCGTAGGCACGCGCTAGCGTTACCCCTTTACGTTGACGCAGCGCGAAATATTGCTCGGCATACTTGAAGCGATCTTCTGAGGTGGTTGGGTCGATCACTTTGGGGGTGTAACGTTCTAGCCCAAGTTCGATCACACGCTTGGCAATCACATCAGGACGGCCTAGCAGGATTGGGAAGCCAATTCCGTCATCTTCGACTGCCGCCGCTGCCCGAATGATCGAGATTTCCTCGCCCTCGCCAAAGACCACGCGGCGAGGCGACGATTTGGCCTTGTTGATGATATACGAACGCACTTGGGTACTCTTGCCCACTCGCATCGATAGAGTATGTACATACTCGTCAAGATCGATGTTCTTGCGGGCGACTCCGCTTTCCATCGCGGCTTTGGCGACGGCAGGCGACTCCCACAATAGCACCCGTTGATCTAGGGGTTTAGGGATCAGGTAATCTGGTCCAAAGCGCAGCATCTCCAGACCATACGCTCGCAGGACGCTTTCTGGTACATCTTCGTGCGCCAATTTTGCCAGCGCATGACAAGCCGCAACTTTCATTGCTTCGTTGATCGCCCTCGCCCGTACATCCAGCGCCCCACGAAAGATAAAAGGAAAGCCTAGTACATTGTTGACCTGATTTGGATAGTCGCTGCGCCCCGTTGCTACAATTGCATCTGGGCGGGCTTCCTTCGCTAACTCGTAGCTGATCTCCGGGGTCGGGTTGGCAAGGGCAAAGATCATTGGGTGATCGCCCATCGACTTGACCATCTCCTGACTGACGATGTTACCTGCACTCAGACCGAGGAACATATCCGCACCGCGCAGCACTTCGGTGAGCGTTCGCATCTCAGTGTCGGCGGCATAGCGAGCCTTATAGGGGTCCATCGCTTTTTCGCGCCCCTTGTAGATTACGCCGAATTCGTCGCACATGATAATATTTTGCTGCTGCACCCCAAGTTCGATGTAAAACTTGACCGTCGAGAGCGCCGCTGCACCTGCACCCGTCACCACCAGATGTAAATCCTCGATCCGTTTGCCAGTCAGTTCCAGCCCATTGAGCAGCGCCGCGCCCGTGATAATGGCAGTGCCGTGCTGGTCATCGTGAAAAACGGGAATATCCAGCAGTTCGCGTAATTTTTCTTCGATATAAAAACATTCTGGCGCTTTAATATCTTCCAGATTGATCCCGCCAAAAGTCGGCGCAATCGCCTTGACCACACGGATTACTTCGTCGGGATCGTGCGAATCTAACTCAATGTCGAACACATCGACATCGGCAAAGCGCTTAAACAGGACTCCTTTACCTTCCATCACGGGTTTACTCGCCAACGCCCCGCGATCTCCCAACCCCAGAATCGCCGTACCGTTGGAGATAACCCCGACCAAGTTGGCTTTTGCCGTGTACTCATAGGCCGTTTCTGGATCGCGTTGCAATTCCAGCACAACATCAGCGACACCGGGTGTATACGCCAGCGACAGATCGCGCTGGGTCAGGACAGATTTGGTGGGAACGACTTCGATTTTGCCGGGTCGCCCTTGGCTATGATAGTCAAAGACCTCTTGCGTGGTAACACTCATGCTATTTTTAACTCCTTGTAATGATCCACATCGCGGTCACACGAGTCTTGAAATTTATATCCTCAACAAGCGCGAATACTTGTTAAAACCCAGTATAAAGACGAAGTTGCAGATCAAGAAATGTCTAATTCAGGACAGATCGCGTTATACTTATCGATAGATTAAACACTGCTTAAAAGGAATGGATTATGGCCTTTCTGGATAATCTGGTAAATCGAAAAATACCGCCGGACGATGCGGCAGTCAGTACAGGAGTTGCCACACTTCACTTGAGCGGCGAGTTCACCGATCTTGAGCGGCGGCTCATAGGGATTTTCCGCGATCAGTATCCTTCACTTAGCGTCCTCGAAGATACCGCTTTTGAGGCACTCGTAGAAAAGGCTGTCGATCTGATCGAGAATCAGAACGTGATTCAGGACGTTTCACAGTTCGTTCAGGAGTATCTCGCCCCCGCCATCGCCACCGCCGACGAACGGGCTGCCGCCTATCGCTACGCCTATGCGTTGGCGATGGCGAACCTGAACGTCGATCCGGGCGAACAGCAGTTGCTTGACGGCATGAAATCGGTTTTCGCCCTGAGTTCGGCAACTGTTGCGTCAGCAGAGGCGCAGATTCTTGCAGAGTTCGCGCCGCTGCACAAAGCATTGGCAGCCATCGTCGTGGGCTTTATCGTTGTGACCGCCGACGGTCAAATCTTCGAAGAAGAACTCACTGCCATGCACGATGCCCGGACGCTGCTAGAACCGATTGCCCGCCTCGACGATAATCAGTTCACGCTGGTCTATGACCTCGGCCTGAGTATCTACAATCGCTTCCTAACCGACCCCGATAACCGGTCGGCCTTCCTGTACAACGTTGTGGTCAAGCAGTTAAATACCCGCGATCTGCGTGTACAGGCGTTTCACTATGCGGCGAGTGTTGCAACCGCTGATGGCGATCTTGCCAAAACGGAAGTCGATACACTCAAGGACATTTTACACGCGCTGCAATTGAGCGATGCTGCCGGGGAAGCGATCTTCAAACAATACATGGATCGCGTCAAGACAATAGACGGCAAACCCGTCGAACAGTAGATCGTGTTGTGAAGCGTCCACACTTATAGCTAATTTTCGAAACGGTAGAGGGTCGAGCTTGCTCGGCCTTTCTCTTTACAATGCAACTTAATGAAAGGTGTTATGTTCAATGGCATCAAATATTGAAAGTCCAACGTTCCGCTATGCCATTATTGGCGGCGGCGCGAGTATTGTCGCTACCCATTTGAAAGCGCTGGCACAATTGCCGGGAGCGCAGGTCGTAGGGTTAGCCGATATAAAAGCGGAACTCGCAGTATCGCGTGCTGCCGAACTTGGCTGTCCATTCTTCACCAATCACCGCGAAATGTTGAGCGCAGTGAAGCCTGATATTGTCGTCGTATGTACGCCACATCCCTCGCACTGCGAACTAGTGATCGAAAGTTTGCAAGCAGGGGTTCATGTGTTGGTGGAAAAACCGATAGCGATTGAAGTGGCACAGTCCGACCAGATGATTGCTGCTGCGGAAGCCACCAATAAGATTCTGGCGGTAAATTTTCAGCACCGTTTTCGCCCCATCATTGAACGGGTCAAACAACTCATCGACGCAGGCGAGATCGGATCGCTCGTGCGAGTCTTATGTATCGAACCTTGGTTTCGTACCGATGCGTACTATCGCACGGCGACATGGCGTGGAACATGGGTTGGTGAGGCGGGCGGCGTAATGATGAATCAAGGACCGCACACGCTTGACTTGTTGTGCTATCTGGTTGGAATACCGAGCAAAGTCTGGGGACATATTCAAACGGTTGCTCATCATATTGAGACGGAAGACAGCGCACAGGCCATGCTTGAATTTGCCGGGGGCGCATCGGGCTATTTAGACATCAACACGGTAGAAGCTGGCAACCGTCGCATGGAGATCGTGGGGGATCGCGCCGCACTGGAAATCGCCAACAACCAGCTTACGATACATCGCTTTAGCACTGCCTTGAGCGAGTATCGGACGACTAATCAGGAGATGTTCGGATCGCCAACGATAGCTTCCGAAACGATTGATCTACCCGGCGATGCTGGTGGTCATTTGGCGGTGTATCAGGATCTACAGTCCGCCATTCTCGAAAAACGACAGCCACGCTGCACTGCTCGCAGTGCGGCGATGTCATTGGAATTGGCGAATGCTATTACCCTATCCAGTTTTACACAGCAAGCCGTGAACATGCCTTTGGATCGCGCCGCTTATAGCGAACTGTTGTCCGAGTTGAAAATGGGGCAGCTTTCGCTACGTTGATATAGAGCGCGATATAGCAATCGGGTAATAGGATCGAGTAAGTTAAGCGGTGGTTAGGCTTTACTTCTTCTCAGGCATAATTACCTGAGCAAGATTCTCGCGCTCCACGCATTCCGCAAAGTGGCGAGCATCAATCGCCGTTCCGCCCTCGGAAGCGTTACCCCAGTGGCTAGGGATGACCCAGCGCGGACGCAGCCGCCGGACGGCTTCGACGGCGTTCTCAACATCCATCGTTTGCCTGCCACTGATGGGTAAAATGGCAATATCAGGGTGAATCGAGGCCATTTCATCGAATAGATCCGTATCCCCAGCATAGTAAATGTCATAGTGATCCATTGAGATCACGAAGCCCAGACCGCCAAATTCTTTGGGATGATGACCATTATATGCAGGCACGGCCTTGATCGAAACTTTATCGATATTCATCACCTGCCAAGGGCGCAACTCCGACAGCGGGCCAATGACAGCAGAGGTCATGTGGTTGCCGATAATCACGGTCTCTGGGCCGCGCAGTTTTTCCACATCTGCCGGAGAACAATGATCATAATGGTCGTGGGTGATCAGAATAATATCCGCGTGAAAAATCGGGCGGGCGACACGCCAAGGATCAATATAAATCAGCGGAAAACCTTCTACCCGGAAACTGCCATGCCCAAGCCATTCAATACGCTCTATCATCAAAATTGGCGCAGGAAACCCGGATCTTTAGATCTGGGGAGGAATGCGCCCTGCTCCTCTCTGGCTAGTTGAATAAGTATAGCCATCGACGCGCTGCACGAGGGTGCAATGACGATGACTGATGCCTTGTACAGTGCCAGTGTGGGTCGTGATGTTGAAACTCCCTGAGGTCCGCACCGCGACACGCCCCTGATGCGTCCCCACCTTTTTACCCGATGGGATGCCAGCTCGCACGAGGTCGCTCGTTTGGAAACCGTGAACCCGGTCGGCGGCTTTAGCAGCGGTACGTGGGAAACCAAACTGGTTGACCCGACACATCTGTCGCGAACCCCGCCCGGTGGCTTTGATGAGTAATGGGATATGTGTTAGGGCAATGTACAGCGCTGCACCACTCACTCCGACACAGGCGGCATCGATCCAATGGGCTTTGGCGTAGCCTTGCATCACCCGGTTGAACTTGGTGCGTCCGCCTGTGCCAACTTCGACAGGCAAGCCAGTTTTGCACAACCGATGGTGCAGTGCCCAGCGGGTGGTGTTGACTGCCGCCGCCTCCTTGAGAGGC
The DNA here is from genome assembly GCA_040007395.1 of Chloroflexota bacterium. Lineage (GTDB taxonomy): Bacteria > Chloroflexota > Anaerolineae > Aggregatilineales > UBA2796 > DATGFK01. Next base: position 8,701 of record JBDTVG010000256.1, read on the forward strand.
AGTTTGGCCTCTGCCTGTACCTTCGAATGTCCAAACTCCACCGCCGTTTGCGTCCCCTTGCGTTGGTTGCAGTCGTGACAGGCGAGGGTCAGATTGCTGACGCGGTTCGTCCCGCCGCGTGCTTTGGGGGTGATGTGCTCGACTTCCAGCGGCGTATCTGTCTTGCCACAGTAGGCACAGCGGCGCTGCCACTTATCCAGTAGGTATTCGCGCACTTCGTAGCCTGCCAGTGTCCCTTGCTGGTACTCTACACCGCTGATTTCAGGATTTTGCATGAGCTGGGTGTCGAACTTGACCAATTCCATCGTTATACCGCTCACCGGACACCAGCGGCTCAACCGCTGCACCCACGTTATGTCGTTTTGAATCCGGCTGACGAGCGATGGCGGTAGCCAGCCTTCACTGTGCCGTCGGTTGCGGAAGCGCGCCGCCCGATAGCGCGTGTGCCGTGACCGACGGCTGCGCCGCTGCGAACGGCGTGCATCCAGATGTCCCTTGACTACCGCCCCGCGATGGCTGATCTCGGCAACCCATACGACCCGCTTCCCGCGCTTGCCTTCGACCACCAGCGCCACGCCCGTCGTCTGGCTGCCGGGGTCGAGTTTCACCTCGATGGGCTGCGTGTCGCCCCCCTCCCGTTCGGTCAAGATGATGGTGAAGGGATAACGCCGATAAACCGCCGCCTTCCCCGCCTTCAACAATTCCCGCGCTCGTGCTGGCCGGCACGGCATCAGGGGCTGCTTATCCTTATCAAGGACAAAGACATACTGCATACAGAAGTTACCTTTCTGGGTCTCCGCTTGCGCGGGTAAGGGTCTCCTCGCCAAAGTTATCGAGCGGTTTGGTGGACACGCGACTGGCTTTCTCCCGTCGTCCTGGTTAAGCATGTCCCGCAGCGTTCGGAACTGGAGCAGCATTCCGAAGTGCCTATGTATTCGCCCATAACGTAGCTCCCTCACCGGAGCTGAGGCTGGTAAGCATCGGGCTAATCAAAGTCCCCGCCTTTAGGCGTGGGGATGCTTACGCAAACCTATAAAGAAGTATAAAAATATGTCAGGTGTCGCATTGTAAAATTAACGAGAGCAAATTGCAACCAACGCTGCATGATTTAACCGCGAGTTGGCACACCATTTGGTCATGTTTGGTCAATTTGCTATCATAGACTTCCCTGACAAGAAAGGCATAGTACTCATGCTCGATCAGATCGCCAGTCCTAGTCTCGCCGCAGCCCGACGCTTGCGTCCTGTTGGCCCGTTTCACCTGCCACCTGCCGCCCAACCCCCATGTACTTGGATAGAACTTACTGTAGAAGATGCACCTGCCCAGCCCGATATGGTGCTGCGTGACATCCATCGCGATTTTACATGGCGTGTCGCCTTAACAAAAACAGTGGATACGACTATCTGGACAGCACGGATTATGCTGCCAAGCGTCCCGACGATAATCCGCTATCATTTCGAATTTGCGGATGGCAGCACGCTACTTGAACTGCGCCAATTGGAAGGGCGAAATACTCCTATCTACGGCGAATGGAAACAGCAGGAGTTTCAGATTGCTGTTTACGACCCCGCCCAAATGCCCGCCGAGTGGACACAGGGTACGGTCATCTATCAGATCTTCCCAGACAGCTTTGCCAAAGGCGATACGAGTACCGATAGAGTATCCAAAGATGTATACGGACAAGCGCCTGTATATAAAGCGTGGGGCGATCCGCCGGAAGCGCCACCGCGTGGTCGCGACTTTTACGGCGGCAACCTGCGCGGTCTGATCGACAAATTAGATTATCTCGTTGATTTGGGAGTTGAGACACTCTACCTTACACCGATTTTCGAGTCGCCCACCAATCATCGCTATGATGCTCTCGATTACTTCAAGATCGATCCAATGCTTGGCACTGAGCAAGATTTGGTCGAACTCGTTGAAAAAGCCCATCAACGCCATCTCAAGATTGTGCTGGATGCTGTGTTTAATCACTGTTCTTGCGACAGCCGCTATTTCAATGCGGCGGGACACTATGGTTCTGATACGGGCGCGGTACAAAATCGCGAATCGCCCTACTATCGTTGGTTTGAGTTCAAGCAGTGGCCTAAGATTTATGAGGGTTGGATAGGCTTGAAGCACATGCCAGAGTTCGTCGAATGCCCCGAAGTCGAAGATTTCTTCATCGGGGCACAAGGCGTAACAACCTACTGGCTGCAACGGGGCATTGATGGCTGGCGGACTGATGTCACGGGCTGGGTCAGCGATGAATTTTGGCGGCGCTTTCATCGTTCGGTGAAAGCAATTAACCCAGCGGCGTATTTAGTTTCCGAAGAATGGGAAAATGCCAGCCATTATCTCGTGGGGGACAGCTTCGACGCGACCATGAACTATCGCTTTGCTTGGGCGCTGCAAGGCTTTCTGGCAGTGGATAAGCTCACCGCTTCCGAGCTTGACGATAGGTTAGAAACTTGGCGGCGCGACACGCCTGCCCCTGCGCTGCTGGCGCAAATGAATTTGCTCGACTCGCATGATACCGGGCGAATCATGACATTCTGCCAGAATCATCGGGATCGGTTCTTTCAAATGGTCGCGTTCCAATTGGCTTATCCCGGTGCACCGATGATCTACTATGGCGATGAGGCTGGACTGACTGGCGATTATGCCGAAGATGGGCGCAAAGCGTTTCCGTGGGAGTCGGTAGATGTCGAGATCTCGGCGTTTTATAAGCGTGCGTTGGCGGCACGTCGCACTTCAAAGGCACTCCAGATCGGCAGTGTCGAAACGCTGCTTATTGACGATGACCGTCGTTTGTATGTTTTCGTGCGTCGTCTGGATGGCGAGTCGGTCTACGTAGCGTTCAATGCCAGTGATCAAGCAGCCGCGATTCAGATTCCAGTAGGCGAAGCGGGGCAGTGGCGTGATGCACTGGCACAGCACCCGACCATTGAAACTCAGAATAGGCAGCTTTCCTTCGAGATTCAGGCGCGTGGTGCGGCATGGTACTGTAAAGTCTAAGAGAGAGGTATCCTGACTCGTGACTATCGAATAAGGATCTGCTAAAAATCGCTCAGGTGCGAGATCAACTGCGCCATTGACTGAGTGAGTCGCACTCGCCCTGCTGGACTAAGATGAATGCCATCGCCGATGATTTGCGCGGTGGGGTTGTCTGCAAAAAACTGATCGACAATCGGCTTAAAGCCAGTGGACTTGTAGACCATTTGCTGAAACTCGTCACGGGTTGCACCAATTAGCAAATAACCATTTCCCATGCCGCCAAAGAATGACTGTGTATTCACACACACGACCTGCGAAATACGTCCTAAGGGGCGGGTCGGCTGGCAGAAATCGGCAATAGCAGCGTTGAACGCATCGATGCGTTCAGGCTTCAAGCCAAACCCATTGTTGCTGGCGGTAAATTCGGCGCGCTGCGTGTAGTAAAAATTCAGAATAAAGATCGTCGCGTCGGGATCGCTCTTGAGGATTCCGCCGACAAAGGCGGGCAGTTGGAAAGCATATTGTTCGGGAGTCGCCTTAGCCGCCGCCACATCGGGGATAAATGGCCCTGCGATAATATACCTGCAACGATCCTTGATCAGTCCCCCATAGAGGCTGCTCTTGAGATAGTTAGTGCGTTCTGAGGCAGTGAGGCTAACCGCAGGCAAACTATGATCGATCACGGCGAGATCATACAGGCCGAGTGCATCCAACTGTTCGCGCAGCGTCACCGCCAGTGGTCGCAGATAAATAATCCCCGCTTGACCATCGGGCGGCAATTGGAAGGTGACATGCCCATAGCCATTCGAGTCGCTAGCAATGCCGACGCAATTGTTGGGTGGTGTAGGCGGCGGTGCAGCTTGCACAGACGCAACTCCATTGAGTGTTATCAGTGTCAAGAGCAGTGCGGTGATTGTGAGGAGCTTTCTAACGCCTGTAGTCAATGTCCAATTTCCCCTAGCTTGCTAATCGGTATTGTTATCTGATCAACGAGGGCCGCGTATCCAGCAGCGTTAGCGTGCAATGGTGTATCCGTGAATGAAGCCGCCGGAATGACATTCCACAGATCTACAAACGAGATACTTTTCTCAGCAGCATACGCGGTAAGGTTCTGGCGATAGGCTTCATAAAAAGCACGTTCATATTGCAAATTGTAATTTACATCGCTATTGGAACCGCTGCCAATCAGCATCGGCTCATTGACGAGCAGCAGTTGAGCGTTGACCTGTTGTGCCATGCTTTTGCCCATATCGAGGAAGCGCCATGTTTCATTCGGCATCGGGTCGAAGCCGACCTGTCCACTAGTGTAACGTGCCTTGGCTGGGATCGGCTCATTGTTAAGGTGGCGATTGGTTTGTCCCAGATCGGGCGCGATAAACGGATAGAGCAGCGTGTTCAGCCAGACCGGAAGCGTATCTTGCCCGCGAATTGCCGTCCAACTGCGCCACGTTGGCACAGAATCCATTCGCGCCGCAAACCATGCCTGCAAAGCATAGGTAGTCGTCAGGCGTTGCAATCTGTCGCGATTCAGATCGAAAAAGACACTGTTCGTGCCTATCGAACTAGGGGCGTTATCCAGTGCCGCCGGAGTGATAAACCAGATGATAAGATCGGGTTGATAGCTAAGTGCCGCATCAAGAATCAGTATATCACGGGCGACGTTGGGCGAAGGATAGGCCAGATTGTAGGCCACCAGCCGCTTACCGTGTACTTTCAGGTTTCGTGCTGTCAACTGTGCAGAAAAAGTATCTTGATCCGGTAAACCCCATCCAGCAATCCCCGACTCGCCCAATACCAGCACCCGGAATTCGTCGTTGGCTTTGGTGGTATAGGCCAGTGTGTGCGCTCCCATCAGCGATTCAATGGGTAGCTGCCCATTCTGGAAATCGCTTGGATACACTAATCGCGCTCGCCCATGTCCGACAATCCACCACGTATTGAAGCGGGTCAAGGCTGCAATGGGATCGATCTGTGCGGCAATACAGACTAAGTTCAATGCCAATAGCAGCGCAATCGCTTTGGCGAAGACGCGCATTGTCATGTGCAGCGAAGGCAGTGGTGACGATCTCATCTCAGCTTATCCCAAACAGGCGACCAAAGATACGTAAGGCTGTTGGCAGATCGGTGCTGAAAAACACCCAACCAAGTGTCACGAAGCAAAATGTCAATACGATGCTCAGCGCAGTGGGCAATATCGGTAAATTGAAACGTCGTCGTAACGCGGGAACCTGACTCAAGCCAAACAAGCCCAACCCATGCCAGACTCCCCACGCGATGAAGCCCGATCCCAAGCCGTGCCATAACCCACAGACGACCATCGTGGTTAGATGGCTTGCCAACAAGATTGGCGTGGATCGGCTGCTGCCGTAGCGTTTAAGTAGACTGCGGCTCATCGGGAAGAAGATATAGTCACGCAGCCAATTGGAGAGTGTGATATGCCATGTTTGCCAGAAACGCCCAATCGTTGGCTGGAGATAGGGGTTGGCAAAGTTTTCTGGCAGCCGAATGCCCATCAAGCGTCCTATGCCAAGCGCCAAATCGCTGTAGGCGGCAAAGTCGAAGTACAGGTAAAACGCATAAGCTACCAGCCACAGCCACGCAATACCAATCGGCTGATCCGGTTGGTGAGCCATGTCGTGCTGCGCGATGAAAACATAACACAAATTGGCAAGAACGGCTTTTTTGAACAGGCCAATAAATAACCGCCATAAGCCATCGTTGACATACGGAGCAGGATCGGTAATGTCGCAGTGCTGTTCGGAAACATTGTGCTGCACGCGATCAATTGGCCCTGCCACAAGCGTTGCTGGATGAAGTGCATAGACCAGCGTATCGCCCAATGTTTCTCCCCCTAAGCGATCCCGCCGCGCATCGATAGCGACATGGATCAGGCGGAAGATCAAATACGAAATGCCGATCCAAGTAGCGGGGCCAAGTGTGGATTGAGTAGGGAGTTTGGCAACCACCAGCACGATCACGAGTATACCGATCCAAACAATACCGAGGCGGGTTTGCATCCGTCGCGTATGAGCTAAATACCATGTTGCGGCAACCAACAACACATCAACGAGCAGCAGTCCGCCCGCCAGAAGTGATCCAGCCAGTGCGACACTTAAGGCCGCCGAAGCCAGAATCGCTAACGCCGCCCGCATCACCGATTGTGTATTGCGTGTGCTGCGTCGCCACGACGTAATTGCTAGCAGCAGCACTGCCAGCCCGGTCACTCCCCATGCAATGGTGATCACGTCGATCAGAATCCACTGTACACGAAACGCGGCTGAACCCCCATCGTGCCTAGAACGAAGATCAACAGCAGCATAATACTGACGACCAGCACCCAGACCGTTTCACGGGTAAAAATGCGATTGTGCAAAAACACGCTACAATTCTTGCTGACTTTTGTGAATAATGAGAATAGCTTCGTGATCTGCTGCACCTGTGGACGTGACTCCTATGCGTAAAATCTTTGCCCTGACCTTGTTTCTACTGGCGGCTTGCCAACCTGCCAGCCCCACTGACCCTAACGCTGTTGCCCGAAAGTGGTTGGATGATGCCGACAAAAAAGCCATCAAGATCACGAAAGTTGTAACCGGGAACCCCAAGAACTACAAGGCCGACGCGCTGTGGTGTGTCGAAACCGACGCGACCTTGCCCGAAGGCAGTACTTATCTGTTGATGGTCTATCGCACTGGTTCCAATTGGACAACTAGAGAGATGACTGACGGCGAATACGAGTGGGACTTAAACGGCTGTCCCCGTTCATAAGGACATATTTTATCTATCTAGATTAACTATGCTAACGCGATCTCAACGATTTTTCAGTGATCTTGGGATCCTATAGATTACATTCGGAATTGCAACTCGAAAGGATCATGGAACATGCCACGAGCGCTCCTCAGCGTTCACGATAAAACGGGCTTGCTGCCACTGGCACAAGGACTCGTTGAACTGGGTTGGGAACTTATCGCCAGCGGCGGGACTGCCCGCGCTTTGACCGAAGCGGGCTTGCCTGTCATTGAAATTGAGACAGTCACGGGCCATCCTGAAATTCTGGGTGGACGAGTCAAGACGCTGCATCCCGCCATTCATGCGGGTATTCTGGCGCGTGACACCGACGAAGATCGCCAGACACTGCAAGCACACGGTTATACCCTCATCGATCTGGTGGTGTGTAACTTGTACCCATTTGAAACAACAGTAAGCCAGCAAGGGGCTACCCTCGAAGCAGCCATCGAGCAGATCGATATTGGCGGGGTAGCGCTGCTGCGAGCCGCCGCAAAGAACTTCGCTCGTGTAACCGTGTTGAGCAATGCGCGAGATTATTCGCATGTTCTAAATCTGTTAAAAGCATCAGGGGCAATTAATCTGGAAACGCGCCGTAGACTGGCAACTTCTGTCTTCGAGCAAACCTCGCGCTACGATGCAGCCATCCACGAATTTCTGGAGAATGCACAAATACCAAAAGTACTCGAACGTGAAAATTTGCGCTCTGAGGAATTACGCTATGGCGAGAATCCACATCAGACCGGAACTTATGTATTCGACAAAGACAACAAGAGTGGTCCACTGCGCGGCGCGGTTCTCGGCGGCAAAGTGCTGTCCTACAATAACATCCTCGATCTGGATGCGGCGTGGCGGGCCACTGAGCTATTTGAGCAACCGACAGTTGTGATCGTCAAGCATCTGACTCCATGCGGGATCGCGTCGGGGGCATCAATCGCAGAGGTGTTCCCAGCGGCGCTGGCCTCCGATCCAATATCAGCGTTTGGCGGCGTAATCGCGGTAAATCGCCTTGTCGATGATGCGTTCGTGGCAGCACTCGGTGATATATTCCTTGAAGCGATTGCCGCACCGGATTTTGCTCCTTCTGCGCGAGAAACCCTCAACAGTAAACGTAAAAATTGTCGGCTACTGCTGATTGAGCCAGAGATAAACCCGCCGAAGCACGAGTATCGCAGTGTGCGTGGTGGCACGCTTATGCAGAGCTTCGATCATGGCGATCCTGCGGATGTCGAATGGCGCGTTGTGAGCAAACGTCAGCCTAGCGATGAAGAAATGAAAGCGCTGCATTTTGCTTGGAAAGCCTGCCAATTCGTCAAATCGAACGCGATTGTGCTGGCAATCGGTGAGGCAACCGTTGGCATTGGCGGCGGACTGCCTAGCCGAGTCGATGCCGCCAAACTCGCGGTGGAAAAAGCCGGGGAACACGCCAAAGGCAGCGTCATGGCTTCTGATGCATTCTTCCCATTCCCCGACAGTGTAGAAGTTGGTATTGCGGCGGGCGTAACTGCCATTGTTTCGCCCGGCGGCTCGATCCGTGATGAGCAAGTCCTCGCGGCGGCAGATGCTGCCGGGATCGCGATGGTCTTTACGGGCGTGCGGCACTTCCGGCATTAGATCATTCATTAGGTCATTAGCAGCGATTAGGTGCAAGCCTAATCAGCAAGGAAAAACATCATAAATCTTTATCAAGACATCTACGAAAGTGGAGCGCTTTTTGGTGTGGATCGGCCTTTACCTGCCGATCCATTGATGCAAGTGACCGGCGCAGTACGCCCTAACACCATTGCCATTGAGGGCGGCGCATTTGGCGACGAGGGTAAAGGCAAAATCGTTGATGAACTGTGTACACGCATGACGCGCGATTATGGCACGACACTGGTTTACCGCTGGAATGGCGGTTCCAATGCCGGACATACCGTTGTAGTGGGTGACAAGAAGATCGCTCTGCATCAGTTGCCATCTGGTACGCTAACTCCCGGTGCAACCGTTATTCTCGGCAAAGGGATGGTGCTGCATCCGGGCGATCTCGTGGCAGAGATCGATGACGTAGTGAAAGTGTTGGGCGATGTACTACCCTCGACGTTGTATATCGATCAGATGGCGGTGCTGGCGCTAGATACGCATCGCGCCTATGAAGCTACCCTTCAAGATTGGGAAAGCGGCGGCAAGGGATCTACCGGACGCGGTATCTCACCTGCCTATGCCGATGTGTTGTATCGTCACCCAATGCGAATGCGCGATCTGCGGGCGACGAATTGGCGAGAACTTTTGAGCCAACATTACGATCTCTACACAGCATTTCTGCACGGCTTGGGAGTCAGTCTGGATACCTGTGTTGTGCCGACTCTGAATCAGGGCAATACACAGGTTGGCACAAAAACCGCCTTTCTCCTACGGCTAGAAGAACAACGTCAATTGCTTCTGCCATATATTGATGATGTTTATCCGTTTTTGCACGAAGCGTGGTATGAGACACAGATTCCAGTCATTTTTGAAGGAGCGCAGGCTGTCGGCCTAGATATGCGTTTCGGAGTCTATCCCGACATCACCGCCTCCGATCCGACCTTCAGCGGAATTCTGCATTCTACCGAGGGCATCGTTCATCCAGAATATATCGCGGTGCGGGCAGGTGCAATCAAAGCTACTTACACGTCGAGTGTCGGCGCACGGCGCTTGCCGACGGCAATGGATGACCCATTGGCGCACCGGATTCGCGAAGATGCTCATGAGTATGGCGCAACCACTAAACGTCCGCGCGATATTGCCTATATTGATGTGCCTTGCCTTAGCTTTTATGCTCAGGCCAGCAGCATGACGCATCTTGTGATGACCCATCTAGACATCGCTTACGCTGATGTACCGATCAAGGTTTGCACGCATTACACGGATAGCACGGGCAAAATAGTTCCCTATCGGCCTGATCAGGTTTATCTAGATAGCATACAGCCACATTATCTGGATCTGCCATCGTGGCGTGGTGAGGCAGTACAAGGCATCACCACATTGGACAAGCTGCCTGCCGAGGCCAAGCAATATATCGCTTTCCTGACGCAATCCTTAGCAGTTGCGCCGATTATTGGCACAACTGGGCCGCAGCGCGATGCGGTTATTTCATGGCTGCCCGTCTAAGGCAGGCCAACGGATTGCCTACGAAATTTACCAAACCGCACCGTGATCGAGTAGTATAGCCTCTGCAATTTGATCCAGACCAACTTAGGATAAGCCTTTATGAGACGCATGACGTTTGCCTACGTAGTCCTAGTCTTTGCCTTTGCCTTGATTGCTGTGCAACCGGGGAATATTGCTGCACAAACTGCGCCTACCGATCAACCGACGGTAGAGCCGCCCCAGCCTATACCAGATACCCCTACCGTGACTCCCACGCCGGTTACCTGCCAACAGGTGCTTGATCTTGTCAAGAATACGCTCTCAACAGATTGCACCAAACTTGACAAGGATCAGATCTGCTTTGCCAACAACGCGATTACCGCCGAATACATCGATCCAAACAGTGTCGCACAATTCCCGTTTGGCAAACTGGGCGATATTGTGCCGATGAACACACTCAAGTCATACACGACGAGTCCGCTCAGTTTGGCTCAAAATGAATGGGGCATGGCGGTGCTCAAGATGCAAGCCGTTACTTCGACGAATACGGGAACTGATCAGACGGCAACGTTTATTCTTTATGGTGACACCACCATTAAAGACGTTAAATTTTCTACCGCGCCGATCAACACGCCATCACCCAATCAACCAACCCCTGCGCCCGTCAAGACGTGTTCTGCTAGTCCGCTACGCCCAACGCGGCTGCGAACTGCCCCACGCACTGACGCAGAAATTCTGTCTGAGTTGACTACCGATGCAACCATTGATCTCAGCGAGCGGAGTTTGGATGGCGCATGGGTTTATGGCACGACGGGCGGCAAAGCCGGCTGGATCTTTGCCAGTAACCTACAGGTAGACTGTTCGCTGTTAGTCCTGCCTCGTGTCGATCCGAATGCACCGCATGTCGATCCGAGCGCGGCGTTACAGCTTCCGGCAATGCAAGAATTTACGTTTACCACAGCCACAACGCCTCAGGCCGATTGCCAACAATTGCCGCCTAGTGGCCTGTTTATCGAGGCTCCGACTGGCAAAACGGTTACTTTCAAAGCCAACGGTGTAACCTTGACTATCGGATCGCGGGTGATCTTGACCGCTGTTCCCAATGGCAAGATGACGATTAGCGTGATCGAAGGTGGTGTGAACGCCAAAGTTGGTGACAAGCAAGTTCAGATCTCCGGCGGAGAGCAATCGACTATCCAGCTTGGTGGCGATACGGGCTTGCAGCCTGTCGGGGAACCTTCGCCCGTCGAGAATATCCCGGATCTAGACAATATCATCAAGACGTATTTGCCAGCCATCTGTGACATGGCAAAGTCGGCAGGACTCAATCCAAACTGTGTTGTCGTTGTGCCCGGTCCGAAGCCAGATCTTACCTGTAACAACAACGGCCTCTGCGATAAGGGCGAAAACAACGCCACCTGTCCAAAGGATTGTGCCGCTGGAGGCCAGCCCGCTTCGTAGGGAATTATCCTAAACATCACCCAAAGCTACCGAAATAGGTAGCGCGACCCAACCAAATTGCCGTACTCGTCAATCGGGACAACGCTAATCACAGTGCGTTGTCCCGGTAGTACCGCCAGAAAACCACTGTCGCTGACCTCGGCGGGCGTATTTTCGGCGTGGTCAAGCTCAATCGAAACCACAACAATTTTGCTGCTGAAACTGCGCCCCGCAACGATAGTATAGGCATTGCCTGTACTATCCTTTTCGACCCCGCGTACCGCAGCAATTGTGCTATCCGCGTTGGCGCAGCGCTCAACGGGTTGAGCGTTTGGTGTACTAAGCAGGTAGCGCATGCAGCCTTTACCGTCCTGACTGTAGAACGACACAGTAACTTTATTCGCGTCGTTCGCGCCGAAAGTCTGTTGCGCCATACGTGATCCGGTTCGGTGGTTGGCGGTTCGGTCACTGTCGTGGGGATCGGTGAGGTATCGGCAGCGGCGAAGGTAGGCAGCACTGCCGCTGTTTGCGCGATTGGCGGCGATGAGGCTCCACATCCGGCAAGGCACTGTGCGGTCAGGAAAATAACCGCACAGCCTATTATCGCTCTAATGCTCATTGGATCTACTTGGATTGCAAGCCCGTGAAATAGTCACGGATCACGCCGCGCAGTGCGCCCGGAACTTGATCCGAGTCCATTGCCCGGTCAGCCTGTGCCGCCGCCTGACCCGCTACCGATCCCAATGGAACCATTGATTGGCCTGTTGGGTTGTTGGAAAAGTCGCCTTGCTGCGTCGGATCGTTCGGGCTACTCTGACCATTGCCTTGTGGCGTAAGTTTTGTACCGCCACTGCCACCGATGAACGATGGCGCATACACACTGTCTGGGGCTAGTACCTGCCCATTGCTGTGCCCATTGTTAGGATCGATAGGGCCGCCATTATTGGATTGGCCTGTGGTCACGTTGTCACCTGCACCGCCTGCCCCCTGACCAGCCCCCGCGCCGCCACTATTTTGATCGCTTGGCTGCTGACTGTTACCCTGTCCTTGTTGTGCAGCATTCGCGCCAGCACCTTGCCCTTGCTGCTGACCTTGGCCTTGTCCCTGACCTTGCCCCTGTTGATTCTGTTGGGATTGCTGCTGGCCTTGTCCTTGCCCCGGCTGCTGCCCCTGGCCTTGTTGCCCCTGCTGGCCTTGCTGACCCTGTTGAGATTGCTGTTGGCCTTGGCCTTGCTGGGATTGCTGGCCTTGCTGCTGTTGACCTTGCCCCGATTGGCTTTGTTGAGACTGGCCTTGTTGGGATTGCTGCTGGCCTTGGCCTTGTTGGGATTGTTGACTTTGTTGCCCGGTCTGGGCTTGCGGATTCTGCTGTCCAGCCTGAGCGATCTGCTGCTGCCCATTATTCAATTGACTGCTAGCGGATTGCGCCGCTTGCGATTGCGACGATTGGTTCAACTGCTGCTGCTGATTGTTGAGTGCAGCAGCGGCCTGCTGAAGCGCTTGCTGTGCCGCTTTTGTATCGCCCTTCGCCATCGCGTCGGCGGCTTGCTTCATGGCTACCGCTGCTGCGGGATTGACACCAGCGAGGCTATCGGCAGCTTTGGAGAGTGCCTGCGCCGCATCATTTAACTGAGCCTTTGTCAACTGGTTATCACCAACTTTTTGGGCAAGGCTCTGTAGTTGATTGGCGGTACTGTTCAGATCGCCTTTTTGCAGCGATTGACCCGCGCCCTGTGTGGCTTGGGTGCTGTTGAGTGCGCTGGCAGCATTTTGAGCAGCGGCTTGTTGATCCTGTGTTAACTGGCTACGCGCATCATTGAGCTTCTGCTGGGCTTGTGAGAGCGCTGCCAATGCTTCGGGCTGCGTGATATTGGGCTGTTCCAGACGCTTTGTAGCTTCATCGGTGATCTGGGTAAGCTGCGCTTTTTGAGCATCGGATAAGGCCGGGTTGTTCTGAATATCTTTCTTGACCTGCTTCAACTGTTCGATCTGCTGATTGACCGCGTTGCTAATCGAGGCTTGCTGGTTAAGTATCTTCGTTTGCGGGTTGTTGAGCAGCACAGCCAACACCAACAGGACTATCAGGATCGCGACGGTGATAAGTTCGCGCCGCCGCCATTGCGCTCGCAAATAACGGCCTGCATCGACCTTTTCTGCCCGTGTGAGTGCATCGTGCATTTGCAATTGCAACAGTTCGCCCGGTGCGTTGATCATGCCCGTGCTGAGTTCTAACGCCGTGCTGCTGCGTTCTTTCAGGCCAAATACATGATCAAAATAGCGGGCTTTTTCCAGCGTGGAGCGAGGCCAAACCAATACCGCCACCAACGCCACAAGCAGTCCGACCAACGCCGCCACAATCGCGACGATCAATACCTGTTGACCCAACAGCCAAGGCCGCAGCCATGAGATCACAGCAGCCCCTAGACCAATGCTCAAGCCTGCCGCCAACCCGCGTGGCAACCACAGGGCGAGTTGTGACACTCTGAGCCGTGTATCCCAGCGGGAGAGATAATTTAGCAACTGCTGACTCGTTGGTTCGATCATCGCAAAACTCCAAAACTCAGTAAAACTTATTGGTCGATACGGCGAATCCGACGGATCGCTAACAGAACCAGAATGACTGAGACGATCAGGTAGAAGATTGTAAACACTATCCAAGGCGAAACCAACGGAATGGTCAACGACTGATTCTGCCCGATTAACGTCTGTGTAAAAAACCCGATGTGCCGATTCTGAACCAGCAAATACTCAGTTGTCCAAGCCGTTGCCAGTGGATTGGTCGCAACAAAAGCACCGCCCACATAGGTTAAGATCGCTTGCGTTGTCGGGCTGGGGGTCGATGTGGTAAGGAAAGAGCCTAGCAGCGACAGAATGATAAACAGGATGACGGGCAAACCCAATGTAATGAACATGGCAACCCCATAGGTCATGACGCTGGCGGTTAGCGTGCGCTGCATAACCGAGGAAAAGTAGATACCAACCGACCCCAACGCAACCGCCGTGACAAACAGGATCACGAAGGCCAGCACGATCTCGATCTCGGTCACGCCGCCGAACAGAAAAGCGATGCTCTGCAAAGGGATAGCGGCTAACAACAACAGCGTCACATAGGATAACGCCGAAATTAGTTTGCCGATGACGAGGCGATGGGCGGGTAGCAGCGTCGTTCGCAGCAAATCGTAGGTCTGGCGTTCACGCTCTCCACTGATCGCGCCCGCTGTGAAGGTCGGAGCGATAAACGTGACCAGAAACAGTTCAACGCCGACAATGCCAGCGAACAAGACCCGCCCAATCTGCCCACCTGATGTAAAGCCGTAGGCGTTAAGCGATGCAGAAAATAGTACGTACAGCAGAGTCGTGAAACCACTCATTAGTGTTAGGTAAATCGTCATGACGACGAAAGCCCGCATCCCGCGCATCCGTCCCCGCAATTCCTTAATCACGACAGGATTGCTGATAAGCGGAAAGCGTCGATTAGGCGGCGGTGGTGCGATTTGGCTTACATCAGTCATGACTTAATTTCACCCTTTTATCAGGCCGCGTTTCGGTTTGGGTTCAGGTAATCGGAGACATCCAGCGCTTTGGGCGGTGCTTGCACTGTCACTGAGCGCCCCGGATGGCTAATCGTAAACGTTGCTTTGATGTCAACGGCGGTTATACCAGTATTGAAAACAGGGTTGATCATATCCCCAATCATCGCATCGATCTTTGTGGAGATGGTCAGTCCAAAGCCGCGCAGTATCTTCGCTTTCGGCTCGACAATCCAACTTACGGTCATGTGGGTAGATTGTACCACCCGTTCAGCCGCCATTTTGAGTTCTGGGTTACTGGCAAGATCACTATGATAACCCGGTCCCGCGCCGATACTGGCGCTTGCCAGAAAGCTATCGACAAACGATTGCAGGAATGCTTGGCGCTCCGCATCAGTCGTCAAGCGGGCATACGCCTCACCCAGATCGAAAGTGACACTATATTGCATCGTTGACTTGTTGTCGAGTGTTGGGCCATCGTTACGTTCGCCATGCGTTGCCCCAGCAACCCCGCCCACGACACTCAGGCTGAAGTCGCCGGGACGCACCAGCAGGGCAATATTGCTCAGATCTGCTTTGACGGAATAGCGTGTCAGGATCTTAGCGACTGCGAGTTTAAACCATTGATTATTTGCCGATCCTGCTGAGGGATCAGAATCGCGCAGGATCTTCACGTAAGCCGTACCGTCCACGATCCGTAGTTCAAACGGGCTGGTCTGCGAACGCTTGCCCGCGCTGATCGTGACAGCCGACTTACTGCTCATTGTAAGATTATCGAATAGCGAAGATACATCGCTAATTGGCTTACGACCCAGATCGACGGGGCCACTACCTTTGAGGCCGAGTGATATGCTGCTGCCACGCAGGCCACCTAACGTTAACGACATGTCGTAGGCCAAATCGAACGAAGTTCGCATCGACATATCGTTTCGGGCGGCCTGAAGGATCTCACAATCCGTTGCGGTGAAGCCAACCAAACAAGTTTGCCCTTGTGCCTGAATCGTGCTGGCAGGAACGACCATCGCTAGCATTGTTGCGGTAACAATCACCGCTACTACCAATACATCTCTGAACACTTTGAATACGTTTGACATTGTGGACACTATGGATTGCATCGTTGTATATCCTCAACCCAATTTGCTTACGTTACTATTCCCTTCGTGAGGCGCATAAACACCGTTTCAAGATCTTGAGACTGTTCGCTGAAATTGACAACTGGGATGCCCTTGCTTGCCAGCGCTTGCAACATCTCGGTACGGGCAGTATCTTCGCCGTTGAAGTCTACCTGAATACGCTTCTTATTCTGCTCGTCGGGTAGATCCAACACCTGATGTACGCCGTTGATCTGACCCAAAAGCTGCTTGGCTTCCTCGGCACGATCCAGCAGCGTCACAATGATCTCATGGTGCGGCATCAACTGGCGCTGCATATCCGCCATTGAGCCTTGCGCGACAACCTGTCCGGCTTCGACAATGCCGATATGTGTGCAGATTTCCGCTACGTCTGCCAGAATGTGTGACGAAAAGAAGATCGTTTTGCCCATTCTGGCGAGTTCGACCAACAGTTCGCGGATCTCGACACGAGCGCGTGGATCAAGCCCTGATGCGGGTTCGTCCAGTATTAGCACCTGTGGATCGTGGGCAAGGGTTCGCGCCAGACATAAACGCTGCTTCATACCGCGACTCAGTTTATCGACCATATCATCGCGGCGATGGGTGAGATCCACTAGTTCGAGCAGATCGTTGATCAATCCCGGACGATCACGTTCTGGAATGTCATAGCAGGCGGCGAAAAAGTCTAGATATTCCCAAACTTTCATATCGTCATACACGCCGAAGAAGTCCGGCATGTAGCCAATCGCCCGCCGCACCGAACGAGGATCTTTGGTAACTTCGTGACCCGCTACAAAGGCTTGCCCAGATGAAGGCAACATTAATGTGGTCAAGATTCGCATCGTGCTGGTTTTGCCAGCGCCATTCGGCCCGACAAACCCGTAGATGCTGCCGCGTGGCACTTTCAGCGAGAGGTGGTTGACCGCCGTCAGCTTGCCGTAGCGCTTGACGAGGTCTTTGGTTTCGATAATTAGTTCGGTGTTTCCCGGTGTTGTATCCATTTTACTTACCTATACTCTAACGAACCTGATTATGAACCTGCTGCCGAAACTAGCCGACCATTGACGAGTACATCGACCCGGTCAAACGTGAGCAAGCTCACGCCGGGGGCGGGTTCGACCTGAACTTGAATGGCGTTTTCGGGGCCGAGAAAGCGCTGCGGGTCGCTCACATTGGTGAGTGTGCTGTTCACGCCAATATCGACCCATTTGCTTTCTGTCCAGTCCCATAGGGAAATGATCCCTTGCCGATAGCTCGTTGCCTTAACCTCAATATCTAGTTGAGTGACTTCCTTGAGACGGAGCAATGGTAGTGGGTTATAGCGGAACGCTATCTTGTCGCCGGGTTGTAGGTTTATGCCATAGGGCGTGAGCTGGCGCTGTACGCTGTCACTTGTTGGTATCCATGTCAGGAAGGGCAGTGGAACCGCTACGACATCGTTCGTTTGCTTGATCGTCACAGGCAAACGGTAAATATATAATGTCGAGTCTTCGGTTACGAACGCAGCTCCTTTGAGGGAAACGTCCAGTGGCGATGTGCTCGTCCAACCCGCCAGATAGACCGCATCGCCGCGCCCGCCACTGGCATCTACATCTTCGGTGACGGCCCGCAGAAACGCCTGACGGCGGCGAAATTCCTGCTGCTCGTTGTTGTCGCCGTAGCCGAACGAATAACCGCCGTAGTAGTAGTTGCTAAGATAATTCATACCCATGATGTCGCGCACAGTCATATCCTGTGTGCCATTGCCATTCCCGCCAGCAAATCGGCTTGCCGCCCCACCACCGAGTGAAAACGGTGCAGACTGAAAGTCGTTGCCCTGTGCAGGCGACGCGGCAAAATCAAAGTTTACGCTGTCGCCGGGATTGAGCGTGCCTACACTCTGGCTGCCACCACTGACCAGCACTACAGCGTTTTCCAAAGTCAGACCAGTTGTATTCTTGACTGTGCCTGTTACGCGGGGCGCAGTGACATTTACCCGACGGGGATCGGGGGCAGGCATTTCAAGGGTCGCACTGCCATCGATGGAGGTAGCCTGCATCGTGCCTCTACTGGCAAAAACTGCCATCAAGCCTGCATCGACGGGAACATCGCGGACTTCGTAATTGGGATACTGCCAGATTGTCGGGCCGGAGTCCGTCGGCGCAACCGAACCGCCGCTGTTATCGACACTTTCCATCGTGCGGAGCGTCAACCCACTTTGTGCGGTAATGGTATAGATAGCACGGCGCGGCGCAAGCACGCCGATCACACCATCTACCTGAGCGCGATCACTACCGGGCCAGACCTGCACCAACGCGATCCGGTTAATCGTCGCCTGTGTCCCGCGTAGGCTAAAGCCTGTTAGGTAGGCCAGCACACTTGTCGCTATGATAATGATCGGGATCGTAACCCATGCCAGTTCGGGGCGCTTCAACCAACGCAGTACAAGATAGTTGACTGGGCCAATGATGAGGATGTACAGCCCCAAAAAGCGCAAGAGTTGGAAGACATCGGGCAGGCGCACGCCTTTGATCAAATTGGCGGCTTGCTGGGCGGCGTTGGTATCGACAACACCACTTGCCCAGCTTGGTAACTGACCAGTAGTGGTCAATACAGTTAGCCAGAACTGATTGCGATTTTTCCACGACGGGAACGGCTCAAGGCCGGGATCAAGCGCCATGTAATCCACGATGCCCGCGCCATACTTCTGGCGCGTGAGCAGTGGTACACCGCTTTCCTGAACCAGAATGGTCGCTGCTTGGGTCGGCGTGCCTTGAGCAAGAACAATCGGACTGCCCGAAGGCGCTTCCAATTTATCTCCTGTATGTCCGGCAAAGTTAGCCAGCGAAGGGAGCGAAGTTAGCGTCGTATTTCCGGTTGGAGTGAACGGCAAGAGATAGGTTAGGCCCGCCTGAGTTTTCTGCCAGTTGGGGCCGCCCGTCACAATCAGGTGTCCGCCGCTGCGTGCCCAATCGCTGATCGCTTGCCTCTGTTCGGCACTGAACTTGCCCGTATCGACATCAGTCAGCACCATCACGTCCAGACTTTGCAGTGCATTGGCATTCGGCGGCAGGTTATCGATACGCCAGTTAATCTGGTGAACATCGCCCATCCCGGTGCGGACACTCTGCAAATCGACGTTGCCAGCGGGCGACTCGGTGATCATGGCGTAGAGCAAGTCACTAGGAAACAGCGTTTTGAGTGGGCGCGTTTCGTCAGCAATAATCCCGCTGTCGTTCGCCAGTTCAACTTTTACCTGAGTTGTGCCATAGGCCAGCGTGATATACAGGAATAGTTCCTTGTTCGATCCGTTGGGGAATTCGACACTGGTCGTGTAACTTCCAGCAGAAAGACCGGGGGTACCAGAGGCCGTTACCCGTAGTTCGCCCACAATGTCAGGGCCACTATTGCTGACAGTCACCAGCAGCGGCAGCCAACGATCGCTGCGATAGTAGCCATCATAACCCGCTTCAACATTGAGTTTGACTTGGGCATTTTGGGCGGTGTGCGCATTCGCACGATGCACTGTGCTTACAAGGAGCAAACCGAATGTGATGGCGGCGAGGCAAACAAGTCGGGGGAGTGTCCCATTACCACTATGCTTCAAGTCCACATGGCTCCTGATCGCCCAATTTATAATTTTTACACCACTTACAACACATTCGCCAATTCTACACCATATATACAAAAAGGTGCTTAGAGCACCCTAAGAGTAACTGCTCAGGCCCCTGTTGAATTCTCACCTACCTGAGCAGTTACGATAATTACTCTAAATATGGTGTCAAAATATCCATTGCTTTTGTCTTAGCAACGGGATCTTCAATTTGTTGTGCTATATTTAAAGCTTCCTGAAGAATATTTTTATTCCGCTCATACTCAAAATGGGATGATAATATTGCTAATCCGTCAACACGACTAACACTATCTTCAAGGGTCTTTAAAAATTCCTCAAAATTTTCTAAGGCAAAAGTATAATCTTCACCTTTTGGCAAGTATATTTGCAGCAAGTTAAGCAGAGTTGCCGTTGACGATATACGGCTATTAACATTTTCGATTGTTAGAGTTGTTTTCAATGCTTCTTTCAAGACCATATTCCGTTGATCTTTTCCTAACCTCCGAGACAAAGAGACTAAAGAAAACAGTGCTAAAGCTCGATAAGCCGGTTCGCTGATTTGAAGTCCTAACAGATAAGCGCTCTCGAGAGTTTCATTTTCCAAGTAGACGGCTGTGTCTACTATTGTTCCAGCTAACAAAACCTCATCATTGGCACTTTTTGCTAAGCTCAGTGCTTCATACACAATTGGTGAACAATTATCTTTATCTTGAGCACACAGCTCGATAAGCTCCCTTAGCTTTAGCTGAAGATCGTAATTCATGGTAAGAATTAACCTCCACATAAATAATGGCGCATTGTGGTTTGACTCGACATTATCAGGTTGGATAGGGCAAAGTAACAGCCCATGTCTCAGGTAAATTTTAGGTAGCGTTAACATGGCGCTTCGGCTTATGCGGTAAAATTATAGCTGACAGGTTGCACCTGCTGCGCGAAACCCTCACTTCGCGTTATGCTTTGTACGCTGGAACGTCGTCGTAGTTGCATCGGCTCGACTCAACGGAGACACCGTTTGGATAATCTTATTTTGTTGCTAACGCTTGGCGCTTTGAGTGGCGTGCTATCTTGGATCGGCGTGAGCCTCATTCGCAATTACGCCTTGAGTCGCCAACGCAACGCAGTAGCATCTGGCGACACCACGCCGGAAACACCACGCGGTGGCGGGTTGGCTATCCTTGTGGTTGTGCTGCTGATCTTTATGCCTGTGGGTTTATCCATTGGTGAACCGAGTCAGGTTGTTCGCTTTGCCTTGAGTGGCGTTTTCTTCGGTATTATCGGCTTTCTGGATGACCTGCGTACTTTGCCACGAGTGGCTCGGTTAGCCTTACAAACCCTTGCCGCCTTGATTTTTATCCCCTCTGCGCCGATCCACGAGATTGGCCTGCCGTATCTAAATCTATCGCTCTCGGAGCCTATGGCCTATCTGATTAGCGCTCTATGGATTGTGGCGTTGAGCAATGCCTACAACTACATGGATGGCATCGACGGGTTGGCAGGTGGGCAAGCGGTTCTGGCAGGAACACTGTGGGCTGGAGTTGGGCTGATAGAAGGCGATCCGCTAATTGTCCTGCTTGGGTTGTTAATCGCTGCAACCTCTGCGGGTTTTCTCGTTTACAATTTGCCACCCGCCAGCATCTTTATGGGCGATGTGGGTACGACATTTTTGGGATTCAGTCTTGCCGCCTTACCGATGCTAACCGTTTCGCGGGGCGCGTCGTCTCGCTTGATCATTTCGGGCGGTTTGATTGTCGGGCTTTTCTTGTTTGATGCAGTGCTGACTTTCTTTCGCTACTTGCTCAAGGGGCAGGGACGCAGCCATGCCTACCGATCTCATCTGTATCAACGCCTCGTTAAACTCGGTGAATCGCCCTATCGGGTAACGACCCTCTATCTGCTTCTGTCTACTGGTTTTGGCATCGCAGGGCTGATCTACTGGCGCACCACTGCTTGGATGGCACTTCTCATCTCTGGCGCGGCGTGTTTGTTGCTGTTTATTTGGATCACGCAGCGCGAGATCGCCAGTGAAGCACCTTCGTCACACGGCGTATGATTCTTTTGACTGTATCGTCGTTAGAGTCCTTCTAGCTGTTGATCTCTAGATAGTGGCGAATCACTAAACCGAGTAGATACACGATACTCAGCATTAACAGTACACCCAATCCGATCAGCAGTGTCATGTTGGGCGTGCTGCGTACTTTGAAATTGTACGAGCCAGTTATTTCCCGCCCATCCACCGTATTGGCCTTCCAATTGACGGTGTAACGCCCCGGCGACAGATCCCGGATCTGAGCACGCATCAGAGTTGCGTCACTGGCATCGATAAAGGTTTGGCCTTTATCGACATCCTGAAACTGGTCATCGAAGACGTTTAGCCGACTCCCAGTGCTAAGTGGTTCTGTGAACCAGACGAAAACCTCCGAGGGCGGGCGATCCAGAACCGCATCGAGAGCCGGATCACTCCGGCGTAAGATAGACTGAGCAAGGGCATACCTTCCCATAGAGGGTCCAATGACGACGATCACGAAGATAATCATCACTAATAGAGAGTAATAGGGTTTCATGATTCACCAGATGAACGCGAAGCTGGCGTAGACAAATTGTGGCTATCTACTAGTATAATCACTTTATGCCGAACATTGAGGAGGAAAAAATGCCGGGATCTATTCGACTTTTCCAACATCTCTCTATCCGCAGTACTGTCGCCGCACTTGTGTTTTTGCTGGTCATAAGTGCTTGTGGGCAAAATGTCACGAAAGAGGGATCAGCCGCCGCGCTTTTGCCCAGCCTTGCTGGGTATCAAACTGCCGAAGTGATGGACATCAAGGATGCACTCGCCAAAATTGGCGCGGCGGCTTCGCTTGGTTCAGGGCAACCCGAAATCACAGCGGCTATCGCTGGGGTAAGCAGCTTGATCAGTTGCTACCAAAAGGCGGGGGCTGTTGAAGGTCGCACTTATGTGAAGACCACCGATCTTACCAAAGCCGGGGTTGTTATCGTCATCAATAAAAATGCGGTGACTAATCCCGCCCTGTTTGCCAACTGCGTTTCACCGTTTCAGGGTGATGCGCCGCCGACAGGCCCACACCCCTGCGGGAAATTTTATACGCTGGATAAAGACAATAATCAATTCTATATCGCCTATGCGGCGACTTACCCAGAAGTTTGTACGGCGATCTGTTCTGCTACGCAAGGCTGCACCACTAACTAATTCTGTAACAAGGTCGCCCCTTTCTATTGGGAAGGGGGCGACCTGTGAATCTATCAGATTTAAACTATCGTTACCGGGCAACTACTCAGGCAACCCAGATCCAGTGCAAGAAGTTATGCAACAAAAAGGCTTGCCAAACCAACATCACCAGCCCATACGGGACGAGCATCCACCATCGTTGAAATAGCTTTGCTGCCGCAATAAAGCATGGGAATAGCAAAAGGGAATAGCGAAAGACACTCTCAAACTGTGCGCCTTCGAGCAGAATCCCGTAGTGATACCTAAGCAAGATAACAAACAGCGATGACCACACATAGAGGCTATAAGCTGGCTGAAACTTGATCGTGACCACAATAGCAAGGATAACCATGACGAGCAAAATCAGAGCGTTGCTGTTCTCATAATATTGGGTGATCCCGCCCCGCAGCCGATCAAAGTAAGTCATAATCGACTCCCAAGGGGGACGAGAGGTCAGCTTCCAACCGATGTTATAGGCATTTTCAAATGACCCCAGCTTAGACAGAGCAATGTAGCCAGTGTAGCTAGCCGTGCCAAGCGCCGCCCCTAGCACTGCCGGAACTCGTTCAAGGATCGCACGCGGCCCGCGTTCCCGAAACTGAACATAAGCGATCCATGCCAGCGGCAGGCACAGAACTACTCCTTGCAAACGGGTTAGGGAGGCAAAGAAGGCTAGAATCCCAGCCAGCCACCATTTCTTATCAAAGGCCGCGAGGAAAGCCCCTAACGTTAATGCCAGAAAGATCGGTTCGGTGTAGCCTGCTACCAGATAAAAAGCCGTTGGGAAAGCCGCCAATGCAATGAGTGTGCGGGTTGCCAGCGAACTATCGTGAAATTCACGCTGAATCAACTTATATAGCAAAATAAAAGACAGCAAACAGGCAATATTGCTGATAATCAGTGCAGCCAATACATAGCTTCCACCGCAAAATGGCGCTAACAGGCGGATGAGCAGCGGATACAGGGGTGGAAAGACAATGCCATTATCTGGGCGGTAGCCTTGGATCGCTACCTTGTCATACCACGCAGTGTCATAGCGGTTCCATGGGGCAACCAAGCTCGCCAATGGCGAATTGACAGGCAGTGAGGCTTCGAAGGTTTCGCCGCTGGGATTGCCCATCCGCGTTACGGGGTCAAACCACAGCAGCGGCGGTTTTCCGGCGGGGACATCCGCCACCATGATTAGCGCCGCGATACCTGTCACAAGCCGTAAAACGAGGAAGACCGCCACCGAGACCCTGACAGCCTCATCGCGCCATAAACTCCGTGCTACGCCATCGGGGAATTCAAATAACTTCCAGCCGGTGTTTTCAATCATGCGTTGCCTCGATTGTCTTATGCTGTAAATTGAGCCGCGTTAATGCAATGAGTAGTGCTACGTTGAATAGGGCTGTTGGCACTGCGAGATACCCCGTCCACATGGTTAGGTTGGGCCAGCGATACGGGATCGCCACCCCAAGCACGTTGTAGCTAAAGCTCCACATCAGCCCCAGCGCGATCCACCACATGCGCCGATCTTGGGCAATGGCAACTAAAGTAAGCACACCCGCTGTGTAGAGATAACGTTCGTGAACCTGTGTTGGCAGCAGGAAGAAGCCGAGATATACTGCCGAGGCCCACACAAATTCGCGTTTTTGGTGTGCGTTGCGCCAGACCAGCACCACGATTAGCAGCACAAATACGGCGAACAAAAACAGTCCCGCGTACTTGGCGGTCAATGGCCCGATGATTTGGAATGCATCTTTGTAGGCTGGCTCGAATACCTTGAGTTCTGCGCCTTTATGCAGCGAAGCCACCGCATACCAGAAGTTGTAGGCATTGTTAGTCATGAACGGAAACGCATCGCCTGCATTCAGGTAGGATGCTAGTGCATCGACAATCCCAGTCACTACCGCAAACGGCGTGATAATCACGATACAAATGGCAGCACATAACGCCATCCCGATAAGTGTTGGACGCAGCCCATAGCGTCGATAACTCAACACCAACAGCAATGGCCCTAGCGCGACACCCGGTTGCTTAAAGAGAATCGCAATACTAAACGAGATCCACGCCAGAATGGGTCGGTCTTTGTTCAGGGCAAAGAGCGCCAGAACCAGAAACAACGTGAAAGGCGCTTCATATTGACCCCACCACGCCGAAGTGACGATCATACCGGGGTATATCGCCAGCAGCGTTGGCACAAGATAGGCCAAAATGCCCTGCTTCCGCAACCAAGCGTAGATGACCACTATCAACGCAAGTTCACTGAGCAACGGCATCGCTTTGATCAGTTCAACAAAAAGCAACTGGTGTGAGGTGTCATTGCTGCTCCATGACGCTTCTGGGACAGCAGCAATAGCGCCAAAGGTCAACGTAAACAACTGTGGATAGGTACGATCCCATGCCCCAAGCCGATAATCAGCCGTGTAGAATTTGAGAATCCCTTCGTTGCGGATGATCTGCACCCACTTGGCGAAGTGATCCATATCCCCTTGGTACAGTACGTCGTTAATAAAAACGACCCGCACTAGCACCGCCAACACAAGAATAGGCACCAGCGCAATCCAGCGACTCGCTAGCTTTGATTGATATATCCCGGAACGATTGATGATATCTGTTGAAATGGTACTAGCCACTGTGTTACCCTTAGCCACCCGTAGCGACTGCGTAGCGGTACATTCTGGACAAAAGGTAAGTAATTACACAATCTTTTTGGTGGTGTAGCGCGGTGATCCAACGTTGTCAAAACGAAATCGTGCCAATAGATTTCGGTCTCTATGCACATTTTAGAGAGGATTTAATTTATTTTCTGCATTCCTACCCCTGCTGATCAGTAGATAATGTCAGAATTAGGTTACAAGTTTATCGGGGTTCGAATTACGCTTATATCCGTAGAGTCACGTAATTTGCCCCAGAATCCTACGTGATTTTAACGCCCGTCTCTTTAACGGATCAATATCCTACAGGCGCAAAGAGCCATTGTTGTTATACCACCACTTTGTGAAAAAGCAATAGATTGCAGCATATTCACAAAAACACGCTCTCCTGACTTTCACAAGTCAGGAGTTACGAGCCGAATGCAACGACAAAATGTTCAAATGCTCAAAATACTCGAATTGCTCAATCAGGGCAATTTGTTGCCAGCCGCTAGATAGATGTCATACCAATCTTGCCGCGTAAGCGTAATGTCGGAAGCCTTGCTGAGATCCTTAACGCGGCTAGGGTTGGTCGTACCGACAATGGGCTGCATATGAGCGGGGTGGCGAAGCAGCCATGCAATCGCGATGGCGGTATTGGTCACGCCTTTGGCTGCTGCCATCTCGTTGATAGTCTGGTTAAGTTCTGGGAACTTTTCATTGTCCAGAAAAACGCCCTCAAAGAATCCATATTGGAACGGCGACCACGGCTGAATAGTGATCTCCTTTAGGCGGCAGTAATCCAAAATGCTGCCATCCCGGTTGATCGAGGGGTCAATTTCCATGTTGACGTTGATCCCCGCGTCGATCATACCCGTGTTGGTAATGCTCAATTGGAGTTGGTTGAAGATGATTTTCTGCTTGACGAATTTGGTCAGCAGTTCAATCTGCATTGGGTTCTGATTGCTGACTCCGAAATATTTGACCTTGCCGCTGTCTTGCAGAATCGTAAATGCTTCGGCGACTTCTTCCGGCTCCACGAGTGCGTCAGGACGATGCAGCAACAGTACATCCAAATAGTCAGTTCGCAACCGCTTCAAGCTGCCATCGACAGCTTCTAAAATATGTTCTTTGGAAAAATCAAAGGAACGCGGGCGAATCCCGCATTTGGTTTGCAAGATCATCTTTTCGCGCAATCCGGCGTTCATATCAAGGGCTTCGGCAAATTTCGCTTCCGATTGCCCACCGCCATACACATCGGCATGGTCAAAAAAGTTAATCCCTGCATCCAACGCGGTGTGTATCAAGGTGGATATTTCTTGATTGCCCAATTGGGAAATTCGCATACAGCCGAGCGATATTTCGGAGGCGGCGAGGTCGCAGTTCGCGATGGGGACGTTTTTCATGTGTTAAACCAACCTTATGAAATTGAATAAGTCGTAAGCCAATTTTGCCCACCACAAGCCGATTCTGCAACAATCAAGCAGTTCAAAATTCAGCTTGGCGGGAGGGCAATTTAAACTGAGGCAGGTACGCTATTGATTTGATTCAGCCTACAGGTGAGCGAAGGATGCCTTTTGCTGTTCGCTCATATATTGTTCTG
Source organism: Chloroflexota bacterium (assembly GCA_040007395.1). Classification (GTDB taxonomy): domain Bacteria; phylum Chloroflexota; class Anaerolineae; order Aggregatilineales; family UBA2796; genus DATGFK01. Next base: position 35,689 of record JBDTVG010000256.1, read on the forward strand.
GCACTTCGGTTTGGATCGCCTCAAGGATGCGTTCTGCGACCATCTCAGCTGTATCGACTTGTGGCGCACCAGCAAAGCTACCATTGGCGGTACGCGGTGGAGCAATTGGCCCACCCTGCACCCCTTGATTGCTGATCGAGTTTTTGCCGAAGTCGGTAGCAGTGCGGCCCGGATGCATCAGACTCACGCGGATATTTTCGTGCGATAGTTCAGCGCGTGCTGTGAGCGTCAGCGCGTTCAGTGCATATTTGGTAGACGCATACGATGCGAGGCCGGGATAGTAATTCTTCGAGACCCCCGAACTGATATTGAGAATCATGCCGCCGCCTTGTGCCCGCATAATGGGGACAACCGCTTGCATCGCTGCCAATGGTCCATACACGTTGAGTTCCATAATTTGGCGGTATTGATTGAGGTTAATGTTTTCAACGGGGACATACATGCCTTGACCCGCATTATTGATTAGCACATCGATCCGCCCGAAATGCTCTTGAGTCTCCGTGACCATGCGCTGAATATCGGCATGGTTGGTCAAATCGGCGGTAATGGCGATCACATCAGTTTGCGCTTTGAGTTGGTCGGCTAACTCTGTGAGCTTATCCGTAGAACGGGCGACTAACGCCAGTTTTGCGCCATGCTGCGCCAAGAGTTGCGCCGCCGCTAGGCCAATACCCATCGAAGCGCCGGTCAAGAGAACGACTTTATCGCGAACGTCCATAAATTTCACGCAAGATACCTGCCGTGAGGCGGTAATAAATGCGCGTTTCTCCCTTTCTCTGATTCTCGATTTATTCTGCACCCTATAAATTGTAGCAAACGCCGAATAGAATTGGATCTTCTTGCAGATTTTCTAACAGGCAAGAAGTTACTTCAATTCCGCAAGGGCGCGGTCAACGCCTAGTTCCAAACAGCGTTCGATCAAGCGCTTCACGTTGAAATGACGGTTATATAGGTCAGTATCGGCGTTCTGGAAAGACAGCATATCCAGTGTATGCGTTGCCAGATCGAGTCCCTGCTGGGTCGCGACGGCGGGATAGCTGGCGATAATATCTTGCCATTCATCGGCGTTAGTCGTTTCGGCGAGTAACAGCAATCCCATTTCGGCTTGTACCTGTTTACCGTCGCGGCCCGCCCCTTTGAATCGCTCGTGCTGACGACTGCCTTCTTCTGATCCGAAATCGATAAGATTCCGCCATAAATCGGTTCGTTCTGTGATCGTTTGGAAGCGAGCAACATTGTTCTGGCGGGCAGCCTTGACGAGTTGATCCTCTAATAGTGCGCCGACAGTTTCATCGTCAAGTTCCGTGTGCTGTTCAAAATAGCGGACAGCGTCGGCAGTGCTGGGAGCTTCCAGAAAGCCAAAGAGCAAACCGAGCAGTTTTGCGCCGTCCATCACCGATTCGTAGATCGACTTCAACTCGCCGGGATTCTGGCGCACGCCGTCCAGCCCAAATTGGCGCACCGCAAGGACTACTGCTGCCTTATTCGCCAGATTGCGCACTTCATCCATCGCCAACATCGCGACATTATCGCTAATCTGATCTTCCAGCCATGGGAGCAGGCGGTCATCTTCGGTAAGTTTGGGTCGCTCTGCCAGAAACTTTAAGCTCATATCTAGGCTGGGGGTTTGGACAAACGACTGCCAGATGAGGGTGTTATCGGTTTGGGTCGCCAATACACCCGCCGCGTGTCGGAATTTCTGAGTGAGCGCGAGAATTTGCGCCTCGTCAAAGGGCGGTGTGACTGGCAGGGGGGCTTGCTTGCCGCCGAATAATCCTGTCTTTTTCATCGCGACAGGACGGGGCAGAGCACGAATTTCAGCCTCAAGCATATCTAGCGCGACTACCCAATCGAACGACTTGTTATGAGTCATCTGCTGTCGGCTAAAGTTGAGTATCGCCATGAAAAAGTTATCGAACGAGTCAACAGGGTTTTGAGCAAGGGTGGTTGTCCCTTGTAGCAGCGCCCACAACAGTGATTGCGCCCGACTTGCCCCCTCGACGGGCGGCGTAACAGGCATTCGCAACACGGATCGGCTGACTTGCCAAGAGGCGGCGGCTTGTGCTTCGCCTTTTGTGCGATAGGTTGCTAGAAAGTCGCGTATCCGCTTGAGTTTGCCCCGCGTTGGATACAGCGGAGCCGTCCTCATATTTGCCGCAAGGAAAGAATCGAACTCTGGCGAGAGTGCATCGATCCCTTTCATAGTATCAATGATGTGATCGGCGCGTTCGGCACTGAGCATATTTTCCATTGCCAGCGTCATCCAGCGTAAACGGCGTGGATCGTTGGCTCCCATATCGCCGCCCACACCCGAAGACGCTACCGGCGAAACCTGCTGCGTTTGTGGGCGCTTCGCTCCCGGAACCAGATAGGCCGTTTGCATACTGCCCGTATTGACTAGTTTAAAATAGCCCGCTTTTTCGCCCGCCTGAATAAATTCCTTGAGGCCACTCAACTCGTAAGTCGCAAACGAAAAATCGGGAAACTTATAGATGATCGCGGGTTGAAGTTGGGTCAGCATGAATGGTGCGTTCTCGCTGGCCTCGGTGATCAAGGTAAGGAGGTATTCAAAGATGATGTACAGGCGAGGCGTGCTCATAAAAATTCTCCCTGTAAGCCAAAAAATTCTCAAGCAGTCAAGTTACTTCGTCTGCTCAGATAGCGAATTATTATCATTATACGATAGATGCGCTTTGCAGACAGCGTACCTGATATGTGGATCGAAAAAGTCAACGGCAGCATGGTGCTACCGTTGACTTTTAAGTTGTGGTCAGGCCAATTCAGTTAGAGAACTGAATAAGCTTACTAGTTGTTCGCCTGAATTTGCGGGCGTGCGGCAAGAGTCACCTGCAAGTCCTGTTGTTTTCCATTACGGAGTACCGTCAGGGTGATGGTTTGTCCTACCTTGGTCTTGGTGAACAGATAGGATGTCAGGTCGTCAAAGTGCTTCACGGGCTGTTTGTCAACCGCCACGATAATGTCACCACCCGTTGGAATGTCGGTGTTCTGAATGTTTCGAGCAGATGCTCCGCCTTTCAGTCCAGCTTGGGCAGCAGGACTACCCTGCTGAACTGCCAGAACATAGGCACCGCGAGTATCGTCTGGCAATTTCAACGCGGTGTTTTCATCCAACGTCAGCGAATTGCCGCTGATACCCAGCCACGAGTGTTCAACCTTGCCATCCTTGATCAAAGCTTCCGCAGTAGTTTTGACCAGATTGGATGGGATAGCGAACGAGACACCCGAAGATTGACGCACCGAGGATGCGATTTGCTCATTCACGCCGATCACCTGCCCCTGATTGTTGAGCAGCGGACCACCAGAGTTGCCAGGGTTAAGGGCGGCATCGGTCTGGATAGCATCGGGGATGGTATAGGATTGATTCTGTCCAGCCGGAGCTAGTCCATCAACCGAGCGATGGATACCGCTGACAATACCTTGGGTCATTGTGCCAGAGCGCTGGAACGGATTACCAATCGCGATGGCACGATCTCCGACTTCCACAGCTTCGGAGTCGGCGATTGGTAGGGGTGCATATTTGCTGGTATTGCCTTCGGCCTGCAACACAGCGAGGTCGCTGTCAGGATCGATCCCAACAACTTTAGCATACATCATCGTGTCATCGCTGAAGGTGAGTTCCACGCGATCCGCCCCTTGAACCACATGGGCGTTGGTCACGATATGACCTGCATTATCATACATAAAGCCTGAGCCAGCGGCATACTGATATGGCTGTGCATTTTGCTGGTTGGGGGAGCCGGGTTGACCGCCTTGATCCTGCTGACCGAACAGGGAACCTGCTGCTGTGGTTGGCAACCGAACATCAATGCTTACGACGGAAGGATTGGCCTTCGTATACAGGTTTCGTAGCAAATCCGTTTCGCTATCCGAAACTGCCGTTTGGCTATGTACCGTATTGAGCGGGGCTGCTGTCCCAAACCCGATGCCGACTCCAAGCATCAAAGCTAGCACTGCCACAAGCCCCGTTTGTTTGAACTTATTCCACATGACACTACTCCTTAACATTACACACCGCTATATTATTCTGCCGGGTGCCATTCGATCCCAGTCAGGAATTCGTTTTGCACCCATTTTCCCTATCACGATCAATAGTATAATTGTATAGGGGAATTTCAATGTTAAAGCTACGTATTTTAAGGTTAAAATCACCTTAAATCCGATGCTAGGCGTTGCTATCCATTTTATACAGCGCCACTTGCGTGTAGACGGCTCCAGTTGGCTTCAACGTACTCAGCATTAGACTCACCGTCGCAACTTTCCAGTTTGCGACCTCCGCGATTCCCAGAGCGCCAAGATCCTGTCCAAACTTTGCGATGCTAATTCGTGCGGCATCCTTACGCAGTCGCCCTAAGGTTAAATGTGGGCTAAATGGACGCGCCTCAGTGGGGTAGCCCAGCGGCGCGATCTCGCGTTCGACTGTATCCCGCAAAGCGTACAGGGGTTGAAGCTCGCCGCCTACTCCTGCCCACACAATACGTGGATCGCGTAGAGTCGGGAATGCACCTAGACCAGCAATCGTCAGCGTAAACGGCCTGATGTCAGTTAAGGTTGCGGGTAAGTGTGCTTGGATCTCTGGCAGTGCGGCTATGGGCGTATTACCGAGAAACTTCAAGGTGATATGGAAACCGCTGCTGGCACTCCATCGGATTACATGATCACTGTCCATCGAACGCAATCGCTGTTGTACATTTTCAATAGCCTCCATCACAGGTGCAGGCAGTTCAATCGCAATAAAGAGACGCAGTGATTCAGGCATGGAGTACTCCCATAGTTTGGAAGCGAAAATTTCAAGTCTCTGATAAGCAATTGAGGCTATAGATTCTAACAAATCGCAGGACTTTCGATTAAAGGGTTCAGGAAGAGTCAAGCTTGATGAGCAAGCAGCAACATATCGACTATTCCCACCTAATCTTCCTAATTTGACACCTAATGATTCTTCGCCCTACTGTTCGCCGGCTTGTTGTGTATAGCGGTAGGCAATCAAAATGGGAATAAAGGTGATCGCAGTCACAATGAGCGCCGCGACGTTGGTAATTGGGCGTTCGCGAGGGCGTGTTAATTGAGTCAGCATCCAGATCGGCAAGGTGGCTTGCTGCGCTCCTGACGTAAACGTTGTCACGATCACCTCATCGAACGAAAGCGCGAACGCTAACATACCGCCCGCCAAGAGTGCCGATGCGATAGTCGGTAGGGTGATATAACGCAGCGTTTGAAATGTCGTTGCACCGAGATCCATTGAGGCTTCGATCTGAGAATAGGCCGTGCGACGTAATCGCGCGACCACGTTGTTATAGACGGTGACAATGCAAAATGTGGCGTGTCCAAGCACAATCGTCCAAAAGCTGAAGTCCAAATCTAACAGGCGGATACCGGAGCGCAGCGCAATACCTGTAACGATGCCGGGTAAGGCAATCGGCAGAATGACTAGCAGCGATAATGTTTCTTTGCCGAAAAACTGTGTCCGGTAGACTGCGGCGGCGATTAAGCTGCCAAAGGCCATCGCCGTAAAGGTCGCTACACTCGCGACTTCTAACGAAAGTACCAGCGCCCGCCAGAAATCTGCCCGTTCAAGGATCACGCCAAACCAATTGAATGTGAGTCCCGGCGGCGGGAATTGATAGGTGCGATCCTCGGTGGTAAAGGCATACAGCGCGATAATCACAATAGGAATATGCAGGAACAGGATCGCGCCGAGCGTTGCCAGTTTCAATCCTAAAGAGGCACGTTCTGTCGATGGTGTGTTGCGCGACTCTTTACGAGCGTTAGAGCGCATCGAAAGCTCCTGTCCGGCGAGCCAGTAGCAAATAAACGCCCATAATCGTTATGGGCACTATGGTAAAGGCTGCTGCCAACGGAACATTCCCGCTTGTGCCTTGCAACCGATTCACCACAGGCCCAATAAAATAGCTTGAGTTGCCGATCACCGTCGGGATAATATAATCGCCTAACGTCAGCGAAAACGTAAAAATCGATCCGGCGATGATGCCGGGGAATACTAGCGGCAAAATAACGCGGCGAAAGGTGTAACCGGGTTTTGCCCCCAGATCGCTCGATGCGTCAAGCAGCGAACGTGGCACACGCTCCAACGCTGCATTGATCGGCAGAATCATGTAGGGCAGCCAGATATACACGAACACCATAAACATGCCGAGATAGGAAAAAGACAGCGACGATCCGCCAACAACAGGCAAACTCAGCAGCCAGTCTCGAACGCCTGTCAAGTGGACTACCTCAAAAAACCAGTTGGCGATTCCTTCGTTAGACAGGATCAACTTCCACGCATAGACCCTGACCAGATAGCTTGACCACAAGGGCAGCAGCACACCGAGATACAGCAGACTCTTAATCCGCCCTTTGGCAAAACGCCCCAGATAGTAGGCCAGCGGAAAGGCAATTAGGACATCAACCAGTGTGACAGCGGCTGCCATAGTGACAGTACGTGTCACGATCTCCATATTCGGCGGTGTAAATAGTTCCGCGTAGGTGTTCAGCGAAAGCTGTTTAACCATCGTGCCGGAATAATCATCGATATAGAAAAAGCTTTGCAGTGCTAAGATGAGCAGTGGCCCAACATAAAACACGATGAGCCACGTTAGCGGTACTGCTAGCAGCAGAATAAGCACCGTGCGGGGATGGTTGAAAAAAAAGCGTGATAAGTATTCTGGGGTGGATAGCTTTTTGGTCTGAATAGTCTGAGCATCAGTCACCATAATTGTTTGTTCTATCCTTGCAATAGGCGCAGATCGTCGCGCTGCCAGATAAGCATCACCTTTTGTCTGTGTGAGACTGTCGGATTATCGGCACTAGCACGCAGATTTTGCTGAAGCACGACCATTTCACCGCCCATATCCAGATTGACCACGTAGCGTGTATTGACCCCCAGATAGATCACATCCTGAATGGTGCCTGTCACACAACATTGATCAGCAGCCACAGATGACTCTTCCGCGACGATGCTCACTTTTTCGGGTCGGAGTGCATAATCACCGCGTTGACCGACAATTTGCTTCGCCTGTTCAGCGTTGATCAAGTTGGACGTACCAACAAAGCCTGCCACAAATTTCGTGGCGGGCTGTTCATAAATTTCCGTTGGCGTGCCAATTTGCTCGATCTTGCCCTGATTGAACACGGCGATCCGGTCACTCATGGTCAGGGCTTCTTCTTGATCGTGCGTGACAAAGATAAACGTAACCCCAACTTGATGTTGAATGGCTTTCAGTTCGAGCTGCATCTGTTGGCGAAGTTTAAGGTCAAGTGCCCCCAACGGTTCATCCAGCAGTAGCACACGCGGATGATTGATCAGCGCACGGGCGAGGGCAACCCGCTGGCGCTGCCCACCGGAAAGCTGTGAAGGCTTGCGGTTCTGCATATCGGGCAGTTGCACGAGTGCCAGCATCTCTTTGACGCGCTGTTCGCGCTCCGCCTGCGGGACTTTTTTTACCATTAACCCGTAGCCGACATTCTGCCCGACGGTCATGTGGGGGAACAGCGCGTAATCCTGAAACACAGTATTCACATCGCGCAGAAACGGCGGAATATTCGTGACATCCTGACCGTGAATTTCAATGCGTCCACTTGTCGGCTGTTCAAAGCCACCGATCAGACGTAAGCAGGTTGTCTTGCCCGACCCTGATGGACCGAGCATTGAGAAAAACTCGCCGTCGTCAATCGCCATATCGACCCCATCCACAGCATGTACGTCACCGAAGTAGCGCTCAACCGCTGTGAATTGCACCGCAGGCGCGGCGGCTTGATGATCGTTTTTCTGATCGCTCATGTGTTTTTGACCATGACATGCTTGGTAATGCGATAATCGGACACTGCTTCTGCGGAAAGATCTTTGCCGAAGCCGGATTGCTTGAACCCGCCATGCGGCGTTTCGGAGGCCAGCGGAATGTGGTCGTTAATCCAGACTGTGCCGAATTCAAGTTCGCGAGAGACTTTCATAGCGCGGGTAATGTCGCGTGTCCACACGGAAGCTGCCAAGCCATACTGAATGTCGTTGCCTAGCTGAATCGCTTCATCTTCGCTCTTGAAGGTGCTGATCGTCAATACTGGGCCAAAGATTTCGCTTTGAATGATTTCGGAATGCTGATCGGCTTCTGAAATCACGGTCGGCTCAAAGTAATAGCCGCTTGCCATCTGGCTTGGTCTGCCGCCACCTGTCAGGATTTTTGCGCCACTAGCTTTGGCGCGTGCCACAAACCCTTCGACTCGTTCGCGCTGAATACTGCTGATTAGCGGCCCCATCTGGATACCCTCCTCAAAGGGCAGTCCGATCTTCACCGCACGCATGGCCTCGACTAATGCCTCCCGCACGTTGGATTCTTGTCCTTGCTGGACATAAACGCGGGTGGCGGCAGTGCAGTCTTGTCCAGTGTTGAACGTCGCGGCGAGTGTCGCCGTTGCCGCGACAGCTTCAACATCGACATCATCAAAAACGATAAATGGCGCTTTGCCGCCCAATTCCAGATGTACCCGTTTGAGCGTATCGGCGGCAGTCTTCATGATCTTCTTGCCCGTGTTGGTTGAGCCTGTCACGCTGATCATGCGTACTAGCGGATGCTCGACCAGTGCTTGCCCCGTTTCATTGCCGCCTGTGATCACATTGACTACGCCGTCAGGGATTCCTGCTTCGGCGGTGAGTTCCGCCAGCATGAGCGACGTAAGTGGAGTCGTGGGCGCTGGCTTGAGGATCACCGTGCAGCCTGCGGCAAGGGCAGGCCCGATCTTCCAAACTGCCATCATGAGTGGGTAGTTCCAAGGGGCAATCTGCCCCACAACCCCCACTGGTTCGCGGCGATACATCGAGGTAAAGCCCTTCGCATATTCGCCGGTTGCATAGCCGTGTGTATCGCGGGCAGCCGCCGCAAAGAAACGCAGATTGTCTATCGTAAATGGTAGGTCTGCGCCGCTGCTCACAAACGCAAACGGCTTGCCTGTATTCTGCGATTCGACTCTGGCAAAATCTTCCAGACGTTTTTCGAGCAAGTCAGCCAGTTTCCAGATTGCCAATGCTCTTTCGCCGGGAGTCAGACGCGACCAACGCCCATCGTAAAAGGCGACATGTGCCGCTTGCACCGCCTGATCGACATCTTCGCGGCTGGCGTTGACCACTTCTGCCAATTTTTCACCGGTAGACGGATCTTCAACGGTCAGCAGTTGCCCGCCTTTGGAGTCTGTCCACCGACCGTTTATCCACAATTTGTAATCCATGACGATTGCTCCGAAATGCACTGTGCCGAAAATATTCAAGATTTCATCAAAAATCTATCGTTTGGGGTTCTATCGACTATTGACTGTTTACCTCACCCCTTAACCCCTCTCCAAATTCGGAGAGGGGAGTCAAGAGTTTCTGGAAGCCCCTCTCTACGCAGTGGAGAGGGATTTAGGGTGAGGTAAACGTTGATCCATTTTATCGAGAACCGATAATCGCGATATAGTCCGTTACCCATTTGCGGTACGGCACACAAATATCGCCACGACCATCGGCACATTTTACTTCGGGCGTATACCAAAATTTAATCTTATCAAAGTTATCGATCCCATTGGTGGTGCAGCCATCCTTGCCCAGTAGATCGCTGGCAGTGCAGGCCGCAGGCACAGCAGGCACCGATCCAAACCATGCAGCGACATCGCCCTGAACCTTAGGGTTCAGCGAATGCTCCATCCATAGGTAAGCACAGGCCGGATGTTTGGCCTCAGCCCCTAACATCGTTGTATCCGCCCAACCCGTCGCGCCTTCTTGTGGGATCGTGCTGGCAATTGGCTTTTTCGAGGATTGCAGCAAATTAACCTGATAGGGCCACGACCCAGAAGCCACGATTCCTTCGTTGATAAAGTCATCGGTTTGGATAGTGGCATCGTGCCAGTACCGGGAAACCAGCTTTCGCTGTGCCTTTAGTACATCAAGCACTGCTTTGTACTGGGTATCGTCCAGCGAATAGGGATCTTTGATACCGAGTTCGGGCTTCTTGTTCATGAGGTACAGCGCTGCATCGGCTATATAGATCGGGCCGTCATAAGCCTGAATACGACCAGCATTCGACTTCCCATCAGGGAGCGTTTGCTCCTCAAAGACAACGCTCCAGCTTTTTGGTGCGGCCTTGAAAACATCAGTGTTGTACATGAGCACATTTGGCCCCCACTGATAGGGAACACCATAGCTCTTGCCGTCAACGGTGTACCACGGTGCGCCTTGCAGCCGCTTGTCTACAGTTGAGTAGCTCGGCACTTTGCTCAGATCGACAGGCTGAACCCGCTTGCCTGCCACCAGCCGCAAACTAGCATCGCCGGAAGCGGTCACAAGATCGTAGCTACCTTCGTTCATCAGCGCGACCATTTCATCCGAGGTCGCCGCTACCTGAACATTGACCTTGCAGCCACTGGTCTTTTCAAAATCTGTCACCCAGTCATAGCTCTTGTCGGATTCGCCGCGCTCGATATAACCGGGCCATGCGATAATATCGACTTCGCCCTCGCCCGCACCATGTACTGGCTGCGTTGGCAACATTCCCACGAGAAGCAGCAGCGCAATGACAACTACAAAACCTTTTTTCATACGATTCCCTCCAAAGTAGGTATCTCTAATAGCCTTTACAGCTATCCAATCGATAGGATTAACGCGGGCGGCATGACTAATGAACTAGTGCAGTGCCAGCGAGATATATTTGATGTTGAGGTATTCTTCGATTCCCCATTTGCCGCCTTCACGCCCAAGCCCGGATTCCTTGACTCCGCCAAAAGGAGCTTGAGGAGTAGAGGGTAGCCCATCATTCAAGCCGACAATGCCGTATTCCAACGCTTCCGCCACCCGAATTGCCCGATCAATATCGCGGGTATACAGGTATGAAGCCAGTCCATAGGGCGTATCATTTGCCATCTGGATCGCGTCGGCAGTGTCTTTAAAGGTGAGAACAGGTGCTATCGGACCAAAGGTTTCCTCGTTCATCAGCAGCATTCCCGGCTGAACATCAATCAGCACGGTTGGGTCGAAATACAAGCCATCGCGAGAATTCCCGCCTGTGAGTACCTTTGCCCCATGCTGCATCGCATCGGCAAGATGTGCCTTCACTTTTGCCAGCCCATTCTCATCAATTAAGGGGCCGATCTGAGTCGTCTCGTCTAACGGATCGCCAACTCGCAGGGCGCGAACCGCTTCCGCCAACTGCTGCGAAAACGCTTCGTAGATCGGTTCCTGAACGTAGATGCGATTGGTACACACACACGTTTGCCCCGCGTTGCGAAACTTGCAGGCCACCACTTCTTTGACCGCCAGTGGAAGCTCGGCATCGGCAAAGATCAAAAATGGAGCGTGTCCGCCGAGTTCGAGCGAGATGCGTTTCATGGTCGCCGCCGATTGCGAATACAGCAGCTTGCCGATTTCGGTTGAGCCAGTGAAGGTTAACTTCCTGATCCGTAGGTCTTCCATAAAGACTTTTGAGACAGGTACAGGATCGGAAGTGGTGATCACCTGAAAGACATCGGCTGGCCCCCCGGCGACTTCCCACAGGTAGGCCAGATAGAGTGCGGTCAGCGGTGATTGTTCGGCAGGTTTGCTCACAAAACTACAGCCTGCGGCAAGGGCGGGCGCAGCTTTGCGGGTGATCATGGCGGCGGGGAAGTTCCAAGGCGTGATCGCATAGACAGGGCCAACGGGCTGCTTGATCGCGAACAGCCGTTTATTGGCAGCATGTGGCGGGATAGTATCGCCGTAGACACGCTTGGCTTCCTCGGCATACCATTCGACAAACCCGGCGGCATAGCGGACTTCGCCGCGTGCCTCGGCAACTGGCTTGCCCATTTCCATGCTCATCAGCCGTGCCAATGCGTTTTCTTGCTCAATCATCAGATTGAACCAGCGCCGCATGATTGATGATCGTTCAAATGGGGTAACGTTTTTCCACTGGTCAAATGCTTTCACTGCCGCATCAGCGACACGATGTGCTTCTGCTGCGCCGTGATCGGGAATAGTGGCAATCGCTTCGCCTGTTGCCGGATTCGTGACCTTAAATGTGCGTCCGGCAGTGGTATGAAAGGCATCCTGTAACGCTTGGGGCAAAAACTCAAAGCCGACCTGAGTTTGCATTACCTAATTAACCTTTGTAGTTTCAAGTGTATTTTGCGCCGAGGATACCCCCGGTTCAAGGACTTCGCCAAGGGTCTGCGATAGGGCTTGTAACGCTTCGTCAATATCGTGTTCTGTGGCTACCAGTGGTACTAGCACCCGAATGGTATTGTTGTATAGGCCCGCCTTCATCAGCAGCAAACCATGTGAACGTGCGACTTCGACCACCTGTTGCGCCAGTTCTGGTGCGGGTGCTTTCGTAGCGCGATCCTTCACCAACTCCATCGCAAGCATTGGCCCCAGTCCACGCACATCGCCAATTTGAGGGTACTGCACTTGAAACGCCAGAAACGCCTCTAACAGCCGCTCACCAAGTTGAACGCCACGCTCCAACAGATTTTCTTCCGCGAAAATATCAAAGACGGCTAACCCGGCAGCACACGCCAACGGATTTCCGCCAAACGTTCCGCCGAGTCCGCCGGGATCGGGCGCGTCCATAATATCCGCCCGTCCGGTAACGCCAGAAAGCGGAACACCCCCGGCAACGCTCTTAGCAAACGTGATCAGATCCGGGACGATGCCGCTGTATTCGATGGCATAGAGTTTCCCGGTGCGCCCGAAACCCGATTGAATTTCGTCATCGATCAACACAATACCGTTTTGTTCGGTAATCCGGCGCAGCGCGTGCAGAAATTCTGATGGCGCTGGTACAAAGCCACCTTCACCAAGCACAGGTTCGATGATAATCGCCGCGACTCGTTCCGGCGCGATCTGAGTCTCAAAAACTTCTTGCAAGCCCTCTAATGCTCGTTCGGTTGTCCAGCCGCGATACTCGTAGGGGAAGGGAGTGCGGTAAACTTCCGGGGCAAAGGGGCCGAAGTTCTGCTTGTAAGGGCGGGCTTTTCCAGTAAGCGTTAGACCCATCAGAGTCCGCCCGTGAAAGCTATTCGTGAACGCGATCACGCCGGGGCGATCCGTGTACGCACGGGCGATTTTCACAGCGTTTTCGGTGGCTTCGGCACCGCTAGTAAACAGAATCGACTTCTTAGGGGCGTTACCCGGCGCACAAGCATTCAGTTTTTCAGCCAGCCGAATGTAGGATTCATACATGGCGACCTGAAAACTGGTATGGGTAAACAATTCCAACTGAGCTTTAATAGCCTGTACTACACGCGGGTGATTATGTCCGACGTTTAATACGCCAATACCGCCGACAAAATCAATGTATTCATTGCCGTCAACGTCCCATAACCGCGCCCCTTCTGCTCGACCCGCAAAGATCGGATGGGCGGTGGAAATGCCGCGTGGAACATTAGCTTCCCGAAGTTTTAAGAGTTCAGGAGTACGTTTAGCAGGATCAACCATAACTTTATCCTCAAAATAACTTGCGGTGATTATAAACAGGGTAATCTGGCTCTACAAGCGGATTGTCAGAGAATGATCACGATACTGTTCTATTGCTATCCTATAGCGTTGTGTTGCAGCCTTCGTCAGGTAGTTTGTTCATGCAGGCTTTTGGGTGTAGGCTCAACCATGCGAACGCTGCTCAAAGGAACCAAAACATCGTGGCTAACCTATCATCGAAGACACGCTCCAGACCAAGATGGACATTTTGTCTAGTCATCGTGATTCTTATTGTATTTGCAAGTTGCGGTGCTGTCGCGCTTATCATCCCGCGCTTGCAACAGTCTATTGGATCAGTATTGTCATCCGGCGGACTACCTGTCCAGATCGACGCGGTTCCCGGCGACCCAAGCCACTTTGATCCTATTGCTTCCTATGACAGTGTTCACAAATTTGCCGGAAGTACGCTGGATCTTGACACCATCATTGCCACTTATGTGCGGTCTGATGGCACGCTCGATCTGAGTGCGCCGTATGATCCTAACGTCGATTATCGCTTCTTTGAGGAGTTATCGACCCAGCCACCCAGCGCACCCCCGCTAGGGGTCAGGGGTGTGACTGATCAGAAGTGGGATAATCAGGTTGAAGTGCTTATCCAGCCCAAAAGGATGATCAGCATCGGCGGCGCTGTACAAGGGCTTCATGCGGCTACTGCGCCGAAATGTGCCCTGAAAACGCTGTGGAGTGCCGCCCTCGAAAAAGGTGCGCCATCAGATGCAGTCGCTAAGATAATCTACAATGTTGCTGGCTACAACTTCAGCATTAGAAACACGAAGATCGATCTCGATTTTGATACCGATTGTCGGCTCAAAACGAAATAGCAGTCCTGTGGAGTCTCGATGGCGATTACAACACGCCGCCAAGATTCCAGGGATTGAACTCTGATTCGCCTACATCTTGCGCTTCACTTTTGGACGGTTGCCCGGAAGCCACGGCAATCACCAGATCGAGCAGATCGGCGGCAGTTTGGGTCATATCCGTGCCTTCCATGATACAGCCCGCATTCACATCCATATCGTCGATCATGTGCTCATAGGTGGCGGTGTTGCTGACGATCTTGATGCTAGGTGCAGGCTTGAAGCCAAATGCCGATCCGCGACCTGTCGTGAACAACACAAGATTACAGCCGCCTGCCACTTGTCCCGTCACCGAAACGGGATCGTATCCCGGCGAATCCATAAAGGTGAAACCGCGTGCGGTGACAGGTTCGGCATAATCATATACGCCCATTAGCGGCGTACTACCGCCTTTTGCCACAGCGCCTAGCGACTTCTCAAGGATAGTCGTCAAGCCGCCCGCTTTGTTGCCGACGCTAGGATTGTTGTCCATTTCAATGTTGAGGCGTTTTGTATGTTGTTCCCACCAGCGCACTTTAGCGATTAGTGCGTCGCCCACTGCGGGACTAATGGCACGGCGTGTGAGAAGATGCTCTGCTCCGTAGATTTCTGGGGTTTCCGCTAGCACAGCGGTTCCGCCCTGTCGCACAATCTCATCAGCAATTAGCCCCACCAGCGGATTCGCCGTGATGCCTGACCAGCTATCGCTGCCGCCGCATTGCAGCGCCACGATCAATTCTGAAATAGGTTGCGGTGTGCGCGTTACAGCATTTGCCAGCGGCAGAAGTTCTTCTATCGCTGCGATACCCGCTTCAATTGTTTTGCGAATCCCGCCCATGCCCTGAATAGTCAGGCTAGGCGGTGCTTGAGTTGGCTGGCGAGAATCTCGCAGGGCGTAGTTTTCCACGATCTCGCTGATCTGATTAGATTCGCAGCCGAGGCCGACGAGGATATAGGCGGCAATATTGGCATGTTGCGCCATGCCTGCCAATGTACGTTGCAGCAACACCATATCAAGGCCGCCGGATTTGTTGGCACAGCCTGCCAGATGCGCCAGTGCAATCACGCCATCTACATTAGGATAAGCGGCGAGCCGTTCGGGGGTAAAGTAATGGGCTATCTTGCGAGTCGTATGTGCAGAGCAGTTCACGTTGGAAATGACCCCGATGTAGTTGCGTGTACCGACCCGTCCGTCAGGCCGCTTGTAGCCTAAAAATGTGCGGCGCTGCGCTTCAGGAACATAAGTGACAGGCTGAATCTCTGTACCGAAAGCATAATCGCGGGCAAAATCACCGACTGCCAAATTATGTAAATGGACGTGTTCACCTGCCGGGATAGTCTGTGTAGCAAACCCGATAATCTGCCCATAGCGCCGCAACGGTTCGCCTAACGCAATATCGCGCAGTGCAATTTTGTGTCCGCTGGCGATAAGCCGCAGCACTTTGATCTGCGTTCCCCCACCAAGATCGAGGATAGTCCCGGCGAGCAGTGTCACTTTTGCAATCGCAACATCATCAATCGGGTTGAGACGAATCGCCACATTGCCAAAAGGGACAATACTCACCGGGGCTGCATTTACAAAATCGATGTTGCTCAAACTCATGGGGTTCAGACTTTCTTCGTAAAAATTCTTAATCAATAACGCCTGAATTGTACAGCGGTGTCTTGCTAGCGCAACAGCATTGAACAGAGATTACGGTAAACAAAGAGCGTTCGCTGTTGGGATTCTTCCTGCTTCCGAATGCAGGTGGGGCACACAATCAATGTTGACTTCTCAGGGTGCTTGTGCTAGGATAAAACACTTATGCGTAGGACAAAACTGCGCATCAGAAAAGTTCAGATTTGAAAGGCCAGGTGAGCAGTATCAGCGCCGGAGATTATAGAGTCAACGAGCAGATTCGCGGGATTACCCAAGTACGACTGATTGTCGCAGGCCCTAAAGGGGAAAATGAAAACCTAGGGGTTGTCTCGCTGCGTGAGGCGATGAATATCGCCAATGATCGCGGGATGGATCTTGTTGAGGTTTCGCCCAACGCCGAACCCCCAGTTTGCCGGGTGATGGACTTCAGTAAATTTCTTTACGAACGTTCCAAAAAGGATCGTGAAGCCCGCAAAGCGCAAAAGACAATTGAAGTCAAGGAAATCCGCCTGCGCCCCAAAACCAACGATCACCATTTGGGATTTAAAGTACGGGATGCGCGGAAGTGGATTGCCGATGGCATGAAAGTCAAGGTACGTATCCGTTTTCGTGGACGCGAGATCGACTATCCGCAGATTGCACGGGAACAGCTTAACGAGATCGCTACAGAGTTGCAGGATGTCGCGATTGTTGAGCAGATGCCGACGATGGATGGCAGAACCATGTTGATGGTGCTGGCTCCTTCACCGGACAAAGACAAAAAGAAGCCATAAAGAAATCGTAAGCCATTGTTCGTAGATGGCAATAAATAGAAGTACTCTGCGCGACCAGATCCAGTTTATCATTAACGTCGCGTTGTTTGGCAACTAACTTCTCATCACCTGCACCGCACCTTTCGTGCGGTGCTGTAATGTCTAGCAGGAGTAGAGATTGTGAAGAAATACAAGCTGAAAACGCATAAGGCAACTGCTAAGCGTTTCCGGGTGACTGGCACGGGGCTGCTAGTACGCACCAAAGGTGGCAAGAGTCACTTGCGCCGCCGCACACCCAAACGCACTAAACGATTGCTGTCGCGGATGCTCGTGGTGACGAACAAGTTTGACCGTCGCCGTGTGGCTCGTCTAGCCCCCTATTTGAAGAAGCACAAAGCGAATCCACCAGCCTAAAAAGCGAAACGGGAGTTATTTGATCAATGGCACGTACTAAGGGTGGGTATGTTACCCGCCGCAGTCATAAGAAAATTCTCGCCCTAACCAAAGGGCAATGGGGTAGCAAGCACCGCTTGTTCCGCCGCGCCAACGAAGCGATGATGAAAAGTCTATGGTATAGCTACCGTGACCGTCGCCAACGTCGCCGTCAGCTTCGTGGCTTGTGGATTGCACGCATTAACGCGGGCGCTCGCAAAGACAACATGAGCTACAGCCGCCTGATTCATGCGCTCAAAGTCGCTGGGATCGAACTGGATCGCAAGGTGCTGTCGGACATCGCTACCCGCGATGCTGCTACCTTTAGCGCTATCATCAATACTGCCAAAGCCGCGATCTAAGAAAGTCAGGACACTATTTCATACCCTTCAGACAGGCGGGGCCAAGCTCCTGCACCTGTGATTACCAGCTTGCAAAACGAGCGCGTCAAGCTCATCCGCGCCTTGCAAAGCAGTGGAAAATCGCGCCGCAAGGAAAACCGGGTCGCCCTCGAAGGGGTGCGATTAGTCGCTGATGCGCTGGCTGTAGGCAGCGTGCCTGATTTTGTGCTTTACACTGCTGACGCTATTGCCGGGGATCAACCGGGTTCCCGGCTTTTTGCCGACCTCCAACAGCGTGGGGTCACTTGCCTTGAAGCCAGCGGCGAAGTGTTTGCCCATGCCGCCGAAACTCAATCACCGCAGGGCATTATTGCAGTAGTGCCGCTGCCCGAACTCCCCATTCCGACAAAGATCACGCTTGCGTTAATTCTGGACGGCATTGCTGACCCCGGCAATCTGGGTACGATCTTGCGCACCGCCGCCGCTGCCGGAGCCGATCTCGTGATCCTTGCGCCGCACTGCGTCGATGCCTTTAACGCCAAAGTGCTGCGAAGCGGTATGGGCGCACACTTCCGTATTCCAGTTGTGCGCCGATCTTGGCCCGATATTGCCCGCGACTATGGCGAAACACTGGCGATCTATCTTGCCGACGCGCACGGCGAAACCCGCTATGACAACGTTGACTGGAAGATCCCCTCTGCCGTCATTATCGGCAGCGAAGCGCATGGTGCCGACCAGCAGGCACTGCAAGTCATTAAGGGTGGAATCTCGATCCCGATGGCAAATGCGGCCGAGTCGCTCAATGCCGCAGCCGCTACCAGTGCAATCCTATTCGAGATCCAGCGGCAACGCAACAGTTAAATCTTAGGATTTTCGCTTCAAATAAGTGGGCAGGCCACTTGTTTTGATGTCTACCTGACCTTGTATGCCGAAACCGACGCTAAACAGTCAGGGCGTAATCCACTGCGGCAACGGCGTGTAGGGCAGTCGTGTCAAAGACGGGCAGCACGCTATCTTCTGGAGCAATTAGCAGCGTAATCTCGGTGCAGCCAAGAATGATCGCCTGAGCGCCACGTTCTGCTAACGCAGCAATGATTTGCTGATAGATAGCCCGTGAGTCGGGACGGATGATGCCGAGGCACAATTCATCGTAAATGATGCGATGAATGTGATCGCGTTCCTCCGGTTCGGGAACCAACACTTCCAAACTGTGCTGATCCGTTAAGCGCCCCTTGTAGAAATCCTGCTCCATCGTGAACCGGGTGCCAAGCAGCCCGACACACGTTACCCCTTGTGCTTTGATCGCCGCTGCCGTAGGATCAGCAATGTGCAGCAGCGGGATTTGGATCGCGGCCTGCACTTCATCTGCCATCTTGTGCATTGTATTGGTACAGATCACTACGAAATCTGCACCACCCCGTTCGAGTTGCTGTGCCGCCGCGATCAACAATTGAGTCGCTTCATTCCAGTTGCCCGCATGTTGTAGTGCTTCAATCTGCTCGAAATCGAAGGAATACATGAGGCTCTGTGCGGAATGCAGGCCACCGAGTCGGTCTCGCACTGTCTCATTGATGATGCGATAATACAAGACTGATGACTCCCAACTCATGCCGCCAAGTAACCCAATCGTCTTCATCACGGTCTTCATCCCTCTTTCCCCTAATTTGAATTCTGAAACCTTGGGCAAGTATATTGCGCATCGATCCACACATATGTACAATGAATGTCAGTAATTCTTCCACTCGTTCTAACCGATCTATCAGGAGCTGTACATGTCTGTTGCAACAGTACTCAAACAAGCGGATATTTTCTACGAGTTGTCAACAACGCAGCTTGAGTTGATCGCTTCCATATGCGAAGAACGACATTACCAGACGGGCGATGTGGTTTTTGCCGAAAACACATCGGGTGATGAATTATATGTGATCGCCAATGGCGAAGTCCAGATTCAGGTAGATCCGGCGTTGGTGGGGACGGCCCAGCCTGGCGGCCCAGAATATCAAACGATTGCCACTCTGCGTCGGGGGCAGTCTTTTGGTGAAGTGGCGCTGGTCGACGAAGGGGTGCGTTCGGCGGCGGCACGCTGCGCCCAACACGACACCCATCTGATTATTATTCCCCGTGACAAGTTGATGCTTTTATGTGATACCTATCCGCAGCTTGGCTATCGGTTAATGCGTAATCTAGCAGCAGATCTTGCCATGAAAATCCGAACAACAGATTTACAAGTTCGCGAACAGCTCTACTGGACGCATCAGACAAAACCCTAATAAACTGTCTGTCTGAGCCAACTACGCCGATATTTTTACAATGCTAAGCGATAGCGCTATATTCGTATTGTAAAAAATCCCTAACAATTTTATAAAAAATTTCTTTTTTGTGATAATCTTAGAGTAACTCTTGGTATGTTTTCATTGCAAATTGCAATCAAACTCAAAAAATAGTTTGACTACTTGATAACAATTCAACATACTAAAAGAGTTGATAGTGTGGGTTTGTCAGAATAGAAATTCGCACTGATACTTTGTTTGCATCTCTGAGCAATATTCGTTAGCATTTGTTCAGAACGCTTCAACGTTATCCTAAATCCAAGATTCAGCTATTGAGCATATTTTTTGGCAAATATAAAAAGCCGGAAGAATCGGGTTTTTCTATTATGCCTTATCAAGGTTTAAAATCGTTGATTAACCCCCATGATAGGAGACTACTGTGATTGCAGGGACAAGCAGACATTGGCTGAACAGTGTCTTCCCCACTGACGTACCATTGATCCTCTTGCACCCAAATTTTGCTAACCAGCATATGATCTTGGGTGCAGAATTACATCGTGTCCAGAAAACCTGTCTTTTCGTGGCACTACATGCTAGGTGCTGCGAGTTGGGATTAGACGAAGTGTGGAGCGCACTTTCTGATGCATTGAGCGAACAGCTTGGTCGCCAGATGCCCACTCTAGACTCAGGCGCTAGCGCCGAAAAAGCCGCGCAAGTTGCCCTCAAAGCACTGCAACCAGTTGGCAATCTGATGCTGGTGATCGATGGCTTTGACTTTGCCGATGAAGCGGTTCAAAACTGGGTCGCTGCACTCGCAAATGGCCTACCTGCTAACTCACAGGTGATTGTCGCTAGTCGCCAGTTGCCGCAAACCCTCATCGCCAACCCGACCATTCAGGGTAAGGTTAAGCTCTTTCCGATTGACTCGGAACGCATGTTGACCGACTATGGCAACCAGACCGAGGGGACTTCGATCATCGATGTTTATGGGTTAGGGCCGGGTCGAGCGCTCATCAACGGCAAACAGATAGATCGTTGGGATGGAATGCTGCCGCGGTCATTATTTTTCTACCTGATAGACCGAGGTATGGTCACTCGCGATGAGATCTTCCAGACCTTTTGGCCTAGCCTTTCGGTGCGTGAAGCAACCAACGTATTCCATGTCACCAAGCGCAAGATTAGTGAAATTCTCGGCTTCGATCTCACCGTATATTGGTCGGGGTTCTACCGCATTTCGCCCGATGTCGAACTGCACTATGATGTGGTTAAGTTCGCGGAAAATGTCCAGAACAGCGTCGTTGCCGACGATGATACCGCGATAGAGATGCTGGAACGAGCCATTTATGTGTATCGTGGCTTATTCCTCAGTGCGCTCGATATGGAGTGGACAGTGGTGCGTCGTGATGAACTGGCCTTGACCTATGCTGATGCACTGTCCAGTTTGGCGAAACTACGACAGAGGCAAGGGGATATACAGGAAGCGTTAGGACTGTATCTGCGTGCTTCGCGGGCGCAACCGCATCGTGAAGATCTCGCTCGCGGTGTTATGCTGCTCTTTGCCGAACTAGGTCAACCCCAACGTGCCCTTGAGGTGTATAACCAACTGGCAAAGGAACTGCGGAATAATCTCAAGGTTGAGCCAGATAAGCAAACGACAGAGCTTGCCGCACAAATTCGTAACGCTTCATAGACGATCCTTAATATTACATCGGTATACTAAGGTAGGGATGTATCCCTACCTTTTTGATTCTAATGGGGACGGTTTGTGATGCAGCAAATGATGCTCGATGCAATCCTGAGTTCGGAGTCAATCGACACCAGCGCACTGCCATCAAGCGCGATCACCCCAGCAGTCAAAAGGGTGGCTATTCTTACTGAAGCGTTCCTGCCCAAAGTGGATGGTGTATCGCGCACGGCGCTATTGACGATCAAGTATCTGGAAAGTACCGGACGCGAGTTGATTGTCTTTGCGCCCGCCCCTGCTCCGGCAATGATCAGCCACACGCCGATCTATGGTATTCCTTCGCTGTGGCTGCCGTTCTACGCCGAAACGCGAGTTGCTCCGCCTTGGCCTTTCATGCTTTCGCGTCTGCGCGAATTCGCTCCCGATGTGATCCACCTATTTAGCCCCTTTAGCTTGGGGATGATGGGCATGATCGCGGGCGACCTATTGAATATCCCCGTCATTGCGAACTACCAGACTGATTTACCAGCGTATGCGCGAACCTACGGCTATTCGTTTTTACAGTCTACTTTTATCGACATATTGCGTTTTATCCACAACGGCTGCGATCTGACCCTTGCGCCATCCCGTGCTACGCTGTCAGAACTGCGTAACTGGGGATTCCATCGCTTGCGTTTATGGGAGCGTGGGATCGATACGGAGCGCTTTACGCCTGCCCGACGCAGCGCCGAATGGCGATCTCGCTTGCTGGCGGGGCGCGATCCATCGCGACTGCTGGTGCTGTATGTAGGCCGCATGGCGAAGGAAAAACATCTCAACACCCTATGCAAAATTGCCCAAGATCCCCGCGTTGCCCTGACTTTGGTTGGCGGCGGCAACTATCAGCCTGAGATCGAACAGGCATTCAGTGGAAGCGATGCACACTTCACGGGCTATCTGGTCGGTGACGATCTGGCGAATGCGTTTGCCGCCGCCGATGTCTTTGTCTTTCCGGGGCCGGAAGAAACCTTTGGTCAAGTCGTGCTGGAAGCGATGGCTTCCGGGTTGCCCACGATTGTCACGGATCGCGGTGGGCCGGCTACGTTGGTTCGTGACGGTTTCAACGGCTATATTTGTCCCGTAGACGATTCGGCAGCATTCGCGGATCGGGTACGCTGCTTGCACGATACGCCCGATCTCCGGCGGCGTATGGCCTATGGCGCACGCCAAACGGCAGAGTGTCGCCCATGGCTGGAGATTATGCGCCAAATGGAACAGTACTACGCCGAAGCGCTCCAATTGCATGATCGCTTGACCCGCTGGCGAAAGGTCAAGCGCTGATGTTCAGACGACCTACCCTATCCATTCGCAGGCAGCGCCAACTTGCAGGCTGTTACTATCTGGGCTGCTTTACACCGCTGGCTTTTGCCTTCCTTGCGGTGGCAATTGTCGTCAAAGCCATTGGCGACAAGCTGCGGATAGAAATTTTTGCTATATGCGAGCGTTCAAGTTAGAACCTCCCGCATGATAAAGCTCAAAGATACTCTCTTTCGTCCCACCGTGATGCTGCTGATTTCACTCGCGATAACCTTGTTATTCGCACTTTTTGTGATCGTTCTGATCAAGGGCGAAAAGCAGCGCTCAGTCTTAATCTACGATACGCCCGTCATATTCCCGTTTGTGCTGTTCATCTTTGATCGCCTCAAGCGGCTGAATGAAACCAGTTTCAAGCAAAAGTGTATTGATGGTTTGGTTTTGCCAGTCGCTATTGCCAGAGCAATCTTGCCAGTCCCATTGGTATCCGGTCATGCGCTATTTTTGACGTATGCAATTTTAAGTGTACGTTTAACTCTGGCACGTTATGTCGCTATATTGGTCATATTTGAAGTGATCTATTTTAAGGTTACCGGACACGATTTGACAGTGGTAGGTGGAATTGCTCTTGGATTGACAATGGCGCTTGTTTTCAGAAAATTCAGCCATAACAGCAGTAATCTCTTCATTTCAGACGGGCGAGGATAAATCTCGCCCATTCGTTAAATGTGATCGCCTAGTTGCTCTATAACACAAAAGTCGGCGCGAGCTTCGGTGCTATTTCTGGTGCACGCTTAATCGTTGACTCGGTAGTAATTTATCCAGATGTGGCTTTGTCCTCTGCCTTTTTGAGTCTCTAGGATTGCGACAAACATGATCACATACGTTAGAGTCTAAGATTGCTAGTGGCAGAACTCAGCAAGCATCCATAGAATCTTCTTATCCCTGAATTTAAGCCAATGAGGAAAAATACATGCCAGCAGTGGGCGAGATTGCTCCCGATTTTGAAGTGCTTGACGATGAAGGAAAGTCCGTCAAATTATCCGATTTTCGCGGTAAGAAAGTCGTGTTGTACTTCTATCCGAAAGATTTTACGAGCGGTTGTGAACTGCAAGCCTGTCATTTCCGCGATGCCTATCCACAGTTTGAGGCCAAGAACGCAATAGTCTTGGGAGTCAGTGGCGACGACGTAGATAGCCATCGCCAGTTTCGCGAAGCGCTCAATTTGCCGTTCCATTTATTGGCGGATACCGATCTTGCTATCTCGAAAGCATGGGACTCAATACAAACGCGCACCCTTGCCGATGGGGCTTCGATTACACAGTCACGGCGTGGACATTATGTCATCGACGAAAACGGCAAGATTCTCGATGTGCAGACTCCGGTCAAACCCGCCGAAAGTACTCCCCTCGCCCTCGAAAAACTTTAGCCTTCGTTTTGACACTTTCAGTGTGTTTGCCTTACCCCTACAGATGTATTTTGTAGGAGTAAGGCAAGCGTTGGCTCTGCATTTCTGGACTTTTTTCGGTGGCATATCTGCGGTATAATATTCGAACGTTTGTACTGTTTTAATGCTATCGGATAACCATGCTGCCTGTAAACCTGACC